>CAYFMO010000059.1:0-7214 GCA_964344225.1 uncultured Muribaculaceae bacterium | reverse complement strand
ACAGCCTTTATTATGTTTGTCGTACAAGTTTAAATGTTGTTAAAAAACCAATTTTGGATGATGGCTTATTAGATGCAACTCAACTAGGTATTATTGGTTCGGTACTACTCTTCGCATATGCAATAGGTAAATTTGTAAATGGATTTTTAGCAGACCACTGTAATATCAAACGCTTTATGGCAACTGGACTCATTATCTCAGTTGTTGCAAACTTTACAATGGGAATGCTTGGTTTTGCGGGTGGAGTTTTGCCCACATCACTCATATTTATTTTGTTCGCAATAATGTGGGGTATTAATGGCTGGGGGCAATCAATGGGCTCACCTCCAGCAATTATTGCTTTGTCAAGATGGTTCCCATTAAACAGGAGAGGAACATATTATGGAATCTTTAGTTTAAGCCATAATCTAGGAGAATGGTTGTCTTTCCTTTTCGTAGGAATACTTGTTTCAGTGGCAGGTTGGCAGTGGGGTTTTGTGGGATCTTCAATTGCTGGTATTGTAGGCGTTATAGTAATTGTATTTCTTATGCACGATAACCCTGAAAGCAAGGGTTTACCTTCTGTGGAAACTATGACAGGGGAGAAGCCAGTAGCTAAAGAAGAATCCACAGGAGAAATCCAAAAACTTGTACTTAAGACACCTGCAGTGTGGATTCTAGCTGCCGCTAGTGCTTTTATGTATATTGCACGTTATGCTATTAATGGCTGGGGTGTTTTATTTCTTCAAGAAGAAAAGGGGTTTGAGTTAGCACAAGCAACATCAATTATATCAATCAATGCTCTATTGGGAATATTAGGAACAGTTCTTTCGGGATGGTTTTCAGATAAGTTTTTCCGCTCTGATCGTTATGTACCAGCGTTAATCTTTGGTGTTCTTAACTCAATATCACTTGTTCTATTCCTTTTCGGTGGCAATTCTTGGTTGATTAATATTATAGCAATGATTCTCTTTGGAATTTCTATAGGAGTTCTAATTTGTTTTATCGGAGGGTTAATGGCTGTGGATATTGTGCCACGTAGGGCATCAGGTGCTGCTCTAGGAGTTGTAGGTTTAGCTAGTTATGTGGCAGCTGGTATCCAAGATGTAGCAAGTGGCTGGCTCTTAGATAACCATTCAACCGTTGTAGATAAAATAGATACAATAACAGGCCAAGTAATACAAGTCACACAATATGATTTTACTCCAGTAGCAATATTTTGGATTGGAGCATCGGTGATATCATTTTTATTACCATTACTTAATTGGAAATACAGAAAAAAATAAAACTATGACTCGAAGATTTTTAATATTATTCTTTTTTAGCTTTATCTTATCTGCCTGTACGGCTACTAAAGATGTAAATCTTACTCAGTATGTTGATACAAAAATTGGTTCTGGTGGCCACGGCCACGTTTTCGTAGGCGCAAACGTGCCTTTTGGCGCTGTTCAACTGGGGCCAACTAGTATACCCCAAACTTGAGACTGGTGTTCTGGTTACCACGATAGTGATTCTACTGTCATAGGTTTTTCACACACCCATCTTAGTGGTACTGGAATAGGTGACCTCTTTGATATTACAGTAATGCCTATTACTGGTGAAGGCATTGAAGGGGGACTTGTAGCGGCAACTTATGCGAGGGGTACCGAAGATAGTTATTCAACAGGACTGTGGTCATATGCTGATAGAAGTCAGGAAATAAGCGTACCAGGTTATTATAGTGTACCACTAACAAGATATAATATCAAAGCAGAGTTTACTGCAACAGAAAGGGTTGGCTACCATCGTTATACCTTCCCTGAATCAAAAGAAGCTGCAATCGTTTTTGATCTCCAAAATGGTGGATGTTGGGATAGAACAACTGATGCTAACATAGAAGTAGTTGGAAAGAATGCAATTCAGGGCTATAGATATTCAAAAGGTTGGGCTAACAACCAAAAAATTTATTTCTATGCAGAATTTTCCAAGGATTTTGAGAACTTTGAACTAATTAGACAGAGTGTAAAATCAGCTGATAATCAAGAAGTTGAGGTGGCTCTTTTTGGTAGAGCTGACTATAAGACATCTAACAATGAGCAAATCTTGCTCAAAGTTGCTATTTCTCCAAATAGTACAGAGAAAGCCAAAGAAAACTTCTTAGCCGAAGCTAATCAGGATTTTGATAAGGCTGTGAAGTTAGCAGATCAAGCGTGGAATAAAGAATTATCTAGAATTATCATTAAAACGAATGATGAAGATTCTAGAAAAATCTTTTATACAGCTCTTTACCATACTATGATAGCTCCATCGCTATTTAGTGATGTAAACGACGAACAAACACTCTATACAACTTTATCTCTTTGGGATACATATAGGGCAGCTATGCCTCTATACACAATTATCCATCCTGAAAAGCAAGATGACCTTATAAAGACAAAGCTCCACATTTATAGGCAACAAGGAAAACTCCCAGTTTGGCATCTAATGGGATGTGAAACAGACTGTATGGTAGGAAATCCGGGAATTCCAGTGGTAGCTGATGCAATTTTGAAGGGTTACGATGGATTTGACCGCGAGGAAGCTTTTATCGCAATGAAAGAATCAGCTATGCGTCCAGATAGGGGCCAAGATTTCCGTATGGAATATGGCTACATACCTTATGATAAGTTTCTTGAATCTGTTGCTTATGATTTAGAGTATGCATTAGCTGATTGGGCTGTAGCTCAAGTGGCTCTCAAGTTATATGAGGAAACAGAAAAAGATGAGTATAAAGCAGACTATGAATATTTCGCAAATCGCAGTAAATCTTATAAACATTTATTTGACCCAGAATTGAGATTCATGCGTGGTAAAGACAGCAAGGGAGAGTTCCGTAAAGAATATAGTCCGTTTGCTTCTTCTCATAGGGATGATGATTACTGTGAGGGTAATGGATGGCAATACACCTGGTTGGTCCCACATGATTTGGGAGGTCTAGTTGAATGTTTTGGAAGTAAAGAAAACTTAGTAGCAAAACTTGATTCACTATTTATCGTATCCTCAGCTCTGGAAGGAGATAATGTTTCAGCAGACATTTCAGGACTAATAGGTCAATATGCTCACGGAAATGAGCCAAGCCATCACATTCTTTATTTTTATACAATGTTAGGTCAACCTTGGAAAACAGCAGAAAGAGTTCGAGAGGTTTTATCTACACAATATAGTGTAGCTCCTGATGGGCTTTCTGGAAATGAAGATGTGGGCCAGATGTCTGCTTGGTACATACTTTCATCACTTGGTTTTTATCAAGTAGAACCTGCTGGTGGCCGCTACTGGTTTGGCTCGCCTTTATTTGAAGAGGCAGATGTTAAGGTCAAAAATGGCCTATTTAAGATTAAGACCTTAAATAATAGTAAGGAAAATAAATATATACAGAGTATTACACTCAATGGTGAAGATTATGATAGGCCATACATAGACTTCAAGGATATAGAGGCTGGTGGAGAACTTGTTATTACAATGGGTGAGGAAACAAAACTTTGGTACGAACCATTATTCTAGCCTTTTTATAAACATTATACTATAAATTTTATGGGCTCATTTTCAAAAATAATCGAAAATGAGCCCAAATTCATTTAAAATTTCGCCACAATAATTATTACGGTTTTTTAAAGACATTTATTTTTGCGGCGTTCAAAAAAAATGTAATAAAATGAAAATCACGGAAACTCATCAAGTGCTTCTTGTCCAATTCTCCTAGACCAGTATAAAAAATCAGGGAAATTAAAGAGGGGAGATAAGATTATGATGAGTGCTTTTGGAGCAGGCTTAGTGTCAGGAGTTATACTTTTTGAATGGAAAATTCAAAAAAAATGAGTAGTTTCGCAAGATTGACATTAAAAGTCTCGTAATTATAAAAGATGATTATGAAAAGTAGAGTTTGTGAAATTTTAAACATTAAATATCCGCTATTTCAAGGTGGTATGGCCTGGGTAGCAGATGCAAACCTAGCCGCAGCTGTTTCTAATGCTGGTGGTCTAGGAATTATTACTTCCATGAGTGGAAGTGTTGAGTCAGTAAGAGAAGAAATTCGAAAATGTAAGACTCTAACAGATAAACCCTTTGCTGTAAATCTAATGCTACAAATACCTTATGCAGCAGAGGTTGCAGATTTGATTGTAGAAGAAGGTGTTAAGATTGTAACAACAGGTGCTGGTTCTCCTGCTCCATACATTGAAAAGTGGAAAGCTGCAGGAATAACAGTGGTAGCGGTTGTTGCTTCGGTTGCTTTTGCAAAGAAAATGGAAGAAATAGGAGTAGATATAGTTGTGGCAGAAGGAGCAGAGGCGGGTGGACACGTGGGGGAAACTCATACTATGTCATTAGTGCCACAGATTGTAGATGCCGTAAGCATTCCTGTAGTGGCTGCTGGTGGAATATGTGATAGAAGAGGTGCAGCTGCAGCATTTATGTTAGGTGCTGAGGGTATTCAGGTTGGAACTCGTTTCCTTGTAGCTGAAGAAAGCAAAGCACATCCAGATTATAAAGAGAAACTTTTAAAGGCAGGAGATATTTCTACTATTGTGACAGGTAAAACCTTAGGTCATCCTGTTCGCGCTCTTAAAACCCCGTTTTCAAGAAAATTTGCTAAAATGGAAGCCGATCCTAATGTAACACCAGAAGAAATTGCTGCTTTTGGCACAGGAGCTTATAGAAAAGCTGTGTTCGAAGGAGATAAAAATGGAAGTTATATGGCAGGAGAATGTGCAGGTTTGGTAACTAAGATTGAACCAGCTAAAACAATAGTCGAAGATTTAATTTTAGGGGCGGAAAAAGTGATTAAACAATGGATAGAGAAGAACTAAAAAAATATTTGCCACATCGTGAGCCAATGTTGCTTGTCGATGAAGTCATAGTGGGCGAAGATGGTGTTGCTCGCGCAAAATATAGAGTTAGGGAAGATGAGTTTTTCTGTAGAGGACATTTTCCCGATAATCCTATTGTGCCTGGAGTAATCCAATGCGAGATTATGGCCCAGAGTTGTGCTCTACTTTTAAAAGAAGAAATTAAAGGAAAGTTAACCCTATATATAGGTATTGACAATGTTCGTTTTAAAGGGATAGTTCGTCCAGGAGATCTCTGTGAGATTGAAGCAAGACTTACAAATAGTCGTGGCAATATGTATTTTTGTAATGCATCGCTTTATGTCGATGGTAAACTTTGCTGTAAAGGAGATTTATCCTTTGCATTAGTATAGATTAAATGAATATTAAAAAAATGAATCGTAGAGTAGTAGTTACAGGACTTGGAATTGTATCTCCAATAGGTAACGATGTTGAAACATTTTGGAAAAACTTATTAGAAGCTAATTGTGGAATAGATTTTATTACAAAATTTCCGATAGAGGAGCTTCCAGTAAAAGTAGCAGGAGAAGTTAAAAATTTTGACCCTGCTGATTATGAAATAGAAAAACCATTTGCAAGAAAACAAGATGATTTTACAATTTTCGCAGTAGCTGCAGCATGGCAAGCTATGAAGCAATCTGGTCTTGTCGCAGATGAAGAAAATGGAAATATTGATCCATATAGACTTGGAGTTTATGTAGGTTCAGGTATTGGTGGCTTTAAAACCCAATATCAAGAATCCGCAAAAATGATTAAAGATGGAGCAAAGTGGATTTCACCTTTATTCATTCCAACAATGATAGCTAATATTGCAGCAGGTAATATTGCAATTAGACACAAAGCACAAGGCCCTTGTCTACCAGTTGTGACAGCTTGTGCAACATCAACCCATTCTTTGGGTGAGGCATATAGAGCAATTAAGCACGGATATGCCGATGCAATTATTGCAGGTGGTTCGGAAGCATCTTTAATTCCATTAGGCGTAGCAGGCTTTGCAAATGCAAGGGCTCTGTCAACGGCAGAAGATCCAAAATATGCATCACTTCCATTTAATAAAAATCGTTCAGGTTTCGTAATGGCTGAAGGTGCAGCAGTATTGGTGCTCGAAGATTATGAGCATGCGAAAGCACGTGGAGCAAAGATTTTTGCAGAGGTTACAGGTTATGGTAATACTTGTGATGCACACCACGTAACAGCTCCAAGACCAGATGGTGAAACTCAGTCGAAGGCTATTAAGCTTGCTCTTGAGGAGGCTGGCTACAGTCCTAAAAATGATGTTCTTTACATCAATGCACACGGTACTGGAACAGGTCTAAATGACCCATCGGAGACTTTGGCTATTAAGCTCGCTATAGGAGAAGAGGCTGCCTATAAGGCCCATGTAAGCTCAATCAAGGGAACAACAGGCCACTTGTTAGGAGCTGCAGGTGCTGCGGAGGCGATAGCGTCGGTTTTAGCTTTAGAAAATGGGCTAGTTCCACCAACTGCAAATCTTGATGAACCAGATCCAGAATGTGATCTTAACTATACTCCAAATGTACCTGTAAAAGCAGACTTAACTATTGCTGCTTCAGTTTCATTAGGTTTTGGTGGCCACAATGGATGTGTTGTATTTAAAAAATATACGGAATAACATTATGAAAAAATATGCTTTAGTAACAGGTGGAAGCCGTGGAATTGGTAAAGCCATAAGTATAAAACTCGCAGAGGAAGGTTATCATATTCTTGTAAACTATGTTTCGAATGAGGCGAGGGCTTTAGAAACTTTAGAAGAAATAAAAAAAGTAGGTTCTTCAGGAGAGCTCTTGAAATTTGATGTTAGTAATAGAGAAGAAACAACAGAAGTTTTGACTTCTTGGATAGAGTCCCATAAAGAAGACAGTATTGAAGTACTTGTAAACAATGCTGGAATTAGAAGAGACACTTTACTGCTAAGAATGACAGACGAAGATTGGGATAGTGTACTCGGTATTGGGCTAGATGGTTTCTACAATGTTACTAGAATTGTAGTTAAATCAATGCTCTCTAGAAGGTCAGGTCGCATTATTAATATGTCATCACTTTCTGGTATCGTTGGAATGCCTGGCCAAACCAATTATTCTGCAACAAAAGCAGGTCTAATAGGAGCGACAAAGGCTCTTGCACAAGAAGTTGCAAAAAGGGGAATAACAGTAAATGCTATAGCTCCAGGTTTTGTAAAAACTGATATGGTTGAAGGTTTGGATGAAGAAGCATTGAAGAAAATGATCCCAATGAATAGATTTGGAGAACCAGAGGAAATTGCAAACTTAGTGGCTTTCCTTGCATCGGATAAGGCATCTTATATTACTGGTGAGTGTATTTCTATTAACGGTGGTTTAAGATAGTGTCGTT
>CAYFMO010000058.1:0-7285 GCA_964344225.1 uncultured Muribaculaceae bacterium | reverse complement strand
TTTCTTCTAAGCTCAAGAACATTGACATTATATTCTTTATATATATTCATATCAACTATGGTCTTCCCGATTGCTGAAGAACTTGCTGAAATTTTTACTCTAAATAAATTACTTGTTATACCGTATTCGCGAACTAATTCATTTAAAGATTTACCTTTAATTTTTTTGTCTTTTTCGCCTTTTTTAGGAGAAAGAACAAGTTTGGTTACAGGTAATAAATAAAGCGTACCAACTATTACTGTAATAATACCTACTGGTAAGAAAGTAAAGAAACCAAGATGTCCGTAGCCCGCTTCTGCTAAGATATCACTAACGATAAGGTTGGGTGGAGTACCAATTAAAGTCATCATACCACCCATACTACTAGCAAAAGCAAGTGGCATTAATAATCTTCGCGCAGAAATCCCTGCTGCCGCTGCCATACTTACAATTATAGGCATCATAAGAGCTACTGTACCCGTGTTACTAACAAATGCACCTATACCACTAGTTGCCAGCATTACTAGTAGAAAAAGTTTTAACTCGCTCGTACCCGCCAACTGCAAAATCTTACTACCAATCATCTTTGCGAGGCCTGTTTTAAAAATAGCGCCTCCAACGACGAAAAGTCCAACCATCATAATAACAGTTGTATTTGAAAATCCTGCTAAACCCTCTTTAGGAGTAAGAATATTAGTTAAAAGTAAAGCTAAAAGTGCTCCTAAAGCAACAAGATCAGAACGAATTTTACCTTGAATGAATAAGGCTGCTGAAAGCAATAGAACAATTAAAGTAATCCACATATTATCAATAGATTTATCATTTCAAAACGCACAAATTTAAATAAAATTCTTTAATTCATTAATTTAATTTTATCTTTGCGCCATTATTACTAGTAAAAACCACATAAATCAACCTACTAATGCAAACAAAACGCAGTTTTAAGTATTGGCAATGGAGAGTTATCATTTCTTCAATGATTGGCTACGCATTATTTTATTTCGTTAGGAAAAACTTTTCTTTTGCTATCCCACTATTAAATGAACAGTATGGCATTTCAAATGCAAGCTTTGGTATAATTATGACTCTTGGTGGTCTAATTTACGGGGTTTCAAAATTTTTAAACGGAATACTTGCAGACCGAACAAATGCACGTTGGCATCTTGCTATTGGCTTGTCTGTCTGCGTATTGGCGAGTGTCCTTATGGGATTTGCTGATAAAATCAGCATAATGTTTACTGGGGCCACAGAAGGTGCAGTCTTCGTTAGGGGTATCGTTATTGTTTTAGGAGTTCTTTACATTATCAACCAAATTTTCCAGGGTTGTGGCTTTGCTCCTTGTAATCACTTAATGGTTAGCTGGGTGCCACCTCATGAGCTAGCAACAAAGATGAGTTTGTGGAATACTTCTCACTCTATTGGAGCTTTTCTTGTAGCTGTTATTTGTGGTTATTTAACCAGTTGGCAATTAATGTTCTGGGTACCTGCAGCTATTGCTTTTGTTGGTATTTTCTTTATAATTATTACCTTAAGAGACACTCCTAAGTCTGTTGGACTTCCTGAACTTCCTAAGGTTAAAGGCGAACTTGATGAGGACGACCACAAAGATCCTAAGGCATTTAGAAAATTTATTATAGAAAGAGTCTTCAAAAATCCTATTATTTGGGTACTTGCAGTTACTGACTTCTTTGTTTATATCGTAAGATTTGCAGTGCTTGACTGGGGTCCTTCAATGCTTAGAGATATGGGGCTAGACCCTGCTGTAGCAGCTTGGACTGTGGGTATCTTTGAAATTGCTGGTTTAGCAGGTATGCTATTAGCTGGATATATTTCTGATAAATTCTTTGCAAGTAGGTCACAAAGAGTTAGCGCTATTGGACTAGGTCTTGTTGCAGTTTGTTTAATTGCACTTCACTTTTTACAAGACTCAAATTCTCCAATACTATTCCTAGTTATACTTGCAGCAGCTGGCTTCTTCCTATATGCTCCACAAGCTCTCCTTGGAGTAACAGCTGCAAATATTGCTACTAAGAAAGCAGCTTCTTCAGCAGTAGGTTTAATTGGTTTTATGAGCTATCTAAGTACTATTGTAACAGGTTGGGGTTTTGGTGCTTTAGCTGATAAATTTGGCGGTTGGAGTTGGATATTTATAGCAATGGGAGGACTAGCAATCGTTGGAACGTTACTAATCCTCACCATATGGAATATTAAAGAAGGAAGCGGACAGGATGTCGTTACTGAATAGTATTATTCAGCGAATGTGTCGTTTCTGAATGGGCTTACTGGAATACCGAAGCAATTAAATAAAGTTGCCTTAGAAGTGTTTACAAGGCCGTATCTAACATATTTAGGTGATGTCACAGCTGGTGATGTCACCTTTATTGTATTTACTTGTTTTGAAATAACTCTAGCTGTTGCTGGATAGAATACTCCATCTGCCCCTGCTAATTCGAACCCTTCTATATCTAGATTTATCGGGCTAAGTCCTGCTTTACCCACTTCAAATGTAACTAGCATTTCATTGCCTTCTGTCTTAAACTCACGAGCAATTGGAGTCTTTAAATCTATTTGGTCTCTACCGTAATCATTAGCTAATGCAAGGAAAGCTAGACGATCACCTACTGCTTTCTTGTTACGAGGATGAATACAAGCTACTTCTCCCACATCATGAGTAGCCGCCATGCCACTATAAGGTATTAAATCAAGGGTTTGAGCCTGTGCCCACATCATAAATCCAGCTGTGCGTGGATGTTTGTCATTATAACCATAAGGAGCTATTTGAGTGAAATAGAATGGCATCTTTTCATTATCCCATTTTTCTCTAAGCATTTTAACAAAAGCTGGTTGAAGCTTTTTGTATAGCTCTGGCTTCAATCTATTGTCGCCATCACAGCCTTGATACCAAATGAAACCTTTATTTGTATAAGGAACTAATGAATGCAGCATTCCATTATAAAGCACACCTGCAGCTCTATGAGGACGACTCTTTGGAAATTCATTGTTTTTATAATGATCCAAATTGATATCTTCTGCAAATTCTTTTTCAAGTAGCTCTCTATCCATCCAAGCTTCTATTGGAGTACCTCCCCACGAAGCATTAATAACCCCAACAGGTATGCCTAAGGTCTCGTGGAGACGTTTTGCAAAAAAATAAGCCACAGCACTTGTTTCTCGAACTCCTTCTGGCGTGTGCTCAAGCCACTGTGTTTCACAATTTTCTTGTAGTTCCAAAGATCTTGTCATCTTAAGATTACACATTCTAATCTGGGTAGAAGGATCTGCATTAATAATGATGTCTGTAGCACCTTCAATCGGCTGTCCAGCAAAACCCCTCATCTTCATTTCCATATTAGATTGTCCAGAACAAATCCAAACTTCTCCTATTAGTATGTTTTTCAAGGTTACTTTATCTCCATCATTAAATGTGATTTCATATGGGCCACCTGCTTCTGGAGTTGCAACTTTAACAAGCCATTTACCTGACTCATCAGCCTTAACTACTGTTTTACCCTTAGCCCAAGTTGTAGTAATAATAACTTTTTTCTTTGGCTTTGTTTTACCCCAAAGCGCAACATTGGTTTTTTGTTGAAGTACCATATTGTCAGAAATCACATAGGGTAATTCAACCTTAGCAACTAAAGTGGTTGCTGTAAAAGTCATTAATAGACTTAAAATAATTAGTCGTTTCATAATTTCGTATATTTAATATGTTTTTGTACTAACTGTTTTGTCGAATTTATTAACGCTGGCCCTACGCTAAAACTATCTATACCAGCCTCTAAAAGAATCTCGATTGCCCAGGATTCGGATGCAATTTCCCCGCAAATCCCCACTGGTATTTTAGCCTTATTTGCCACTGTACATATATGCACTAAACTTCTTTTTACTGCTTCTGACATAGGACTACCCAAGTCTCCCAATGCAGGATTACCCCTATCTGTTGCAGTTAAATATTGAACTAAATCATTTGAACCAATACTAAAGAAATCTGCAGCCATAGAAAGCTTATCAGCCATAATAACGGCTGCTGGAGTCTCTATCATCAAGCCAACTTTTACACTAGAATCAAAGTTGAGATTTTCTTCATGCAAACTTTCTTTTGCTTTTACAACCATCTTTTTCGCCCACAGGAACTCATCAACTGCTGAAATCATTGGGAACATTATTCGTATTACTCCTGGGAAATCCCCACTTGCTCTCAATATAGCCCTAAG
Organism: uncultured Muribaculaceae bacterium; assembly: GCA_964344225.1. Lineage (GTDB taxonomy): Bacteria > Bacteroidota > Bacteroidia > Bacteroidales > UBA932 > Cryptobacteroides. Next base: position 3,092 of record CAYFMO010000058.1, on the reverse strand, counting down.
TTGAGTGATAAAAATATCCTGATTTCTATATGAGTATCTTATTCCCCTAACTCCTAAAAATGGATTTTCCTCCTTTTCAAAAGAAGCATAAGGCAACATCTTGTCTCCACCTATATCAAGGGTTCTTATCGTTAAAGTGTTTCCTTCGCAAAGTTTTGCCGACGCTTTATACTGCTCATATTGAAATTCTTCTGATGGAAATCCATTCAAAGATTTCATATATAAAAACTCTGATCTAAATAGGCCTATTCCATCGGCTCCCTTTCTTATTGCCAACTCAACCTCTTGTATACTGCCAGCGTTTGCATATACCTTAATTTCTTTCCCTTCCTTTGTAAAAAGCTTAGTATCTAGTTCATTTGTAATCTCTTGTGTTTTAAGGAAAGCCTCGTATCTTTTTATACTCTCCTCGTCTGGGTCAATTACAATTTCTCCTAATTCTCCATCCAAAATTAAAACATCACCCTCATTTATTTCATCTAGGCAACCATCTAATCCTACAACTGCAGGAATTCCATAATTTCGAGCTATGATACTGACGTGACTTGTTACACTTCCTCTTTCTGTTATTAAACCGACTATCTTAGAAAAGTCAAAATTTACTGTATCAGAAGGGAAAAGTTCTTTTGCAACAATTATAGTCCCTTCTTCGAAATCATATTTTTGCTGCTTTACTCCACAAAGAGACTTGGAAAGACGCTCAAAAATATCTCTAACATCATCAACCCTTGCCCTAAGATACTCGTCGTCAATTTCAGAAAACATCTGACAAATAGATACTGAAGCTTGATTTACCGCGTCGAAGGCTGACTGTCCATCTTCTATTAAAATAGATACGCTCTCATCAATCATCGGGTCTTGGATAAGCTCACAATGTGCCTGGAATATATCACTACCTTGCGCCAAAGTTTCAAGTTCATTTAGCACATTATGGAAGGCCTCACTATATCTCTTAAGCTCTTCTTCTGGATTATTTGTAGTAACATAATCAAGCTCAACATTGCTATAGATTACAGCCTTTCCTAAGCTTACCCCTTTAAAGGGTAGATTAAAAACACGTTTTTTAGTCATCAATTTTGGTTATAAAATCAACCACAGCTGCCATAATATCGGCTTCGTCGCCACCCTCTACTGAAATTTCTATTTCTGTCCCTTGTTTCAATCCTAAAGAAAGAATTGATAGCATACTGGCTGCATTCACTTTCTTTACATTGGTGGCTAGTGAAACTTTTGCAGGAGCAAAGCTTTTAACCAATTGAACAAGTTCGCCTGCAGGCCTTGCATGCATACCATTTGCTGCTGTTAATGTTATTTTTTGTGTTATCATATTATTTTAAATAATTATAGACTACCATCGTATCCGATGTTTTAATTACTTCTTCAAGTACAGCTTCATCTTCTAAAACTCCACTTAAGTTACTTAAAATATCTAAATGTTCATCGCCCACACCAGCAATTCCTATGATTAAATGAGCCTTTTCATCACCATAATCAACTCCTTCAGGGAATTGGAGTACAACTATTCCTGATTTTAACACCTTTGATTTTGCTTCAGATGTTCCGTGTGGAATAGCCAAACCCATACCCATATATGTACTTACTGTTTTTTCCCTCTCCAACATCGCATCAACGTATTCTGGAAGAACATAGCCGCTTTCAACTAATATTCCACCTGCCATTCTTATGGCTTCTTCTTTAGTACAAGGTGCTAAACCCAAACGAATGTTTTCTAACTTTAAAATTGATGTTTCAGAATCAGACGGTTCGGTAGCTGGCTCTTCTTGTTTTATAACATCTTCTTGTACTTCAGCGACAACGTTATTCTGGGATGTTTTAAGAGCTTCCAGTAGGGCGTCTAGATTGGGGTCAGACAAAAAATTATGAATTGCCACTATTTCGGCATTAGGGCAATTTTTTTGAGCCACATCTTTTACCCTATCATACAATTCTCGCTGGCAAACCACTACCTTGGCTTCTGGAGGGAGACTATCAGCAGCATAGTATGCTACTTTAAGGTCAATACCTTCTTTACGAAGACGAGTTCCAAATCTACTTGCGCCTAAAGCACTTGAACCCATACCAGCATCACAAGCAAAAACAACTAGCCCCTTTGAAATCTTTTTATCTGATAAATTCGAGTCCTCTTCTTCTTTTTCTTCCACTGATTTTGTTCGAATAAATGGCATAGCCACTAAAAAGGAGACTATAGTAGACAATAACACTCCCCCAGCGACAACTAAGGCAGTACCCTTAGGAGCCATCGCTACATAGGCTATAATACTACCTGGAGATGCTGGCGCAACTAAACCAGAATTTGTTAGTGAAAAATAAAGCAATGCTGATGCACTTCCTGCAATAGTAGATAGAAGGAGAATAGGCCTAGAAAGCACATATGGGAAATAAATTTCATGGATACCACCAAAGAAATGGATAATTGCTGCTCCTGGTGCAGATAGTTTTTCCGTGCCTTTTCCTAAAAGCCAATAAGCCAAAAGAACTCCTAAACCAGGACCTGGGTTAGTCTCTATAAGAAAAACTATTGAACGTCCAAGTTCATAGCTTTGTTCTATACCTAGTGGCGAAAATATACCATGATTTATGGCATTATTAAGGAAAAGAATTTTTGCTGGCTCCACAAAAACTGCAACTAAAGGCAATAAACTATGTTCAATAGCCCAGTTAACTCCAGCCGCCATAACATAAGTGAATGCTACTACAAGCTTGCCAATAACAAAAAAACCAAGTATTGCCAACAATACTCCTATAATACCTAAGGAGAAGTTTCTGACAAGCAATTCAAAACCTGCTTTAGTATACTTTTCTGACCAACTATCAAATTTCTTGATAATATAGGCTGCCAATGGCCCCATTATCATTGCTCCTATGAACATAGGAATATCACTTCCAACAATAACACCCATTGTGGCTACTGCTCCGATTACTCCTCCCCTATGATCTGCAACAGCTTTTCCAGCTGTATATGCAATTAAAATAGGCAAAAGATACCTGAGCATCGGATTAACCATTTGGGCAATTGTCTCATTAGGCCACCAACCTGTTGGAATAAAAATGGCAGCAAGAAGACCCCAGGC
>CAYFMO010000057.1:0-7319 GCA_964344225.1 uncultured Muribaculaceae bacterium | reverse complement strand
CAAGAAACTGAACATCTTCACATTTATGGAACTCAATCCAGTCGCCAGACTCAATAGCTGTTGCATTACGAGCTCTATCTTTTTGCTTTTGAAGCTCTATGTTAAATCCTTCAATATCAATTGTATAACCATTTTCAGATGCGATTAATTCTGAAAGGTCAATAGGGAAGCCAAAAGTATCATAAAGAGTGAAGGCATCCTCACCTTTAATAACTTTAGTGTCTTTTGCTTTCTCTAATATATTATCCATTAGATGAATACCCCTATCTAAAGTGCGAAGGAAAGCCATTTCTTCTTCTTTAATTACCTTTTCAATTAGCACTTGCTGTTTAACAAGCTCAGGGAATTGCTCTCCCATATCTGCAACAAGTTGGTCTACAAGTCTGCATAGGAAAGGCTCATTAAAACCTAGGAAAGTATAACCATAACGAACAGCTCTACGAAGAATACGCCTAATAACATAGCCAGCCTTCACATTGGAAGGAAGTTGACCGTCAGCTATTGAAAAGCTAATAGCCCTAATATGGTCTGCAATTACTCTTATTGCTATATCCTTATCTTTATCTTCTCCATATTTCTGTCCAGATAGTTCCTCAATCTTAGCAATCATACCTGTGAAAACATCAGTATCATAATTGCTTTGCTTGCCCTGGAGAACCATACAAAGACGTTCGAAGCCCATACCTGTATCCACATTCTTATTTGGAAGAAGTTCCAACTCGCCATTAGACTTACGATTGTATTCCATAAAGACATTATTCCATATCTCGATTACAAGTGGATGGTCTTTATTAACTAGTTGGGAACCAGGAATAGTAGCTCTTTCTTTGTCATCCCTAATATCAACGTGGATTTCGCTACAAGGACCGCAAGGGCCAGTATCACCCATTTCCCAGAAATTATCTTTCTTGTTTCCAAGTAATATTCTTTCTTCTGGAACGTGCTTTCTCCAGGCTTCCATCGTCTCTGTATCTAGCTCGGTGCCATCTTCTTTAGAGCCCTCAAATACAGTTACATAAAGTCTATCTTTATCAATTTTGTAAACTTCTGTAAGAAGTTCCCAAGCCCAATTAATTGCTTCTTTTTTAAAATAATCGCCGAAACTCCAGTTTCCAAGCATTTCAAACATTGTGTGGTGGTATGAATCTTTACCAACCTCTTCCAAGTCATTATGTTTTCCACTCACGCGAAGACATTTTTGACTATCACAAACCCTCGTCCATTTTGGTTTGCTGTTTCCTAAAAACCAATCCTTAAACTGGTTCATACCAGCATTTGTAAACATAAGTGTGGGATCATTCTTTACAACCATAGGTGCAGAAGGTACAACCTGATGACCCTTTGATGCAAAGAAGTCCAAAAAAGTTTTTCTAATCTCTTTAGAAGTCATATATCTATTATTTTTTATTTCAATATTATTTCCTATTCATATAGGCGCATTAACTTGCAAAAATAATACATTTTTTTGCAAAAAAGACTATATTTGCACGATGTCGACATTTAAAAAGTATATTTTCAATCCTGAGACCTTGTCTTATGAGGTAAAAAAGAAGTCAAAGTACCCACGTGTGCTTATTTCTTTTTTACTTTTCGGTGTTTCTATTTTAATGGCAGTTTTCTATCTATGGATCTATACTTCTGTTTTAGGAAATGAACTTCCAAAGACAACTTTATTGAAAAAAGCTAATACAGAGGCAGTTTCCCGTGTTGAGTTAATAAATAGACACTTGGATGATTACTCTGAAGCATTGGAAATTGTGAGGATGAGGGATGATAATATATATCGCTCTATTTTTGGCCTAAAAGAAATTCCACTTGAGGTGAGAAATGCGGGTTTTAGTGGAGCTAATAGATATCTTGATTATGAGGGGCTTGATGAGAATGGTTATTTGGAAAACACTGTTCGTCGTCTAGATATATTGCTTAAAAAGACCTATGTTCAAAGTAAGTCTTTTGACGAAGTAGCACAACTTTCTAGGAGGGCAGATAATATGGCTACTTGCATTCCTGCAATAGCACCAATGTATCCAGACCCTAGGAAATATAGATATGCAAGTAGTTTCGGTTTTAGGCGTGATCCTTTTACAGGCGGACCAGATAGGCATACTGGAGTGGATTTTTCTATGAAGACTGGTACAAACATTTATGCTACGGGTGATGGTGTAGTTGCATCCGTTAGTTATGATTTTAGGGGATATGGACGTTCAGTTGTTGTAGACCATGGATTTGGATATAAGACAAGGTATGCCCATATGAAGTCAATTGCTGTGGTTGAGGGGCAGGAAGTTAAGAGGGGGGCCTACTTGGGAGAATCTGGTAATACTGGGCGTTCAACAGGGCCACATCTCCACTACGAAGTAATGTATAGGGACAATTATGTGAATCCAATGAATTTTATGGATTTAGATATTCCTTTGGATGAATATTCTAAAATAATTGATACTAATCCAGCGGAAGGTGGGCAAATAACCTTGCACCCTTCTCATAGAGGGAATAAGTCATAGAATAATATAAGTTAATTATGGCATCCTTTGAGTTTGATAGTAAAAAAATAGCTTTTGGAAAATATAGGCGTTCTGTGTGGTATTTTATACGCAGGATTCTTTTGTTCATTGTTGTTTCAGTTTCTATGACTATTTTTTACTATGCTATTTTTGCTCTTTTTTTCAGTACTGATACAGAAAAAAAATTAGCACAACAATTGAGGGGTTACAGGGCTGAAATTCCAAAACTAGAGGAGAAGAAGATAATGTTAGAAGATGCCTTAACTCAGCTTCAGAGTAGGGATAATGCAATTTATGAGCAAATTTTTCATACACCAGCTCCTCAAGTAGATCCACAGTCATCCCTTGATTATCTCTATGGAATTGGAGAAATGCCAGACGAAGATTTGGTGCTTTATTCTCAATTTAGATTGAAATTTATGGAGTTTTCAGCAAGAAGAGTTGAAGAAAATTTAAGTTATATAAGCCAAAAATTGGCAGATTCAACCACTATCTTGCCACCACTATCTTCGCCAATTGAAGATCTTTCTTTTTCGCAAGTTGGGGCCTCTATTGGAAAAAAAATAAATCCAATTTATAAAGTGGAGGTAAGTCACGATGGTTTAGATTTAATAACGCCAGTAGGTGAACCAGTGTATGCAGCTGCTGATGGAAAAGTGATTGAAATAATTAGGTCTAGTAAGGGGCTTGGAAATATTGTGTCACTGGAACATAAAGGCGGCTATATAACTAGATATGCTCCCCTAGCAGACATAAGGGTAAGAAAAGATGCTAATGTAAAGAAGGGAGATTTATTAGGTCAAGTGGGCTTAACGGCTCAGTCATATGCTCCCCATCTACATTATGAAATTATTAAAGACACAGTTATAGTGGATCCAGTTAACTATTTATTTGCTTCTGTTGATCCAAAAGAGTATGTTAATATTCTTATAATGTCAATAAATACTGCTCAATCGATGGACTAATTTATAAAGGTTATGAATAAATTGTTTTACTCAATAGGAGAGGTTGCAGAAATCTTAGGTGAAAGCACATCATTGGTGCGCTTTTGGTCAAACTCTTTCCCAAAACTAATAAAGCCTAAAAGGAATAAAAAGGGAAATAGAATGTTTTCTCCAGCAGATGTCGAAACTTTTAAGCAAATCCACGTATTAGTGAAAACAGAGGGTTTGACCCTAGAAGGGGCAGAGAAGAGATTGAGAAAGGATAATACGGGAACTATGGATAAAGCGAAAGTTTTAACATCTTTAAAGGCAGTTAAGTCGCAATTATTAGAAATTAGAAAATCACTATAATGAAGATGAAAGTAAGAGATATAATAAATATAATAGAAGATTTTGCACCCTTAAGGCTTCAAGAAGACTGGGACAATAGTGGACTCATTATTGGTTCTCCTGATGCTGAGGTGAATTCTGCTCTTATTGCTTTAGATTGCACTCCAGAATTAGTTGATGAAGCTATAGAATGTGGTGCAGACTTGATTATTACTCATCATCCACTTATATTTTCGGGATTAAAGAAGATTAGCCCAGAAGATATGGTAGGTCTAGCTGTTATAAAGGCAATTTCTGCAGGTATAGCAATTTATTCTGCTCATACTTCTATTGATAAGGTTATAAAAGGAGTAAGTGGAGCCATGGCAACAAAATTAAACTTAAAAAATGTTGAAATTTTGGATGACGATGGTGAAGGCTTTGGACTGGGAGTAGTTGGTGAATTAGAACAGGCAATATCTTCTCAAGAACTTATCGATTTAGTGAAAGAAAGATTTTCATTAAAAACCATTAAAATGTCTCGTCCTATTAAAGGAAACATTAAAAAGATTGCAATGTGTGGTGGAGCAGGCTCTTCCTTAATTCCAAAAGCAGTCTCTAGTGGTGCACAAGCCTACATATCAGCAGATATGTCCTACCATCATTTTTTTACCCAAGAAGAGTTTATGATTATGGATATAGGACATTATGAGAGCGAAATTGAAATAGTTGAAGTTTTATTATCATTGATAAAGAAAAAATTTCCTAACTTTGCAGTTCGCATTACGCAGAATATTTATAGTAACCCGATATTTTATTTTTAAGCAACATGGCTAAAAAAACAACAAAAGTTGAAACACCGATTGATAAGAGAGAAACATTTATTTCTCTTCAGAGAAACTTTGCTGACTCAGATTTGTCAGTAGAGGAAAAACTAAAGGTCCTTTATGATCTTCAAAAAGCTGACACCGATATTGATAAGATTATTCAAGAAAGAGGTGAACTTCCGATGGAAGTTGAGGCTTTAGAAGCAGAAGTAGCTGAGTTAAAAGCAAAAGCTGATCGAATTGTAGGTCAGATTGAAGATTATAATACTCAAATCTCTGAAGATAAACACAGAATCTTTGAATGCGAGAATCAAATCGCTAAATACAACGAGCAATTGAAAAATGTAACCAATAGCCGTGAGTATGATTCTCTTAACAAAGAGGTTGAAAATCAGGATTTGTTAAGGCAAATTGCTGAAAAGCAAATTAACGAAGCAAAAGAACATATTGAAGTGAAAACACAAGATCTTGAATATGTTAAAGAAAGAATCGCAGTTAAAGAAGTTGACCTTAAAGCAAAACAAGAGGAGCTTACTGTTATTGTTGAATCAACAGCTAAAGTAGAAGAAAAACTACGTGCTCGTAGAGATGCTTGTGCAGCTAAAATAGATGAAAGAACAATGAGTGCTTATGAGCGTATAAGAATGAGTAATAATAACCGCCTAGCAGTAGTTTCTGTTTTCAATGGGGATTCTTGTGGGGGCTGTTTTAATACGATTGTACCTCAAAGACTGATTGATATTGCTTCTAATAAAAGATTGATTATTTGTGAGCACTGCGGAAGAATTCTTGTAAACGCAGATTTTGAATAATTGTCAAGATGGCAGAAGAAGTACGGAAAAAAACTACTAGAAAGAAGACACAAGAAGTTAACCTAGATTCAGTTGAGCTTGAGATGGCGAAAGTGCCTCCTCAGGCTCTTGACGTCGAAGAAGCGGTCTTGGGTGCGCTTTTAATTGAGCCAAACTGTGTTGATGATGCAATGGGAGAACTGAATTCCAATTGCTTCTATTTAGAGAAACACAGGATGATTTTTGATGCAATGCGCTCATTGGTTAATGAACACGTTGCACTTGACTTGTTATCTGTATCTCAAAAACTCATATCAAATGGGAATCTTGAGAAGATAGGTGGTACAATTGCTCTAGCGAAGCTTTCTCAAAAGATTGGTGCAGCTGCCCATATGGAATACTACATTAAGGTTCTTAAGCAGAAAACCATACAAAGGGAATTAATTACAGCTTCCTATGATATATTAAAAGCAGCTTATGATCCTTCCGTAAATGTAGATGAACTAATAGATACTTCTCAAACAAAGATTTTTTCTGCCATTCAAAGCAATATAAAACGAGATGTCCAAGATATTGGAAAGGTTATTGGCCATGCGTTAGATGAAATTGCGCGACATCAGGAATCGCCAGGTTTAATTGGTGTCCCATCTGGCTTCATTAGCTTGGATAAGATAACTCTTGGATGGCAACCTTCTGACCTTATTATCCTTGCGGCTCGTCCTTCAGTTGGTAAAACTGCACTCGTACTTAACTTAGCAAGAAATGCATCTATCGATTTTAATATGCCTGTAGCTTTCTTCTCATTGGAGATGTCTGCTATTCAGTTGGCTAATCGTATGATGATTACAGAGACTCAGTTAAGTGCAGAAAAAATTAAAGGTGGAGTAAAACTAGAGCCTTATGAGTGGCAACAGCTAGAGATAAAGTTAAAAGACTTAATGAGCGCTCCTATCTACATAGATGATACGCCATCGCTACCTGTTATGGAGTTTCGTTCTAAAGTTAAAAGGCTTGTAAATCAAAAGGATGTACGTCTGGTAATTGTAGACTACCTTCAGTTAATGCAAGGCCCACCAGAATTGCGTGGAATGCGTGAACAAGAAGTAGCAGCCATTTCTCGTACTTTGAAAGCAACAGCAAAGGAAATGAATGTTCCAATTATTGCACTTTCTCAACTTTCGCGTCAATCTGAACAACGTACGGGTGGAAGTAGAAGACCACAATTGACTGACCTTCGTGAATCTGGCTCTATCGAGCAAGATGCTGATATGGTGCTATTCATCCACCGTTTTGACTATCAGGGATTATCTGATAATCCAGAAGATGAGGGAAGAACACAGTTAATAATAGCAAAACATAGAAATGGTGCTATTGGAGACATAGATATGAGATTCATTAGTAGTGAAGTTCGTTTTGTTGATATGGCAGATACACTTGTAAGTCAAGCTTCTGCAACCTACTCTTCAGCAATGAATGATGATTCTCCTTTCTATGGTGGAAATGATTTCTCAAATTCTGATTTTTGAATGTAATAAATGAAGAAGTCCTTAAACTTAATATTGACTTTGGTCATAGCAATTTCATTTGGAAGTTTTACGACTGGGCAAGTTAAGTCTAATTGTATACCCACAAGGCATAAGGATAAGTCTCAGCTTGCATTTAAGTCGGGCGAGACACTGTCTTTTACTATGCATTATAGTTGGGGCTTAATAAATTCCGATGTTGGGACAGCAAGAGTTGTTTTAGATAGTACCCTCTTTAATGGTGTTCCTGTTTATCATACATCGGTTTTTGGGCGTACTACTCCCTTGTATGATTTCTTTTTTAAAGTAAGAGAGGATTTTCAATCTTGGTTTACAGTAGATGAGCTTAAACCAATGAAATTTACAAGAAATACTCTGGAAGGTAAATATCAAGCAACTAATTCATATTTATATCGTTGGG
>CAYFMO010000056.1:0-7529 GCA_964344225.1 uncultured Muribaculaceae bacterium | reverse complement strand
TGAATTCATTTGGTTATACAGTTGGAAGTGAAGCTGCTTATGTTTATTATACTCAACCTTACCAAATGCAATATAATCCGGAATTAAAGTGGCAAAGAAACAGTAATGCAGAACTTGGCTTAGATTTTAATTTCTTGGATACTAGGATTTCTATTGTAGGGTTCTATAATATGACTATGAATCCTTATTTCCTAAATACAACTTACTCTCCACTTAGTTACAATGTGTATAAAAAACCTTCGGGCTATACTATTGAGGAAGGTGCACAGTTGAGATTGGATAAGACCACGGGTGAGGTTGAAATTGCCCCACAAGGTAGTGACGATTGGACAAAGATGGACTTGCTTGTTACAGATAGGACTTTCGTAGGAACCACCCAGCAGTACAATGGGACAAATATCCATAGGGCTGGAGCGGAGTTAATTGTCGATTTCCCCGAAATAAAACCTATTAAAACCTCATTTAGATTAGATGCGGCTTATAGCTATAATAAGTATTTAGACGCAACAGAAACTCAGATATATCAAAGTGGGCGTTCACACACCACATTAAAAAACAGATCTTATCAATATGTGGGAATTTATGCAATGGGAGGTAAAACTTCTTCTACTAGCAACGGACGCATAGGTCATAATATAGATGCCAATTTAACTGCAATTACGCATATTCCACAAGCTAAGATTATTATCACTTGTAGATTAGAAATGTCTCTTCTTAGAAGGTCCCGTAATATTTCTGAATATAATGGAGTTGAATATGCATATAATGCAACTAGTACAAGCACCGCTCCTACTGGTGGTAGTATTTATGATGGGAACTCATATACTGCTGTCCTCCCATTGGCTTATATGGATATTGATGGCAATGTACATGAATTTAAACAGGCGCAAGCCAATAACTCAGAATTCAATGCCCTCATCTTAAAGTCTGGCAATGAATACACTTTTGCACAAGATGGTTATGGCCCTTACTTAGCTGCCAATCTTAGCATTACGAAAGAAATAGGCAAACATATTTCTTTGTCATTTTTTGCAAACAACTTTACTAATTCAAGAATGGCTGTAAAATCAATGGCTACAGGAGTAAGCACGATTTTCGTCCCTTCATTCTATTATGGCCTAACTTGCCGTTTAAAGTTTTAAGCTTTTCATTTAACTATTAAGATTATGCAAAGAGTATTCACATATATATTTGTTGGGTTATTGTCCCTCTCTTGTATGACAATTGAGGACAATCCGTATGAAAAAAGCACTCAGACTTTAAATATAGAAGTTGCTTTTCCAGAAAACTTTAGCTCTATATCCAGAGCAGGAATCATGGTTACTGTAAACGACATTTTGAGTGGAAGTCTTTTCTCTGGAGAAACAGATGAAAATGGCAAGGTGAGCTTCAGGGTAATCAATGGCTTATATAGAATTTCTACCTCACACCTTGAAAATGAGGATATTTTCAACGCTTCAAAAGATAGAGTAAGAATTGCTAATGAGGATAGAAATATAAATTTAAACTTTGTGCATGCTAAGCTAGGAGCCCTTGTAATAAAAGAAATTTATTGTGGTGGGTGTAAAAAAGCTCCAATTGAGGGAGAATATCAGAGTGATAAATATTTTATAATTCATAATAATAGCCAAAATGTAGAATACCTTGATAAGTTGTGCTTTGGGACCTTGTCTCCTTACAATTCTACGGGATCAAATCCTTGGTATTCAAAGGATGAGGAAGGACAACTTGGTCTCCCAAATTTTTGTCCTGTAATTCAATGCGTTTGGGCTTTTGGTGGAAACGGAACCGACTTCCCCCTACAACCAGGAGAAGATGCTGTGGTGGCAATAAATGGTGCTATAGACCATTCTGCTATATATCCTCTCTCTGTAAACCTTAATAATGAGGATTATTTTGTTTGTTATAACAATAAGCATTTCCCTAATGAAAGGTATCACCCTTCGCCTGGCGACAAGATTCAAGCAGATAGATATATAGATGTTGTTATAAAAACGGGTATTTCTAATGCTTATACCTTCTCTGTTTCTTCTCCTACCCTAATCTTATTTAGGGCGGAGGGTACTACTATTGAAGACTTCGTTGCTATTGGCGAGAATGTCATTCCTGTCCCTGGTAGGCCTGTCGATAGAGTTGTTTGTGTTCCTGAAGATTGGGTTTTGGATGGAGTGGAGGTATTTGACGGAGGTAGTGCAGGAAACACAAAAAGAATGTCTAATAAAATAGATGCTGGTAATGCTTTATTGACAACCATTTATGAGGGAAGGACTTTGAGAAGAAAAGTTGATGAAGCAAAGTCAGCGGCGCGTGGTTATGAGGTACTTATGGATACTAATAATTCCTCTAAAGATTTTTATGAAAGTGAAACTCAATCATTGTGGAAAGCAAAATGAAAAAATATAGACACATAATTTTTATTTGGATTTTTATTTCTTCTACTCTTTCTGCACAAAATTATGATAGAGTTGAAAGAAGTAATTTATGGAATTCTGGGGATAATATAACTGGTATCACGATGGACTCCATTTCTGTTTCCTATGCAGAGCTATATGGAAAATATGAGGCGGGGGGCTTTAGGCAATATAGCGAGGCCTCTTCTGGATGGAATGCGGGAGCTATCGCAAAGACAATAATACATCTGGATAAGCTTTCTATGAAGGGCTCATTTTCCTTTGAACATTTCCAAGGGAAGGATATGAGTGGTTCTATGTTTATTAGACCTGGTTACTACCCTATTGATGCTATAGAATTTACTCCTGGAGGTAAAACCCTACAAACTTATGCTTTTGACGGTGGACTTTCTTATGAGTTGAACCCAGAATGGAGAATAGGGGTAAACCTTGATTTTCTTTCGGCGAACTATGCCAAAAGGAAGGATTTAAGGCATACTAATTACTTGCTTGATTTGATGCTTAGTCCTGCCTTTATGTTCCATAGGGATGATTTTGCTGTTGGTGGGAACTTATTGCTTGGAACAAATAGCGAAAGCGTGGAGCCAGAAGTTGTAGGTACTAAAATCACAGATTTCGATGCTTTTCTTGATAAAGGTTTGAGATACGGCCTTGAAGAAAGCTGGGATGGAGCTGGGCTACATTTAGACGAACCTGGCGTAAGAGGGCTTCCATTAAGTGAGCTTTGTCTAGGAATTGGCGGCCAGATGTCGTGGAAAGGACTTTATGGAGAGTTAAGATATCTATATGCAAAAGGTAAGGCTGGCGAAAAGGATTTTATTTGGTATCGCTTCCCTAGCCACAAATTGGGGTTGAAGCTTGGATATAAGTTGCAGGATAAAGCTAATTGGCATTTCCTCCGTCTGGGCTTTGACTTTGTTGACCTAGTAAATAATGAATATATTATCGAAAAGGAAAGCATTGGTGGTGTTATAAACGCTATTACTTATGCTTCTAATAAGATTTATGAAAGAAGGGGCTTTGCTCTTGCTCCAGAATATGAATTTATCAACAAGTCTAAATTATATAAAGATCTGATTTGGAGTTTGAGGTGGAATGCTAACCTATCTCTCTTAAATGAGATTTCTGCCCAAAAATATCCATACATAATTGTTGGAAACACTCTGAATCTTGCAACTTCTCTTGAAGGCTCTTTGGAGGTTTGGGATCTTGATTTAGGGCTAATATTTGGTTATGAGCAAGGTAAATATGTAGAAGAAACAAAAACTCTTCTTTCTGTCCCAAGCGGCAATGAACCAACTAAAATAGACGCATATACAAATCATTGGATTGACTACGTATGTGCTCCTAAGGTATCTGCTGGTTTAAGCATTAAATATAGTTTCTACAAGGGCCTATATGCTAAAGCTGATGTTCAATACCTAAGGGGATTTAACCTAAATCACATTCCTAATGGCAACCGTTGGAATGTAGCGCTTCGTTTCGGCTACGACTTCTAGAGATTGCTCTTTACACGATAACCTGATTGCAAACGGATATGCCGTTTCTTCTGCAATCCAGATATATTAAGAATCCCGTGCGTAAAATTATTGTTTTCACGCACGGGATACTATTTTAAGCATCTCTCGTGCGTAGAACCTATGTTTTTACGCACGAGATTGCTCTTATATTATTTCTGTTTCTGTTTGTTCTTTATTCTTAGTGTAACATCGTACATAAGCGGAGTAGCGACGAACAGTGAAGAATACGTACCAATTAAGATACCGATAATAAGAGCCACTGCCAATCCTCTAATAACCTCACCACCAAAGATTGCAATTGAAATCAAAACAATTAATGTAGTGAATGTAGTGTTGATTGTACGTGAAAGTGTACTATTAAGAGCTCCATTCACAGTTGCTCTAAATTCTGCCTTAGGCTTCATACCTAGGTGCTCTCGTATACGGTCAAAGATAACTACTGTGTCATTAATAGCGTAACCGATTACGGTAAGAACTGCAGCTATGAAGGTTTGGTCAACGTCAAGACTGAATGGAAGTATTCCCGAGAAGAAAGAGAAGAATCCTATCAATATTATTGATGTATGAGCAAGACCCATAACACCACCAAAGCCCCAGGTCCATCCTTTAAATCTCACTGCAATATAAGCGAAGATTGCAAGAAGAGAGATAAGAACTGCAATTATTGCATCTCTCTTGATATCGTTAGCGATTGTAGGACCAACCTTATCAGAACTTTGGATACCATAAGGGTTAGTCAAAGTAGAAGTAAACTCATCAAGTGTTAGAGGATCTACATAGAAGCCTTGTAGTGCTTTATAAAGTTTCTCCTCAACTTGAGCATCTGCTTCAGTTGTTTCATTCTCAGCAAGATACTGAGTAGTTACCTTCATCTGAGTTTCACCACCAAATTGTTTTACCTCAACTGCACCATCAAACTCGTGCAGAGCCGCGGCACGTACTTCTTCTGCTGTTACTGGCTGATCAAATCTCACAATATAGGTACGGCCTCCTGTGAAGTCAACACCATATGTAAAACCTTTAATAGCCATAGAAAGAATAGATGCTACAATTAAAGCAGCTGAAACGGTGTATGTAATCTTTCTTAGTCCTAAGAAGTTAATTCTTGTATTTTGTAAGAAGTTTCTTGTAAGTTTGTTATCAAATGTGATATTTTTACCCTTAGCAAGTCTATTTTCAAAAATAAGTCTAGATACAAAGATTGATGTAAGAAGCGATGTGATAATACCAATAATCAAAGTTGTTGCGAAACCTTGGATTGGGCCAGACCCAAAAATATAAAGAACAACGCCTGTAATAATAGTTGTTAACTGACCGTCAATAATTGCTGAATAAGCATTTGAATAACCATCTTCAACCGCTTTACTTAATCCCTTGCCTGCACGTAATTCCTCTTTAATGCGCTCAAAGATAATTACGTTAGCATCCACTGCCATACCCATAGTTAACACGAGACCAGCAATACCAGGAAGTGTAAGAACTGCGTGGAAAGAAACAAGTGTACCCAAAAGAAGCAGTACATTACATAGAAGAGCAATATTTGCTACCACACCTGCTCCATTGTAGAAGAACAACATATAAGCTAGTACTAGTAAGAAAGCAATAGCGAAAGAAATAAGTCCCGCATTGATAGACTCTGCACCAAGCGATGGGCCTACAACTTGCTCTTGAACAATTGTTGCAGGAGCAGGAAGCTTACCTGATTTTAGTACGTTAGCAAGGTCTTCTGCCTCTTCAAGATCAAAATCTCCTGAAATTTGAGAGCTACCTCCTGTGATTTCCTGGTTTACTGTTGGATATGAATAAACCATATCATCAAGAACAATAGCTATTTGTTTGCCAATGTTCTCTTTTGTTAAGTTTGCCCAAATAGTAGCTCCAGCAGAGTTCATCGTCATAGATACTTGTGGATGGCCACCTTGTGTGTTACCATATTGAACACGTGCATCTGTAACAACATCTCCATCAAGAGGAGCTTTTCCATATTGAGACACGTCTTTAATAGCAATTAATTCAAATGTGTTTCCATCTGGAACGAAGCTAGATGCTTTAACAGACCACATTGGTTTTAGCTCAGGAGGAAGGACCGCTCTAACCTGAGGCATTTTCAAATATGAGTTGATTTTTGCTGTATCTGCGTAGTTAGCAAAACCGATAAGAGCAGATTTACTTCCAGCTGGTTGTAAAACAGAGAACAATGGATTTTGGACTGCTACAGAATCCTCTGCACTCAACACATCTGCAAGGACAGCGTCTGCTTCATATAGATATTGTTCAATTTCTGGGTAATCATAAGTTCTCCAGAACTCAAGAGAAGCAGTTCCTTGAAGTAGTTTTCTTACACGCTCTGGCTCTTTAACGCCTGGGAGCTCAATAAGAATCCTTCCGCTATTTCCAATTTTTTGAATGTTTGGAGAAGCGACTCCAAAACGGTCAATACGATTACGAAGAACGTTAAATGAGTTAGCGATGGCACTTTCTGCTTCTGACCTAAGTACTGCTACTACTTCTGCATCTGTTGAAGTTGCTTTAACTTTATCAACTAGATCCACTGTGCCAAATACTGTCGCTAGAGGTTGGCCGCTAGATGTTTCTGCCCAAGCTTCTGCGAAAAGAGTAATGTAATCCTTGGTAGAATTCACTGACCTCTCTTTTGCCAATTGAATCGCTTTTTGGAAAGGCTCAGACTGATTATCGTCTGCCAACGCCTTCACAAGGTCCTCAAGTTGCACTTGAAGCATAACGTTCATACCGCCCTTAAGGTCAAGACCTAAGTTCAGCTCTCTTGCTTTAACATCCTTGTAAGTATAAGCAAAATATACTTTTTCTGATGAGAGTGAGTCAAGATAAGCCCTATAAGCAGTTTTTTCTACTTCATCAAGATATGGCTGTTGCTCATTCTCTGGAATTTGATTAAATGTTTGTTGTTGCTTAGCTAACTCCACTTGCACTTCTGCATGCTTCTGCGCTTTATTCTCCAGATAAAGTGTAACACCTGTGAATGAAAGTGCCCACAAGCTAGCAAGTGCTAATGCGATTGCAACAAATTTAATTGCACCTTTACTTTGCATAGTTATTGTAGTTTAAATTTAAAATATTCGCAAATAGGGCACAAATTTACGATATTTTTTGTTATAAATGCACATTCTGCAAATATTTCTTATTTTTGTGAAATGATTTGACTATAATTGTTAGGATGAAGTTGAGCATAAAATATTTTTTATATACAATATCGCTGATTTTTCTTTTCGCGCTTGAATCACAGGCGCAAACTATTCTCGTTGATACAACTCACTCTGTTCAAATTGACACCCTAGTAAAAATAAAACTAGATACTACACATGTGGCTTATAATGACACTGTTAGCACCGTTAATGTTCCTATTCTTGATACTTTAAAGGTTGTTGCTACAGAAAAACTACAACCAATAGATACTGTAAAATTTCACCTTGCTGACACCATTAAGGCTTCAATAGCCGATACGATAAAGACTTCTATTGCGGATACATTAAAGGCAACTCCTATTGATAGGCTCCCAGAGAAACAAAAAGCAGATACCTTGCAAATACCACCTACGGAAACAAAAATGGAAGAGCAA
>CAYFMO010000055.1:5801-7627 GCA_964344225.1 uncultured Muribaculaceae bacterium | reverse complement strand
GCTGTTGTTTCTCGTTCGTTTAAAAGTAAAAATGGAGGGTGGTTATAATGAAAAGTTTTAGAATATTAACTCTTATCTTAGTTAGTTTGATACTTTTCTCTGCGTGTGGCAACAATAAAAAACCCGATCCAGCGGTAGAAAAACAAAAAACCAATGTCGTAGGAAGTTGGGAATTAATGGATATTGTTACCAAAAGTCCTCAAATCGGCGATGCTACAATTGTTGTCTACTTAGAATTTAAAGAAGACTCCACCTTCACGCTTTCTCAACAAATAGGAGAAGGTAGATTTAAAAACTTAGAAGGTACATATGAAGTTCAAAATGGTATACTAAGCGGCACCTATAGCGATGGAACTACTTTTGGAACGCAGTATAAAGTCGAAAGAACCGAAAATATCTTAAATCTGACTACTCAAAACGAAGCTCAAGAGACTTATATATATCGCTTAAGATAAGACGATATCTGGGCATTTTTTCAAAATCTTCACATTAACATTGCTTGTCAATTAAGTTTAATGTATATTGTGGAGATTTTATTAACTACCACAAACTATAACACTATGGCTTTTATTAAATTACAGGAGAAAAAGCTTAAACCAGTAGTTATCCTAACTACTACGCTTTTCATTGTGCTCGCTCTACTATATTTTTTACCTGGAGTAAAGATTCCACATAAACTATCTTTTCCATTATTAACTCTTACTATTGCTGGTCTTTGGGTACTGCCTTGGCAAATGACGCTTGCAATGTTCTTCTCATTCTTAGGCGATTATATGGGTACTTGCGGGAATTTCATTGGACAAATGGGCTTCTTCGCTCTTGCTCATGTATGGATAGTGGCTTTCTTTTGGAAGAGATATAATAAGATGTTTGAACCACAAAGGAAAAAAGATGGCCAAGAGATTGCAATGTATGTGGGAGGAGTAGTCATAGTTTTAATTCTTTTATATGTAGTTAAGGCTTATATTAGGCCCAATACTCCTGAAGGCATAATTAGATACGGCGTGATGATATATTCAACTCTTATTCTTTTTATGCTTTTCGCATCATTCTATCAAAAGAGTGCCCTATTTACCATTGGAGCAATACTATTTGTATTCTCTGATTTTATCCTAGCCTGGAATAAATTTGTGAGTCCTATCCCTGGAGAAAAATATTTAATTATGGTTCCATACTATTCGGCACAGTTTTTATTGTTTATAAGGGCGATTAAATATAAAGTGGAATCTGATAAAAAAGCTATAAAATTTTAAGTATTATGAAAAGAATATTATTTGCTATAATAGCAGCCTTTGGTTTAATAAGTTGCATTGGAACACCAGACCTGAATGGCTATTGGAAAATTAGCTCTGTTGATGGGGATGATATTAGTCAAAAGCAAGTGCATCCTTTCATAAATTTTGATAAGGCTAGTGGACGTTTCCACGGTAATTCTGGAGTCAATATTATCAACGGTACTTATACAGTAAACGGCTCTAATCTTAAATTAGAAAATATTAGTACTACAATGATGGCTGGTCCAGAAGATGACATGGAACTAGAAAGTGAAATACTTGATGCTATCAACGCCGCAAAAAAATTTAAAGGAAAAAATGGTAGCGTTGAAATACTAGACGGCGATGGTGATGTAGTTCTCACCCTTGTCCGATAATTCTTCTAACAATTAAACTTTACAACAGCTCATTTGCAGAAATGCACGTGAGCTGTTCTAATATCTGCTGGTAATATTTCAAACCAATACCGCTTCTGGTAGTCCATTTGCACTAAATTCACCTAAAATAATCTATATTTGTAAGGTCAACTAACTGCGAAACGGAAATATTGGG
>CAYFMO010000055.1:1472-5701 GCA_964344225.1 uncultured Muribaculaceae bacterium | reverse complement strand
TGTGGTCGGTTTCGCA
Source organism: uncultured Muribaculaceae bacterium (assembly GCA_964344225.1). GTDB lineage: Bacteria > Bacteroidota > Bacteroidia > Bacteroidales > UBA932 > Cryptobacteroides. Next base: position 5,685 of record CAYFMO010000055.1, on the reverse strand, counting down.
CACTGTTTTGGCAGGAAAAATTGTGTTTTGGTATCGCGAAACGGAAATATTGGGGTTGTGGTCAGTTTCGCGAGGTATTAGAAAGAATTGCGTATGATTTTAATAGTAGAAAGTGGAGCAACAAAAAGTGATTGGAGGATAATTTCAGAAGCAGAAAAATCTGAAGTTGGACATATACTTACTAAAGGCCTAAATGTATCAGCAATGTCATTAGATAAGGTTGCTGAGATTATTAAGACTGCCTTAAAAGAGATTAGCCTTATAACCAATGAACCTATCAAAAGGGTTTACATTTACATCGCTGGGGTTACTACTGAAACCTCACGATCAACCCTAGTTGAACTTTTACAAAAATATATAGCCCCCAACATAAAAATTGAAATTGAAACAGACCTTATGGCAGCAGCGAGGGGAACATTAGGCTTACTTCCTGGATTCGTAGGTATATTAGGTACTGGCTCTAATACTTGCTACTACGATGGAAGACAAATTGCTGACAAAGTAAATTCAGGTGGATATATCATAGGAGATGAAGGAAGCGCTGCTACTTTGGGACGACTCTTTATTTCGGACTATATCAAAGGGCTCATTCCTGAAAGCGTTACAAAAGATTTTCAAGAAAAATTTATTAGCGACTACGCTGGAATAGTAGAAAAAGTTTATAAAAGCGAGGCTCCTTCAAAATATCTTGGTTCTTTAGCCCCATTCATATTAGAACATTATGAGGATCCCTACATTAGAAAGCTTGTTGACAATAATTTTAGAAATTTCTTTAAACGGTCTCTTATGCCTCTAATAAGTAGAAATAAACCTAGACAATGCAGTATCACAAATAAACTTACTGTTGGTATTGTGGGGGGATTCGGAATCGCTTGCCAGGATATAATCAAAAGGATTGCAGAAGAAGAAGGAGTTCTCATCAATTCTTTCCAAGCTTCCCCAATCGATGGTCTAATAAAATACCATTTGTCATATTAATATCTGCAAAGATTCTTTCGTTACACTCAAGCACTGTATCGATTGGATCACGTCATTGCGAGGAGGGGTGCAACAAAGAAAGCTCGCGACGGAGAAAAACAACCACTCTTTAGACCGTCGAGAGCACCTAAAGTCCCTTAGGGATATCTATAATAATTTCTTGATTATCTGGGTCGAGGGACAAGATTAAATCCTCATGAAATGGTACTATGATATCACCTTGCTCAGTTTCGACTTCAAGGCAAGGATTATTAGGAATATCTAAGAAGTTTGAAATTTCTCCAACTTCAATCACAGCGAAGTCCTCATTTTCAATATCCTCTTCTGTTGTTCCATCTTCTGGCTTCAGCAAGATCCAGCCCACTAAAAAACTAAGGTTATCATCTTCTAAATCTTCATCTAGTACAGCTACGTCCATGTAAACAGCTTTTCCTACTAATTCCTCTGCGTCCTCAAAAGAGCCCACATCAGTAAGACGAACAAAAGCCCTATTTGCTCCCCTCTTGGTAAAAGATTCTATAAAAAAAGGAACCGGCAATCCATCAAAATAGATGAATACCGGTTCTTCAATTTTGATATCTTCAGGAGCGATGTGCCGAAAACCCATTACAAGTTCTCCATCGGTACCATAAGATTTCAATACCTTGGCAATTTGTCTTAAGTTCTGCTCAAAGTTCTTAGACATAATTAAGCCTCAGCTGGCGCCTCTGGAGCAGCCTCATCAGCAACCTCTTCAGCTGCAGCTTCTGCTTCTGCCTTTGCTGCAGCCTCTGCATCAGCAGCTGCTCTTGCAGCTTCCTCAACTTCAGCTTGCTTCTTAGCAAGTGCTTCAGCTCTCTCCTGATTAACTTTAGCTTCTGCTGCAATAGCTTCTTTTACTCTTGCAGCTTCTGCCTTAGAAAGACCTTCCTTCTTAGCATTGATCTTTGCATCTTTCTCAGCTCTCCAAGCAGCATATTTTGCATCTGCTTGCTCTTGAGTTAGAGCACCTTTCTTAACACCACCTTGAAGATGTTTCTGTAGAAGAACACCCTCGTATGAAAGAATACGAGAAGCAGTTAGAGTTGGTTGAGCACCAACGTTTAACCACTTTAATGCTTTTTCGTGATCTAGCACGATAGTAGCAGGGTTAGTGTTAGGATTGTAAGAGCCAAGTTGCTCGATGTAACGACCATCGCGTGGTGCGCGTGAATCAGCCACTACAATGTGGAAGAATGCAAAATTCTTCTTTCCGCGGCGTTGTAATCTAATTTTAACAGCCATTGTGAATCTGTTTTAAGTGTTTATAATAAAATACCATGTTTTTCCTTCTCGAGGAAAAGCGTGCAAAAATAACTAATATTCTTCTAAAAACCAAGAACTCTTTGCTTTTTCATTTTTTATAAATATCTTTGCTATCCCTAAAATAAAAGCGGATGTGGCGTAATGGTAGCCGCGCTACTTTGAGGGGGTAGTGGGAGCAATCCCGTGCGAGTTCGAGTCTCGCCATCCGCACAAAGCATAACAGCTATTTCTTGCTTAAGAAATAGCTGTTATGCTTTCATAATACAAATAGGTTAAGTTTCTAGTAACTTAGAAAGATATTCGCTGTAAATAAATCGTAGCAAAAATATGGTGGAACTTCTTGACGATTAGATTCGAGTTCAAAATTAACACAGTCTACATCGCCTAAGTCTGATAGGTCAAATACTGTCCAATTGGTTAAAACAGAATCTCTTACCTCCTCACTAGAGCTATATTTTGCCAAGAAGATTTCTGCCCTTCCTGTCTCTTTTAAATTTCCTAATTCATCACTATCCTGACTAGTAAGCCCAATTGCTGTAAGTTTGATATAATCATCATCTACGAAGTTGTTAACAACATAATTTACTACTTGTGTTGTATTCATAACAAAACAGCCTCTTACATTGCAAGTTCCATATTTCCAGTTCTCAAATGTAATATCATACTTTGGCATTTGCTCCTGATTAGGGTTATCGTAGTATACCACAAAAGTTCTATTTATACCGACTTCTTTATTTGCCAAAGGCGGTTTAAAGGCCGAATTAAATTTGAAAACTTTTGTTGGGTCATCTGTTATTGTGGAATCATGAGCCATAGATAAAGCATGGCCACCTAGAAATACCCTTGGTTCTGCTTCTGTCATAGAAGTATGAAAAACTAAATCCATCCAAGGAAGATATCCATTTTCAAAATACAAACTATCCGCCCCAAAAGCCTCCTCATAATTTAAATCATAGTACTCAAAAGTCGCTTGAATTGTACGACTTTGTTCAAACTTTCCTGGTTTCATACAGGAAAGAACCATAATAGCTAATACTATAAAAAATCCAACTTTTTTCATCTTATATTTATTTTTTAATTAATCATTATTTTACCTATGTACACTACGGGACCAGTCAAATACACATCCTTAACCTTATTTTCTAACGGAATAAAATCTACGCTCAATTCATCTCTTTTTGCCCTTACTAAATACTTTTTTCTCCCATCTTCTAAACTTTCAGAAGGCTTAACTCCTTTTATATGAGCAACTATTGATGATGCCACTATACCCGTACCACACGCAAAAGTTTCACCCTCAACCCCTTTTTCATAAGTCCGGACTTTCAAAAGATTTTCTGATGCCTCTACGAAATTTGCATTAACCCCTATTGGAGCGAACTCATTTGCATATCTTATTGCCTTCCCAATTTCTACAACCTTAGCTTCAGAAATATCCTCTACAAAACTCACAAAATGCCTCGTACCTGTATCTAAAAAATAACCTTCCACTGGGTATTCCACATTTATAGATGCAAGATGTCTCCATTTTGTGACATCTTTCATCTTGAGACGTACAATTTTTTCTTTTTTATTTTCAGAAATCACTTCTGCTGTATGAAAACCGTCAACTGCCTCAAAATCGAAGTTTTCATACCCAAGATCTTTAGCAAAAGCCACTATACACCTTCCACCATTTCCACACATCATTCCGCCAGAACCGTCAGAGTTATAGTAAACCATTTTGAAATCATATTTTTCACTAGATTCCAATAACATTAAACCATCGGCTCCCACACCATATCTTCTATCACAAAGACTAGATATTTCATCTTTAGAAAATGAAATTTTTCCTTCTCTATTATCTACTAATAGAAAATCATTGCCTGCACCTTGATATTTGTAAAGAGTCATTTTATTTCTTGTTTAATTAATGTCAATTAGTGTATAAGCCCTGAAATCAAGTGTTTTT
>CAYFMO010000055.1:0-1372 GCA_964344225.1 uncultured Muribaculaceae bacterium | reverse complement strand
CACTTATAATAATGAAGCTAAGAGTTTAATTCCTTCTTCCATTTTGTCCTCCGACATAAAAGAAAAATTCAACCTCATTGTGTTAAGTTTTGAACCATCTGGAGTAAAAAATGCTCCTGCCACATAAGCGACACCCGCAGATAAAGCCTCATCATAAAATTTCACCGCATCAAAGCCTTCTGGGAGAGTTAAAAATATGAATAAACCTCCATCTGGATTGGTCCAAGTGACTCCTTTTGGCATATACTTTTCCAACAATGCCAATAGCAAATCTCTTTTCTTTCTATATAAGGCAACAGTTTTCACAAGATTATTGTCCAAAACTCCATTATTCATCAATAAAGCCACAACATATTGATTGAAAATAGGTGGACAAAGATCTAAGGCCTGTTTACAAACATAAATCTTGTCTAATATATCTGGATGAGCAATGGCCCAACCTAACCTGAAGCCTGGAGCAATGATTTTTGAGAATGAGCCGAGATGAATTACCCTATCTGGAGATAGTGAGTACATTGTTGGCAAAGGCTCACCCTCATAGCATAATTCCCTGTAAGGGCTATCTTCAACTATGAGAAAATCATATTGTTCTGCAAGCTCAACCAAGACTTTTCTTTCTTCCAATGTAAGGCTTTCGCCTGACGGATTTTGAAAATCTGGTATCATGTAAAGGAACTTCACTGTCTTTCCTTCCGATATTGCCTTCTCAATGGCAGTTATATAGTCTTTCCTGAACTCTTCTATAGTTCTATCTCTATTTTCTACCCCTCTTACATCCGCCCTATAAGAGCTAAATGATTGAAGCGCACCTAAATATGTAGGACTTGAAGTTATAATAACATCTCCGGGATCTACTAGGATTCTAGCACAAACATCTATTCCCTGCTGCGACGATGATGTGATTTGTACCCTGTCAATAGAGACATTATATCTGCACGCCAATGCCTCTCTTAACTCAGGAACGCCTTGAGTAGCACCATATTGCAAAGATTTTGAACCATAAATATCTAGAACATCATTCATTGCCTTGCGAATATCTTCCATAGGGAAGGTCTCTGCACAAGGATAACCACCTGCAAATGAATATATAGAATTAAGGTCCACCTTCTTAAAAATCTCCCTCACAGGAGACCTTAAGAAAGACGAAACATCTTTGGAATATTTTTCTTTGTAATCTATCATTAAGTAATTTAGTTCTATTTTATTTCCCTCACTTATCTTGACCTCTTACAGACAAATTGACTGTTTCATCTGTGTCAGGTATCAATTTAGGGTGTTTTGTATTGTTTTGCTGACCTCTTACAGACAAATTGACTGTTTCATCTGTGTCAGGTATCAATTTGAGGTGTTTTGTATTGTTTTGCTGACCTCT
>CAYFMO010000054.1:0-8413 GCA_964344225.1 uncultured Muribaculaceae bacterium | reverse complement strand
CAGACAGATTTTCCATCTTAGCAATCCACATCCTAATGGGTGCCTATTTTATGCACCTTCTTATAAGAACTCTTTACTTGAGTTTTGGTTATAAAAACCTTCTATCAAGGAGTTTTATTTAATACCGTATTTCTTAAGAATTTTTAGTAGCGGTTTCTTTATTGATTGAGCCCAAAGAGTGTATCCATAATCATTTGGATGAGTTCCGTCCACACTGGTTTCATGCATAGGGCAAGTTGCATTTGAAGTCTTGATGTAATAAACATCAGGATATTTCTTAACAGCGATCTTCATTAGACTATCAGCCATCTCCATTTTCGCCCTTTCGCTTTCTTCAGTTGAAAGATTGAAATTTCTTTTCTCCCTATATATACTTCTAATAAAGATTATAGGTTTGCCAGGATGAGCTTTAGTCATTCTTTCAATGAAAGGGAAAAGCCTTTTATTAATCATTTTTGCATCAGGGTTAGAGAAAGCATCGAAAACATAGGCATCAGCCTCTACATCCACTAGGACATCCGCAAAATATGGCTGCATCTTACAGTTTCCACTAGTTGCCATACTTGTAAACTGAAGCCCTGTCCAACGCATAAGTTGCATAGGGTAACTCATACCTGCACGAGTTGTAGAAATTCCGTGAGTGTAGCTTGAACCCCAAATAGCAATTTTATGGCGGAATGGTGACTCAAGATATTCAATAGTCGCACCCTTTTCTACACCAATTTGCACAGAAAGCAGCTCCGAATAGATAGGAAGATATAGGAGACATTCTTTTTCTGTTCTATCCATATCCTTCATTAAGACAAGGTTTTCATCACTCTTTCCATGGGCCACTGCCCAAGAATTTGCATAAAGCCAATCGCCATCTTTTTTAATGTATAGGTCATAGCCACGATAAGCTACAGGCATTGTATTTACAGCTTGATACTCCCATCCAAATTCTGTTTTTATTGAAATAGTTGAAGAATTTGTTTTGAAAAGTACGGCTAAGCCAGCAGCGCTACGGACCTGTCTATTTTCACTTTTAGTAAATCCCTTATAGGCTACGGTGTCAATCCTATGATAAGGATTAGGAGTGTCCATAATTTTACCGATGAGGTTTAAATCAGAAGCCTCAGTAAAAACATACTCCACATTTTTAGGAGTTTGTGCATAGATGCTTAAAGCAAAAATAGCAGAGAATAAAATTAAAATTGTTTTCTTCATTGTTTTATGTTTTTGAATAATCAATCAATTATCGTCGCAAGGTACTAAATTTAGGTTAAAGTCGCCACCTTCTTAAAGCCTTTTATAAACAATAAATTGAATATATGTCGCATTTAACCAAGGAACAAAGATACGTAATTTCCAGCTTACGTAAAAGAGGAATATCTCAAAAAGAAATTGCAGAAGAACTAGGAGTTAGCCCTAGTACATTTACCCAAGCAGTGGCAGGAGAGATGAATAAGGACTACCTTTTTCTTCATAGCGGTCTATGGTTAGTTACAATTACTAAAGATGTAGTGCCAACAGATATTCAGATGAAAATAGTAAGGGTATCTATATTGCACTGCCTCCAATTTATAGGGATGCATATGTAAGTCTATCATATGTTATCGGGGATTACTCTCTTAAGAATCTTTCTCCTAGAGAGGCAAAGTGGATTCTTTTTTCTGGAGTTTCTGCGGAAGATAAACCTGAAATTCTTTGTGAACAGTTGGTAGATGGGCAAAAAATAGAGTATAAAGCCGATGTGAAATAATAAGGAAAGTTCTATTTCTTTTGTATCTTTGTGGACCACGCGGGATTTTAAAGCAATTTTTGCAACAACTATGGGATTATACTCATTTTATAGAATAAGCAAGCCTTCTAACGAGAAGGTGCCAGAAGATAAAATAGAATCGGAATATAAATCACTAAGAAATAAGACTTTCTGGGGGGTTACTATTGCATATAGCTTGTACTACGTTTCTAGAATGACTATAAGCGTAGTTAAGCAACCTATTATAGATGAGGGGATATTGACAGCTGGACAGCTCGGCGTAGTTGGTTCAGCTTTCTTGTTTATCTACGCTTTAGGCAAGTTTTCTAATGGATTTATAGCTGACTATTGTAATATAAGAAGGTTTATGGCTACAGGCTTATTAGTCTCATCAGCCATCAATCTTATTTTGGGTGCACTTGGCTTAATCTCAGGCGTTGCTGTGTTCATTTTTCCTATTTTTGCAATCTTATGGGGAATAAATGGATGGGTCCAATCTATGGGCTCGCCACCTGGTGTAATTAGTCTATCAAGATGGTTTCCAAAGTCTAGGAGAGGAACATTTTATAGTATTTTTAGCTCTACACCTTTTATAGGAAAATCACTTTCAATGCTTTTGATAGGTTTTATTGTGGGTGCGTTGGGATGGCAGTTTGGTTTTATCATTGCGGCAATTGCTGGCGTGATAGGCGCTGTAATAGTTCTTTTGATTGTTTCAGACACTCCTGAAAGTAAAGGACTTCCATCGGTGCAAGTTTTGTCGGGAGAAGTACTCAAAAAAGAAGATACTTTACCCACGACTATTTTACAGAAACAGGTTTTAAGGCATCCAGGCATATGGGTTATAGCCCTATCGAGTGCTTTTATTTACATAACTAGATATGCAGTAGATGGTTGGGGGGTGTTGTTTTTGCAGAAAGCAAAAGATTTTTCTTTGGAAAACGCAACTCAAATAATTGCATTTTCTGCTGTTTTTGGAGTCCTTGGAACTGTTTTGGCTGGCTGGCTCTCGGATACAGTATTTAAGGGAGATAGGTTAAAACCAGCATTGCTTGCAGGTATATTGACTTCTTTTGCCTTAGGAATGTTTCTTTTTACCAAAGGTAGCTATATGATGAATATTTTATATGTATCTTTATATAGTTTGGCTATAGGAGTATTGTATTGTATAGTAGCGGGATTGATGGCAGTTGATATTGTTCCACGTAAGGCGACAGGAGCTGCTCTAGGCATAGTGGGAATATCTAGTTATGTGGCAGCTGGTATACAAGACATCGCTAGTGGTTACCTTATTCAAGGTTATACAACTATTGCTCCCGAAACAACAGAAGTGATTTATGATTTTACGCCAGTTGCAGTGTTTTGGATAATAGCATCTTTAATTGCTTTTATATTGCCTGCTTTGAATTGGGAAAAAATGAAAATAACTAAAAATATATAATATGATACTTAAATTAACAGTAGAATACCTCACATCGTGGGGAGAAGAATTGGTATTGCGAATAGGGAATAAAACCTATCCAATGTCTTATATTGAAGATGGTCTTTGGGGAATAGAAGTTAAACGTTTTGATCCAGCAAAGGCTAATGAATATAGATATGAACTTCATAGAGATGGAAGATGCGTTAGAAAAGAATGGCGTGCTCATACTATTTCGCTATCAAAGGTAAGTAATCCAAAGGTTCTTAGTATTGAAGACAGGTGGAATGATCGTCCAGAGGATGCTCCTTTTTATTCATCTGCTTTTACAAAAGGTATTTTTGGGCGAAATGATTGTAAGCCACAAGAGCTTTCTTTTAAAACTAATGCACAAATAAAAGTACATCTTGCTACTGTTCGCCCAAATGAGGTGTTAGCAATAGCTGGAGCAGGAAATGGACTAGGTAATTGGGATAAGTTTGTTCCACTTTCTGGCTGTGATTTTCCTGATTGGCTTCAAGATTTTGAGGTAGTTGAGCCTTTTGTTTACAAGTATGTTATCATAAATGAGAAAACGGGAGAACCAATTCTTTGGGAATACGGGGACAATAGATTTTTTGCAACCGTTCCTGCTAAAGATGAAGTAATTGTATTAGCTAATGATGCACCAAGATTTGGGAATAGATGGTGGAAAGGCGCAGGTACTGCAATACCAGTGTTTTCATTGAGAACAGAAGAAGGTTTTGGTGTGGGAGAATTTTTAGATTTAAAGAAAATGGTGGACTGGGCAGCCGAGACTGGTCAGTCGGTACTTCAGCTGCTTCCTATCAATGATACCACGATGACTGGTACTTGGCAGGATTCATATCCATATAATGCAAACTCTACCTTTGCTCTCCATCCACAGTTTATTAATCTTGAGGCTGCTGGATTAAAACCAGATGAAGAATTTGAGGCTTTGAAGAAAGAGCTTAATGCGCTTCCGCAAATTGACTATGAAAGAGTTAACAACGAAAAAACTCGTCTTCTTCGTCAAGTTTTTGCAAGCGTAAGGCTTGGTGCTCGTAAAGACTATCAAGAGTTTTTAAAGTCAAATAGCCATTGGTTACTACCTTATGCTGCTTTCTGTACTTTGAGAGATGAGTTCGGTACTACAGATTTTTCACAATGGAAAGGCTATTCTGTTTATAAGAAGTCAAAAATTGACGCCTATATAGAGAAGAATAAAAAGGAAATTGACTACCATTGCTTTGTTCAATATGAACTCGACAAGCAACTTTCAGAAGTATGTAAATATGCGCACTCTAAGGGTGTGATACTAAAGGGAGACCTGCCAATAGGCATTAGTCGTACAAGTGCAGATGCTTGGTTATATCCAGAATTATTCCATATGGACTCACAAGCGGGAGCACCGCCTGATGCTTTCTCTGAAGATGGACAAAACTGGGGATTCCCAACTTATAACTGGGAAAAGATGGCAGAGGATGATTATGCTTGGTGGAAGGCGCGTTTAGCAAAGATGGGAGAATATTTTGATGCTTTCCGTATTGACCACATTTTGGGATTTTTCCGTATTTGGCAAATCCCAGTAGGTTTCGAAAGTGGTTTAGATGGTTATTTCAACCCAGCTCTTCCATATCCAGCTCAGGTGCTTTGGGATAAAGGTTTCAATCCAAAGGACACTAGTCTTTTCATCGAAGACCCTCATAATAAAGAGCATTATCATCCACGCATTGGAGCATTAAAGACAAACACTTTTGACAAAATAGATTGGGTACAGAAGGGCGCTTTTGAAGAACTATACAATGACTTCTTCTACCATCGTCATAATGAGTTCTGGAAGCAGTCAGCCCTTAAGAAGTTACCTGCCCTACTAGATTCAACTCAGATGTTGGCTTGTGGAGAGGACTTGGGTATGATTCCAGCAACTGTTCCAGAAGTAATGGCCCAATTACGCATACTTTCGCTTGAAATTCAACGTATGCCTAAATCTGTTACAGAAACCTTCGCTCACCCTGCTAATTACCCATATCTATCAGTATGTACAACATCTACACACGATATGAATCCGCTTCGAGCTTGGTGGGAAGAGGATGCTCATCTGTCAAGAAGATTTTTCCATGAAATTGTAGGCGAAAGAGGACCAGCACCATATTTCTGCGAACCTTGGTTATGCGAAAAAGTCCTTCTTCAACATCTTTACTCTCCTGCAATGTTCACGATTCTTCCGCTTCAGGACTGGCTATCAATGGATGGCGAGCTAAGATATCAAGGTAACCCAGCAGATGAGCGCATTAATGTGCCAGCAAATTCTCGTCACTACTGGCGTTATCGTATGCACATTAGTATTGAAGAGTTATTAAAGCAAAAACTATTTAATGACAAGGTAACCAGAATGATTCACGACTCTGGTCGTTAATAAAGGTTAGTCGATCCAGTTGAGGAAGTCGTCGACGCGGGAACGGCTGACTGTCATTTCGAATAGGCTTTCGGGCTGGGGGTATTCTTGTATGAGTCAAGTTGATGAAAATACTGTTGGTATCGTATACGAGGGTAGTAATGCCCATCTAGTATACCAGCTAGTTAGAATCGAGGATATTCTTAATTAAATTATAAAACTATGGCTCTTATCATCATCGTAAGAGCCATAGTTTTTATTTTTTTGCCCAGATATAGACCTTATCGGAACGGCGCAACCTGGTTTCCGCTATGGCTTTACATTTGTTTTCATCGCAGCTGCAACCATCATTGTCTTCAGTTCCGCAGCTGCAACCGTCGCCGCAGAGACCTAGTTCTTCTTCGCGAGCCCCAGGGACAACCTTAGACCAGTCTATTAGAATTGAGCAAAGGTCTCCTTTAACAGCAGTTTGGACAGGCTTGAGATCAACTCGTATTTCAGGGATTACGTATTCAACTACTCCAGATGTAGGGCCGATGATTAGTATTTTGTCTCCAACAGAAAGTTGCTTTGCCTCCACTAAAATTTCTGCTACATTGATATTGCTAAACCAATTGGTAACCTTTCCGCTATAGGTTTTCCTGTACGTGCCCTTACTACCATAAACATCAGACCATTCACCCAATCTCGCTCCTTGGTAATAACCATCCCAAAAACCACGATTAAAGACTTGCTTGAGTTCTTCTTTTAAGCTAGTAGCAAGTTCTGGCGTATAGTTGCCCGCACAGACGGCGTCAGCAGCCCTACGATAAGAAGATGCAACCTTTTTTACATATTCTGCAGAACGAGCCCTTCCTTCTATCTTGAAGACAGTCACACCTGCCTCAATAATCTTATCCATAAACTCGATAGTACAAAGGTCTTTAGGTGACATTATATATTTATTGTCGACAAGCAATTGATTACCTGTTTCCATATCAGTAACTTCGTAGCCCCTACGGCAGATTTGATAACAAGAGCCACGGTTAGCGGATGCTCCGTACTCGTGCAGGCTTAGATAGCATTTCCCAGAAACGGCCATACATAAGGCCCCGTGAGCAAACATTTCTATTTCAACTGGACGTCCTGAAGGGCCACAAATGTTTTCCTCATCGATAACATCCTTTATTGCTCTAACTTGATGTAGATTTAGCTCTCTTGCAAGTACAATTACATCGGCATATTGAGCATAAAACCTTAGAGCTTCTGCATTAGAAACGTTTAATTGGGTGGAAATATGAACTTCCAAACCTATCTGACGGGCATAGATAATGGCTGCCATATCAGAAGCAATAACAGCTGTAACCCCAGCCTTTAAGGCTGCGTCAAGGGTTTGCTTCATATCTTCTATATCTGCATCATAGACGACAATATTTAGTGTTAAATAGCTCTTGACGTTATATTGGTTGCAAAGTCCAACTATCTCGGGCAAATCAGTCATTTTGAAATTATTTGCAGAGTGAGAACGCATGTTTAATTTTTCAACTCCGAAATAAACAGAATTTGCACCACCTTGAATAGCAGCCCTTAGACACTCAAAATTGCCCGCAGGCGCCATTATTTCTATTTTATTTTTATTTATATTCATATTCTTGTAATGAGACCTTACGTCTATTTCCTCTACCTAGTTCTACCCAATAGGCTGTTAGCATAACGATGTAGAATCTCCAAACGGACTTTTGAAAGACCAATTTTCTCGGCTTCTGCCATTGCCTCATTATTTAATCTTAAGATTTCTGCTTTTGCCTCCCCATCAACTCCTGCTTTTTTATAAATTGCAGTTACTGCCGCTATTTTATGAGCCTTCTCTTCTTCTGTATCCACTCTTAATTTTTGTGCTTCTTTTAACTCTGCCCCATAGCCCTTCTCAATTGTTCTAATAGCAAGCCAAGTCTTTTTGTTGTTCAAAATATCACCGCCAATAGACTTCCCAAATTCTGCAGAATCGCCAAAGGTATCTAAGTAGTCATCAGCAATTTGAAAACCGAGGCCAATATTATAACCATAGCTATATAGATGGTCACAAGCCTCTTTTGGAGCATCTGCAATTAAGCCACCTATTTTGGCAGAACAAGCAATTAAAACGGCAGTTTTTAGACCAATCATTTTTAAGTATTCCCCCATTGAAATATCCTCTTGGCTTTCAAACTCCATATCATATTGTTGTCCCTCACAAACTTGATTAGCAGTAGTGGAGAATAGACTTAAAACTGCAGATAGTACTTTTTCAGGTGCTTTAGCAATGAGCTTATAACTCTCAATAGACATAACGTCACCAGAAAGAATAGCTGTATTTTCATCCCATTTACAATGAACAGTTGGTACGCCCCTACGAACACTTGCTTTGTCCATAATGTCATCATGAATTAGAGTAAAACTGTGGAATACCTCAACAGCTGCAGCGGGCATAAGAATCTCGTCATTTATATCATCCTTAAAAAGCGAATAAGTGGAAAGGCATAGTCTTGGCCGAATTCTTTTGCCACCTATTTCAAGCATATATCTTAATGGGTCATATAAACCCTTCGGTTTCTCTGAAAATCTCAAATCTTTAAAAAGCTTATCTATTGCAATATCAATTTGTGCCTCTGTTGTCATATGTTTTATATTTTGTTATAAGAAAAATTTTACCAAACAAAGATAACATTTTTGTGGGCATTTGTGAACAATATGTTGTCATAAGGTCGGTTTTTTGTTATTTTTTTGTAACTTTAGAGCCGGATTTTGAAAACCAATAAATTATTAACACATAAATCAATTAAAAATGAAAAAAAAGAGTAATGTTCTTGCGATTGGAATTATGTTTTTCTTATTC
>CAYFMO010000053.1:0-8889 GCA_964344225.1 uncultured Muribaculaceae bacterium | reverse complement strand
GGCATCTGGCCAAGTTTCTTTTCCAAATATTTCTAAATATATTATTATGGGTGAGTTAGGGCTTGATGGGACTATAAGAGAGATTCCTGGAGCACTCCCAATTGCGGAATTAGCTAGAAATGAAGGTTTCGAAGGATGCATTTTGCCAGCGAATTCTGCAGAAGAGGCTTGTGAAATAGATGGGATAAACATTTATGGTGTAGAAACGCTGGCTGATGTAATTAATATTTTGTCTGGAGAAGCAAGGGAGGAACTTTTGGTTTCTTCAAGGATTCTAAATGGTTTTGAGGAGGGTGTTATATATGATGATGTTGCAAGCTTTAATGAGGCTTATAATGCAAAGTATATTGTAGACTTAAATGATATAGCAGGACAGACAGCGGCAAAGAGGGGCTTGGAAATCGCAGCAGCTGGGGGTCATAATATTATTCTCATAGGCCCTCCAGGCGCAGGAAAGAGCTCATTAGCGAAGGCAATAGTTGGCATATTACCACCTATGCTAAAAGAAGAAGCATTGCAAACCAGTAAAATTTATTCAGTTGCAGGTAAAAGTGGTGGCAATCGTGGGCTTATGAAAATAAGGCCGTTCAGAGCACCCCATCATTCTTCTTCTGTGGCAGCAATGATTGGTGGGGGTTCGGACAATATTATGCCAGGAGAAATTTCACTGGCACACAATGGAGTGCTTTTTATAGATGAGTTTTGTGAGGCCCCGAAGAGAATTATTGAAACATTGAGAGCACCCATCGAAGATAGAAAGGTTACTATTTCTAGGTTGAGGTCAAAGGTTGAATATCCCGCTTCTTTTATATTGATTGCGGCAACAAATCCTTGTCCCTGTGGTTTTTACGGAGAAGGAGATAAGTGTGTTTGTACTCCAAGTAAAAGGTTGGCTTATCTCAGTAAGCTTTCGGGACCACTGATGGATCGAATAGATATTCAACTTTGGCTCCATCCTGTCCTCCCTTCCGAATTAATGAAGAAACGAACGGAGGAAACTAGTTATGAGGTTCGTAAAAGAGTTTTGCAAGCTAGGTCTATACAAAAGGAAAGATTTAATAAAGAAGCGTATTTTACAAATAGCGAAATGACTGGTAGGGACATAGATAAATATTGTATTATGGATGAGGCCTGTAGGAGTTTTGTGGAAAAATTAATGACCCAAATGGGCCTATCTGCCCGCGCCTGCCATAAAACAATAAAATTAGCTAGAACGATAGCAGATCTTGATGGTTTTGCAGATATTCAGTTGCACCACATCTCAGAAGCTGTAAGCTATCGCTTTCTTGATAAACATATTCCTGAATTATAATTATCTTTGCAAATATCCTGACACAGACGAAACTGCCAATCTATCTGTGTCAGGTATGAAAGACGAAGGGCGAAGGACGGAGGAAACAAGGAGCTAATAGATATAATTCAAGATGAGACAGGAAGTAACAATAAAAAATTTAGAAGATTTGGATAGGGCGGCAGGGGAGTTCTTGCAAAAAATAGGGGATAGTCGGCTGATTGCCTTTTTTGCTCCTATGGGTTCAGGGAAAACCACTTTTACTACAGCTCTTTGCAAGAAATTAGGAGTTGAGGATGTTGTCTGCTCTCCAACCTTTACGATTATCAACGAATATCGTACAAAAGAGGATGAACCCGTATTTCATTTTGATTTTTACAGGATTAATAAGTTGTCTGAAGCTCTTGAAATAGGACTTGATGACTATCTTTATAGTGGTTGCTTTTGCCTTATGGAGTGGCCAGAAAATGTTGAAGAACTACTTCCAGAGGAAACCTTAAGAGTCTCAATTAAAACAAACCCAGACTATTCTAGGACAATTTCCTGGGATGCTTCTTCATAGTTATCAATAGTAGAAATAGAAGATATGAATCCATTTATTTTAACCTCCCTTATGCCATTTTTTGTCCAAAGAATGGGATATCCATCTTTTCTTGAGCTTAGACCAACATAAATATTGTTTTTATTTAGAAAAATAGGAGGATTACAAAGATTTCTATATTCTTGGGGTAGTTGGTATTCTTGTTCTCCTTCAAAAACCACCATTTGATTAGGTAATAGACCATAAATGATATTGTTCTTTACGGTAGAGCAAGAGGACACATAGTCTTCTGTTTCCCAGCTTTTTATAAATACATTGTTTTTACAAACAAATGCCAAAATTGGGCCACCGAGACTTCCAATCAACCTCCCACTGAAGTATATGGTATCATCTTGAAACCCAATTATACTTAACCCGAAAAAGTGCACTAATCCCTCCGCATCAATTTTTTCTATTTTAGGTCCATTTACAACCACAATACAGTCTTGATTTTTAGTAGTTCCAATGTAAACTATTTTTCCATTATTATATCCGGCGTCAGCTAGAATATCAAGAGTTTTATGTGGAAAAAATTCATGGTGTTGGCCTTTATTATAGCAGTAATATGAGGTTTGCTGAGTTTCATTTGTCCGAGAATAGCAAAATGTAAAAGCATTTCCATCTATTGATATATGTGAAAATAAGTTGCCATTCCACTCTAAAAGTTTTTTGCCATTTATTCTATATGTATAGCCAGGGCCCTCTCTATTTTTACCTATGGTATGTATTTCGTCACCAATAATTTCCATTTTTATTATTACCTCCCGCCCTTCATACCTAAAGAGCTCTTCTCCATTTCTTTTTATAATTGTTTGAGTGTCAGAAGAGTAGTCTGTAAATAACGCGTTTGCAATGAATCTATGCATATCTGGTTCTGAGCTAATTTCATATTGATGTCCTACAGGAACTCTTTTGATAATTCTTCCATTAAGTTCCACTACTAATGAGCATTTTACACTTCCATATTCATCATCATTTTGCCAGTTATACCCCATAGGATATTCTACTCCGATTACACAGATGCCAGATTCTTTTGGAATATTACCATTTTTGTATTTGTTTTTATCCAATTCTTCTACTCCGCAAGAAAATAAAAGGCCCGACACAATAGCCAGACCGCAGATAATTCTAATTGTGTTCTTCATTTTATGCCTGTTTTACTTTATCCAAATAACGCAAAAACAAGAGCAAGTATAAAATCGCTCACCACAATTTTCTGTTTTTTTATATAAAGATTTATTTTTTATAAATAGCGAAAAGCGCAGAGCCAGAACCAGACATTGCAGCGTAGGTAGCACCACTCTCATAGAGGGAATTCTTTACTGCCTTTAGCTCAGGATATTTTAGAAAAACTGTTTCTTCGAAATCATTTTTAACAACATCTTTCCATTCTTCAATAGGAAGAGAAAGAGCATTTTCAAGGTTTATTTCAGGGGTTTTAGGCACAATCCCTCTATAGGCATCAGCAGTTGAGACAGAAATCTCCTCATAAGTGAGAACTTTTAATTCGAATTCCGCTCTATTACCTCCTTCTTGTCCAAAGTCAATATTTTTTAGATTAAAAGGGTTTAGTTCATTCCCCCTTCCTTTGCCAATCATAGGATTGTTGTGTAGAAAAAAGGCGCAATCACTTCCAATTTTAGATGCATAATCTGTAAGTTGTTCAATAGATAAAGAAAGCTCACAAAGCTCGTTAATCATCATAAGTGCAAAAGCGGCATCTGAAGAACCACCGCCGAGGCCTGCGCCAACAGGAGATTTTTTTTCAAGGAAAATTTTTACAGAAGGTAGGTTATAATCTTCAGCAAGTAAAAAATAAGCCTTCACACAAAGGTCTTTAAGTGGATCCCAGTTTACCCCATCTTTTCGAGTAATGGTAATCATTAATTTGCCATCATTGCTAATTGCTTGTGCTAAACTAGGCCCATATTTTCCTATGTGTTTTCCATATTTGCCGAACAATTCAGCAGAAGTTACACTAAAGTCCTCAGCCATAATAATCTCAAGCCTATCGTGTATATCATAGTAAGGCACAAATAAGGTTTCAAGATCATGGAAACCATCTTCGCGCTTACGAATGACATTCAACCCTAGGTTAATTTTGACGTGCGGATAAGTAATCATAGTGATTTAGGAACTTCCAGTTATGCTAAATAAGTCTTAATCAGTATTATGTTGATTTATAATGACATATAAATGTTATGTGACAATGATAATAACTCTTCTTTTTTATTTTCATCCTGAATTTGTTCTAGTACAGGATATATAAATGATATTATCTGAAGAGCTCTTGCTTCTTCTAATGAAATCCCCCTTGAGCGCATATAGAATTGTTCTTCTTCGTTGAGCTTACCGATTGTAGCACCGTGGGTACATTTTACATCATCTGCGTAAATCTCAAGTTGGGGCTTCGTATTGACTTTGGCATTGTCGTTTAAAAGAATACTATGATTCTCTTGATAAGCCTCTGTTTGCTGAGCATCTTTATATACTATGATTTTCCCAAAGAAGTCAACCTTTGCTTTCCCGCCAACAACTCCTTTAAATAATTGTTTAGAGTTACAATGAGCCACTTTATGGTGCATATTTAATGTAATATTTACTCTTTCATCTTCTCCACAAAGATAAGCTCCATAAATATTTGCTTCTGCTCCTTCTCCTTCTAACAATATATCTATATTGATATCAGCACTCATCCCAGGCAGAAGAATGATTACAATATCAGCCCTAGCTCCTCTTTCCAAAATGAATTGTTTAGGAACTTTATCGTGATACAACCTATAAAAAGATTCGTTTGCTGGTATATTAATAATGTCTGACATATATCCTCCTATAGATTGTCATAACCAGTTTCTTCAATTTGCGCAACAAGCTCTTTCCCGCCAGTTTTTACTATGCGACCATCTTTTAAAATATGGACTACATCAGGAACGATATAGTCTAGAAGCCTTTGATAATGAGTAATAACAATTGCTGATTTTTCCGGAGTATGTAAAGCATTAACTCCATCTGCAACAATCTTTAAAGCATCTATATCAAGGCCACTATCAGTTTCATCAAGAATAGCCAAAACAGGATCCAACATTGCCATTTGGAAGATTTCATTTCTTTTTTTCTCCCCACCTGAAAAGCCAACATTTGTTTCCCTTTTTGCAAATTCTGGTTTCATCTGTAGAAATGCCATTTTTCCTCTTAATAATTTTAGAAAATCTCCTGCTTTTATCGGTTCAAGTCCTTTTGCCTTTCTTTGTCCGTTAATTGCAGTTTTCATAAAATTAGTAATAGTTACTCCTGGAATTTCTACAGGATATTGGAATGAAAGGAAAATGCCTGCCCAAGCTCTTTCTTCAGGAGACATTGCAAGAAGGTCCTTTCCTAAAAACTCTATTGTTCCTTCTGTAACTTCAAACTTAGGCTTTCCTGCAAGCACAGCAGATAATGTGCTTTTTCCAGCACCATTAGGCCCCATTATCGCATGAATCTCTCCTTTACGAATACATAGGTCTACGCCTTTAAGGATTTCCTTATCCTCAACCCTGGCTTTAAGTCCATTGATTTTTAATAATATATCGTTTGCCATAGCAACTTAAATGTTTTATAAGATTTTGGTCTATGTAGTTCTTTTAGACCATCAATATTATGCGTTTTTTCTATATAGTTTCCACCAAGTGAATAGTGACCAAATTCCATTAATGAGGTATAGTGTGCTTACAATAGGCATAAATACTAAACCAATCTTTAGGTATAATATTATATTAGTAATATTCACAAGTAACCACGCTATCCAACAATCCCATTTTTTCTGTGCAGATAAAAATTGTGCTGTTAGTATTAAAACAGTCAAAATGCAGTCTAGATAAGGTAGGGGATTAGCAGGAAAATAACCCACGAACCATTTTGTTCCCATCATACTCATAAACCAACCCCACACAAGAGCTAGAACAAGAATAGTTGCAACGACCAAGCCTCTTTGAGGCCAAGTAAGCATCGAAACTTTTAATGAACTTGAGTCTTGAGAGCTTTGCTCTTCTGCTTTTGGATGTGTCCATCTATAATGACCGTAAATGTTAATAGCGAGCGAAATAGGTTGTAGTAGCATACTTGCATATAAGTTTTTGCTTAAAAACATAATGAAAAGTAAGACAGTATATACATATCCAAACCAAAAATTATATTTACTATTTCGTCCCGCAAGAAAAACAACTGTCAGGCCAAAGATTGCTGCCAATAAGTCAATCAGCAATACAGGCCTGTCTCCTGCTATAGAAAATAAGGTTTGTGTAAAAAACTCCATTTGTTATATCTATTCTTATAAATTTTACTTTTTATTAATTAGTCAAAGTCTTACTTTAATATTATTTCGTTAAGGTAGGCCTATTAAAACTGTTAACCCACAGAGCCTTCTAGTGATACCTGTAGTAATTTTTGTGCCTCCATAGCAAATTCAAGTGGTAGTTGTGCTAGTACTTCTCGTGCATAGCCATTTACAATGAGCCCAACCGCATCTTCAGGATCTATCCCCCTCTGGTTACAATAGAAAAGCTGGTCATCACTAATTTTGGAAGTGGTAGCCTCATGTTCAACTATTGATGATTGATTTGCATTCTCAATGTATGGAAAGGTATGAGCACCACATTTATCTCCAATGAGAAGGCTGTCGCATTGAGAAAAGTTACGAGAATTATCAGCTCCAGGTAAAATCTTCACTAGCCCACGATATGAGTTCTCGCTTTTCCCTGCTGATATCCCTTTACTGATGATTTTGCTACTTGTGTTTTTCCCAATGTGAATCATTTTTGTTCCAGTATCTGCTTGTTGAAAATTATTAGTTACTGCAACAGAATAAAATTCAGAAGAAGAATTATCTCCTTTGAGTATGGTAGATGGGTATTTCCAGGTAATAGCAGAGCCGGTTTCCAATTGAGTCCACGACAAGTGGCTACCCGAGCCTTTGCATATACCCCTCTTTGTTACGAAGTTAAAGATACCGCCCTTACCTTCTGAATCCCCAGGATACCAGTTTTGAACAGTAGAGTATTTAACTTCCGCATCTTTTTCAACTATGATTTCTACGACAGCAGCGTGGAGTTGATTCTCATCTCTCATAGGAGCAGTGCAGCCCTCTAAATAACTAACATATGATCCCTCATCTGCAACAATGAGAGTTCTTTCAAACTGCCCTGTGCCTTGTGCGTTTATCCTAAAATAGCTTGATAACTCCATAGGGCAACGTACTCCCTTAGGGATATAAACGAAAGAGCCGTCGCTAAATACAGCAGAGTTCAAAGCGGCGTAAAAATTATCACCTACTGGCACTACACTAGCCAAATATTTTTTTACCAAGTCAGGATGTTCCCTTACAGCCTCTGAAAAAGAACAGAAAATAATGCCTTTTTCTGCCAATGACTTTCTAAAAGTAGTAGTTACTGAAACAGAGTCAAAAACAGCGTCCACAGCAACGCCAGCCAGTACTTCTCTCTCATGAAGCGGAATACCTAATTTATCAAAAGTCTTTGCTAGTTCTGGGTCAATCTCTGTTGGTCTATCCTCGTCTCTTTTAGGAGCAGCATAGTATATTATATCTTGAAAGTCGATTTCTGGGATATTTAGATGTGCCCAAGAAGGCATTTTCATCTTTTCCCATTTTCTAAAAGCATTAAGACGAAACTCAAGCATCCATTCTGGCTCTTCCTTCTTGGAAGATATCAGCCGAATTATATCTTCATTAAGTCCCTTTGGAATGAACTCTTGCTCTATATTAGTTACAAAGCCGTGTTCATATTCCTTTTCTGTAAAACTCTCAATTATTTTTTTGTCTTCACTCATTTCATATTAATTTTAGTCTATGTGTACCCATTCAGGGCAATATACCACTTGACTAGAACCAACAAAGATAATATCTTTTAAGGTATTTAGCATAAAAAAAAGACTTTGATGAAACTGTTCTTACCAATTCTTTAAAAATCTTGATACTATGTGGGTTAAACTTTAAGAAAAGTATTTTTCTTATAAAGGAAATATAGAAAGAGCCAACATATTGCCACATAACCAATTCCTAAAATAACATTGCCCCAAATCTCAGGTACTATTCCTGCTAAACCACCCAAAAAGAATTTGCTGATACCATTGAAGTTGACTATTCTTTGTGCCATATAAATAGTTATAGAATTTAAACCTATGACACGGAAAAATAAAGTCCATTTTTGCCATTTTCTAACATCAATTATATAGTAGAACAGAGCAAACATAGCTAGGCAGTAAGCTCCAACGACTAGAACGAATGAACTAGTCCATAACATTTTGTTTATAGGAAATATAAGTCCCCAAAGTAGTCCTAGAACGAGGAGTACTGCTGCACCAGCTATCATATATAGAGTTTTCTTGTTGCCAGAAAGTTTTTCCTCAGAGATTCTCACTAATTCCCCAGTGAATATACCTAGCATTGCAGAAACAATTGCAGGTATTGTGCTAAGAAGACCTTCAGGATCAAAGTAGCCACCATAGTAAAGCCTACCTGGAGTTATTAATCTGTCTATGTATCCAATTAAATTACCTTGTGCCGTAAAAGGGTCTGCACCAGGTACATCTGGAGCTGGTACAAAAGCAATGAGTATCCAATATCCTATCAAAATTGCGATACTTATTATTACTCTTGTCATTGGCTTGAAGTTGATAAAAAGAATAGCAGCAAACATCCAAGCAAGACCAATTCTGCCTAACACGCTACACACTCTAAGGTTTTCAAAGTTTAGATTGAAGAACCCATTATAAACAACGCCTAAAAGTATTAGTGTTATTGCTCTTTTAAATATTCTTAAATAAGTTGTCCTTTTTGGGGTGCCAAGAGATACTTGTTTGGCATATGAAAAAGGATAAGACATTCCAGCAAGAAATAAAAACAGTGGAAAGATTGTATCATGGTGCGTAAGTCCATGCCATTCTGGATGTTTCATAGTCGTTGCCAACCAGCAATCTGCTCCACCAGGAAAAAGTGAACATATTGATATTACTAGGGATG
>CAYFMO010000052.1:0-8942 GCA_964344225.1 uncultured Muribaculaceae bacterium | reverse complement strand
GTTACCCTATATAAATCAATACGAGGATAAGAAAGAGAAAAAGTTCTATAAAGAACAAGAAAATACTTATAAAAAAAGAAAATACTATGATAGCAACCTCCAAAGTGAATGCTACAAAATAATAAATTGACTAAAAACATTTAGCCTAAGAATATTCAAATACTACATAATTTTTCAACTGACAAGAGAATCTGGATAACAATAACCTTTCACCTGTATTTGCCGTAAAATCGATAGACATAACAAGAATGAATACAATATGCTACGAAAGGGACGAATCTACCAATTCATGCCTTTCGTGACAGCTTTTTCAATAATTTCACGATATTCCTGCCACCAAAGGCACAGAACACCCTATCCATACCTTTCGTGACAGCGACTTTAGACATCAGCTCCATAGACTAGTGATTACGAGGCAAGAGGGCGGGGCTGGATGGTGTGTCAATCGTAACGCCGTAAACAGGAGGAACCTGAACAGGAGGAACCAGAACAGGAGGAACCTGAACAGGAGGAACCAGAACAGGAGGAACCTAAACAGGAGGAACCTAAACAGGAGGAACCTAAACAGGAGGAACCTGAACAGGAGGAACCTGAACAGGAGGAACCTGACGAATACGGGTGTTTTTATAAAAAAAATAACTGGCTAATTTCTTAACCAGTTATCTCAAATTTTATCAAATCTCGTTCTAGTTCTCAAAAGGAAGAACTGAAACATAAGATTTGTTGTTCGCTTTCTTACGGAAGCTTACTTTACCATCGATCAAAGCGTAAAGAGTGTGATCCTTACCCATTCCAACATTTTCTCCTGGGTTATGAACAGTACCTCTTTGACGAACGATAATGTTACCAGCCTTTACTACTTGATCTCCAAACTTTTTGACTCCCAGACGTTTACTATGGGATTCGCGACCGTTCTTCGAACTACCTACACCTTTTTTATGTGCCATAATTTAATCCTCCTTAAAATTTAAACGATCTCTTTGATCTGAAGTTTTGTTAAAGGTTGACGATGACCGTTCAACTTTCTGTAACCTTTACGACGTTTTTTCTTGAAAACCAAGACTTTGTCAGCTCTACAGCTGTCGTCTAATACAGTAGCTGTTACTTTTGCTCCTTCTACGAAAGGCGAACCTATTTTTATATCGCCATTATTATCTATTAGACGGACTTCGTTAAATTCAACAACTTCACCATTTTCTGCTGCGAGACGGTTAACGAAGATTTCCATTCCAGCCTCGACTTTGAACTGTTTGCCAGCAATATCTACAATTGCGTACATAAAAACTTATATTTTAAAGTTTCAATTGGAAGCGGTCCTTATTAGACTCTTTTATACAGGCTTCTCAATCATTAATTTTCTATATTATTGCTCCTCTTCGAGTTGCATTCGTTGAACATAGATTGCTTTTTGCTTCTGTGCTTTTCTTATTTCAGAAGGTTTTGAGAAATTTCTTCTTGAACGTAGTTCGCGAAGTGTTCCTGTTCTCTCAAACTTTCTTTTGAATCTTTTTAGAGCTCTCTCTATGTTTTCGCCATCCTTTACAGGTACTATAATCATGCGTTAATCACCTCCTTTTGTTTAAGCGTGCAAATATAAGCATTTTATTTTGAATACAAAATATTTTTTACTTCTTCCATCCCAATAGTTGCAACTTTTTTAATATGGATAAGCCTTGAGTCTGAAACCATTGGATCTTTAGGGTCAATCAAATATATCGGAGTACCAGCCTTTGCAAATCCATACAATCCTGCCGCAGGATAAACTTGTAGAGAAGTACCTACAATTATCAGAACATCTGCCCTCTCTACAGCATCTATTCCCTTCTGAATATTAGGAACAGCCTCTCCAAACCATACTATATGCGGCCTTAACTGAGAGCCAGATGGCGATAAGTCTCCCAATGCTATAGAATCATAGCCAATATCAATTACTTCTCTCTCAGAATACCCATCAGCCGGCTTATAGGAATTAACTGGTCGAACCTTCGTTAACTCACCATGAAGATGCAGTACATTGGTTGACCCAGCTCTTTCGTGTAGGTTATCTACATTCTGAGTAACAACGACCACATCAAAATCTTTTTCCAACTCTGCAATAATTTCATGAGCCTTATTTGGCTTAGCAGTAGACAGTTGCTTACGACGAGCATTGTAGAAGTCTAGTACTAAAGAAGGATTTCTTATCCAACCTTCAATAGTAGCCACCTCTTCAACACTATAATTTTCCCATAACCCATCACTATCACGGAAAGTTTTAATACCACTTTCCGCACTAACTCCCGCTCCTGTTAAGACAACAAGTTTCTTCTTTAATTTATTTGACATAATTAATAATATTTAGACCCTCACGTCGCTTACCCTCCCCAGGGTGACAATTGGACGGAACTAAAATCAATTAGCATAAAACAATTAATAGTCGCTTACACCCTTTAGGGTGCTAGTTGGACTATCAGCTATGATACTCAAAATAATATTTTTTTACCCAATATTCAAATAATGGATCTATGATAACTGGGACATCATTTTCATTGAAAGTCAATATCTCTTTCTTTTTCAATGCGTCTTTTACTCTTCTAACGTTTGCAGAAGAATTTAAACTATAAGCCTCAATAACATCGGCTGAACTAAATTTAACAACATCATCTAATGTTGCTTTTAAAAGACTGAGTTGATGGTCCGTTAAATCATCAACCATATTTAAAAACCTAGGCTCATGAACTGCAATTACAGCATCTAGGGCTGCCATCAAGATTCCATCATTCATATATCCCTTTGACATAGAGTCACATATTGACATAAAATGGTTCAAATACCACATCTCACACCTAAACAAACGACACACTCCTAACACTAAATCTCTCTCAATTACCTTACCGCTGAGCATAAAACCTCTAACGATGTACTCAATAATATCTCTCTCATCTATAGGTTGAAGACTGAGCTTTTCAATTTTTCTGTAGAAATATTTTTTCTCTTCAAAAATATATTTCATGGCATTTATCTGAGAGCCGCAGAGGACAAAAGAAACAGCTGTAGGATCAGAATACACTCTTTCTGAAAAAATATTTTCCATAACAGAAAACACTTCCTCATACCTATCTGAAAACATTAAATTCTGGAAATCAGATATAATAACAAAGAATCGCTCACCCTTTTCCTTTGCAATTCTCGAAGGGAGTCGAAGCATTTGGTCAATATCGTTTCTATCTAGCTCCCAATTAATAGATACCACCTCATCAGCTGTTGCAAATCTATCTTTATCAAAAAGAAAATGTGTCCCAAATAAATGCTTTGAAACAACTTCATCATATTCACTCTGAGTAGAAAAAAGTGGACGAATTACTGCATTAGCAAACTTTAATAAAAAATCTTCAAGCGTCCTGACATTTCTTAACTCAACATGGGCTACTGGATATTTTTTCCCTTCCATCCTCATGTTGAATAATGTCTGCTGAATTAAAGAAATCTTACCGCTTTTTCGAGCACCGTAGATATAAACATTTTCACCCGCCTCTAGTAAGTTACCTAGAATAGTACATTCCTTTTTTCGACCAATGAAATTCTTTCCTGTGACATATTTATCGTACACAAATGGCTTATCCATATTCAATACTTTAAATCTATGCAAATTTAAGAAAATCTATTATATTTGTATAGGTTTTTTTGACTTATTAACAAGTAGCAATATCCAAAGGATTAAAAATGAATCAAAATAGAATACTTACGAGAATCTTTAAATTTTTCTTTTACTTTATTTTGGCATGGATTCTTTTTTTGGCAATCCTCCAATTTATTGTTTCGGAAAGGAATCTTACTGATTTTGCGAATGAACATATTTCTGAGTACGTGGAAGGAGATGTAAGATTCGGTAAAGTGTCTTTATCATTCTTTCGTCATTTCCCAAAAATCCGATTGGATATGGAAAATGTATCTATTACCTATCCAACAGAACAATTTCTCCAACAAGAACAAGAAGGGATACAAGATTCACTAATAAAATTAGGCAAGGGAGAACTTATTGACACACTCGCCGCTTTTGAAAAATTCTCTGTTTCAATAAACTCTGCAGCCTTACTTTGGGGAAATATTCGTATCAATGAAGCTGAGCTAACTAAGCCTAGAATCTTTTTACATCAACATGCAGATGGCAGTGCAAATTGGGACATAGTAAAGCTCAAATTTGAAACTGAAGAAGAGGATGAAGAATTCACATTACCTAATATAACCTTTGGTAAAATAAAAATGTACAATAAACCACTTTTGGTTTACACCGATAGCAGAGACACTATTTTTGCCATAGTTCAGAATAAAACATTAGAGTTCAATGGTAAAATTGCAACAAATAAGGGTTGGAGTGATAGGATTGGCTTAGATATAAAAGACCTTTCTGTAGCTGGAAAGTACAAACAAGACTCTCTTCGTTTTGGTTTACACAACCTTGCTATTCTAAAAGATGAAGAAGAAATAAAATTAGGCGCAAAATCAAAGATAGACTTAGCCACAAAGTCATTCGGTAGATTGACAGTACCTATTGATGTTGATGGCTTGGCTTATATTAATGATAAAAAATTTCGTGATATCGAGTTAGCTGAACTAAAAGTTTCGATAGCAGAAGTTCCTTTTCTTATGTTTGGTAATTTTAAGTTTCATGAAGATAGCCTTGAAGTGAAAGCTCAATTGAGTGCAAACGATATTGATCTAAATGAAATTCTGCGGAAATATGGTGAAAATATCCATTCTGAGACTTCTGAAATAGAGACAAACATAAAAATGGATCTTTATGGAAAAGTTGATGGAGCGTATATTTATGAGACTGAGGCTCTACCGCATTTTAAGTTCAATTTAACTATACCTAATTCCGAGATTTCACATAGGGAGTTAGCTAAGAAAATGGAACTTGATTTTAAAATGGATGTGGAAAATGACAACAAAGGTAAAATCAATGTAAATATACCTCTAGCTAGGGCCTATGGCTCTGGAACCCATTTTGACGCTACAGCAAAAGCTAAAGACATAACAGGAGATGACCCACTATTTAGCATAAAGCTGGATGCTGACTCACACTTAGATTCACTAATGTGGCTAGTTCCACACGAGCTCTATGTTACCCTTAAAGGAGATATCCAAGCTAAATTAGATGGACAAGCAAAACTTTCTCAATTGGATATATATAAGTTTTCTGGAGCCAAAATTGATGGAACGATTAGTAGCAATCATTTTGAAGTATATTCTGACTCTCTTGGAATCGATTCTATGGTAGATAGTTTGACAATCAATCTAAAGACCATTAAAAATCCTTATAAATCAGCCGATAAAAGAGATGACCAGTTACTAGAAATTAATGTTTCTGTAGATAGTACTGACATCTTTTATAAGGATAGCATAAAATTTAGTGCCAAGAATCTATACTTACGAGCTCAAAATTCTGCCAAAAACATAGATATGGCAAACAAGACAAGGGTACATCCTATGGGAGGTAGAATTATGGCCGATAGGCTTAGAGTTAGTTTTATTGATTCAACCAGAATTGCATTAAGAAATACGACTAATCAATTTATGATTGCTCCTAGTAAAAATAATATAAGACTACCTAATATTACACTTAACAGTAATACGGAGAGACTATTTTATAGGGATATTGATAATCGTGTAATAGCTAGACAGGCCAATATTGATCTATTCGCAGAAAAACTTAGTCACCAGGAATCTCAAAGTTTGGTTGAGTATTATAAGGACTGGGATGTTTCAGGGATGGTAAACTTAAATAGTGCAAGAATTATTACAAAACATCTCCCACTAAGCAATAGAGTGAGTGATTTCTCTGGTAGTTTTAATAATGATAATATAAAACTTAATCAGGTTTATCTACAAAGTGGAGATTCTGAACTTGAGGTAACTGGAGAACTTTCTGACTTAAAAAATGCTATTACTAATAATGGTGATGCCAAATTAAAACTAAATATTTTTGCCCCAAAATTACTTGCGGATGAGCTAATTTTAGCATATATGAGTGGTCTTAACGCCACAACTGAAGCTGGAGCAGCTCTTTCAGATGAAGAATTCCAAAAAGCAGTTTTAATTGATACCTTAGATAAATCTCAATTACCAAGTTATATCGTAGTTCCCGATAATATTGATTGTGACATTCATATTGAAGCATATGATATTGAATATCTAACACTTAGAGTGGACTGGATAAATTCAGATATTAAAATTAAGGATAGATGCGCTCAACTTACTGACTTCGTCGCAAACTCAAATATGGGTGATATGCACTTAAATGGATTCTATGCAACAAGAAGTAAGGAAGATATTAAGGCTGGCTTCAACCTTGATTTAACTAACGTCACTGCTCGCAATGCAATAGAACTTATGCCTGTTATTGACTCTCTAATGCCACTTATAAAAACATTTGATGGTATGTTAAATTGTGGTATTTCTGCTACTACTAACATTGATACTACTATGAGTATTGTTATTCCTAGCATTACTGGGGCAATGAGACTTAGCGGCTATAACTTATTTATCAAGGATAACCCTGACCTAAGGTCATTGGCTAAGACCCTAATGTTCAAGGATAAGAAATATGCAAGCGTGGATGAATTAAAAATCAATGGAGTACTGACCAGAGGAGCTGTAAATCTATTTCCATTTAGACTTCTCATAGATAGATATAATTTAGCAGTGAGCGGAAAGCAAAACCTTGATATGTCATACTATTACCATCTTTCTGTCTTGAAATCCCCACTTCCTTTCAAAATAGGTATAGATATCACGGGTAAAGACTTTGATAACATGAACATGAAAATAACTAAGGCAAAATATAAAAATGTGTATCCACAGTTATATGACCCTGTTGTTAAGGCAATTGAAGACAACCTTAAATCGGCGATTCGTGATGTCTTCAAAACTGGTGTAGATGAGGTTATTACTCAGAACGAGAGTATCTCAGGAATGTAAAAAAGATGTTATGAATAGTCAAGAATACATAGAAGTAAGTTTCAAATTGAGTCCATTTTCAGAGGAGAATGCTGAAATTTTAACAGCAGAATTGTATGAGCTTCATTTCGAATCCTTTGCTCACGAGGACCCTTTTCTTAAGGCATACATTCAAAAGGAATTTTATGACTCACAACTTTTGAAGTTACTTATTTCTGGGCTTAGTTATGATTTTGCGATTGAGTTCTCAGCCAAATTGATGCCTATAGTCAATTGGAATGCTGTTTGGGAAAGTCAGTTTACTCCAATAGTGGTTGATAGTGAGTGTACTATCAAGGCTTCTTTCCATAAGGACTTACCAAAGACTAAATATAATATTACTATAGATCCAAAAATGGCCTTTGGAACAGGTCACCACCAGACAACTTATATGATGTGCCGCGCCCTGCTTTTGAACAAAGAAGCAGTCAAGGATAAAGTGGTTTTAGATATGGGATGCGGAACAGGTGTTTTGGGGATTTTAGCTGGAAAAATCGGTGCAAAGAAGGTTTATGGCATTGATATAGATGCTGTTGCAGCTATATCTACAATGGATAATGCTAGGCTAAACAGACTTAGCAAAAAAATAGAAACATATTGTGGCGACGCTTCCCTACTCCAAAGAAGTTCCTACGATATAATCCTAGCAAATATAAATAGAAACATACTATTACAAGACATTCCTACATATAGCCGGTCACTTCGCTCTGATGGTTTGCTCTTTACCAGTGGCTTCTATATTGAAGATATGCCGATGCTCATAAGTATGGCTTCTGCTAATGGCTTAGAATATGCAAGCCACGATAGCCTAGACAACTGGTGTTGCATTAAATTCATTAAGAAATAATTCAAATTTTTATAAAAAAAGTTTGGTGATTATAAAAAAATGCATACCTTTGTATCCGCTATTGAAAAAATAGCGAATTGAAATATAAGTCGCGGGCGTGTTGGAATTGGTAGACAAGCTAGACTTAGGATCTAGTGCCGCAAGGTGTATGGGTTCGACCCCCTTCGCCCGCACAAAAAACAGAGGATGAATTTTTCGTTCTCTGTTTTTGTTTTATAACACCAATTGATTTTCGGAAATCCATTTCTTCAAACTACTTATAACTATTTATATATCTAGGCGTTTCCTGCTATCCCTTTGCGAAGGCGACTCGTTCACTGCCGATGATATTGCGCAGGATGCTTGCGTGAAGGCCTGGCTTGCTATGGATGGTACGAAATTATATGTAAAACAAACGAAATTGCAATAACTCTCACTCCTAATACGACTGCTACCGAAAAAGTAATAACTATTAATCTTGATGGCATAAAAGATGGGTTTTCCTTTATCATAATACAGGAACCCAAAGATTAACAATCCT
The DNA here is from genome assembly GCA_964344225.1 of uncultured Muribaculaceae bacterium. GTDB lineage: Bacteria > Bacteroidota > Bacteroidia > Bacteroidales > UBA932 > Cryptobacteroides. Next base: position 597 of record CAYFMO010000052.1, on the reverse strand, counting down.
ATTATAAAAAATTCCACTGCGAAAAGTAAAAACCATAAAAATAAACCCCAAAAGTCGTAGAAAACTTTTGGGGTTCATTTATATCTAAAAGTTGTGGCGGATTACTCTGCTGCTACAACTTCAAATTTTACTGTTGCTTTGATGTCTTTGTAGCATTTAACTTCTGCTTCGTAAGAACCAAGCTCTCTAATTGCATCAGCGATAGTGATGTTCTTCTTATCTACCACGTGGCCAGCAGCTGCAAGAGCTTCTGCAAGCTGAGCTGTGGTAATAGAACCATAGATTTTGCCTTTCTCACTAACTTTAACTGCCACAGAAAGAGCAACTTCATTAAGTTTAGCTGCTAGTGCTTCTGCATCAGCAACGATTTTAGCCTCTTTATGAGCACGTTGACGAAGGTTTTCTGCGTGCACCTTCTTCGCTGACGGAGTTGCTAGAGTAGCTAAACCTTGTGGAATAAGATAATTGACAGCATAACCTGTCTTAACATTGACGATATCGCCTGCGTAACCTAATTTTGTTACATCTTGTTTCAATATTACTTCCATAATGCTGCCTCCTATTTCAAAAGATCCGTTACATAAGGAAGAAGTGCAA
>CAYFMO010000051.1:0-9013 GCA_964344225.1 uncultured Muribaculaceae bacterium | reverse complement strand
CCGCCACCAACAACTAGCACGTCGACGTCAGCTATTACAGGTATTTCTTTAGCCGGTTCTAAAATTTTTTTCATAACTTTTAGATGTTTAGTGATTATAATTCTAAATCCACTAGGACCTTCATACAAGTTTCGCGATTTGAGTCAATGTATTGATATGCTTCAGCATATTGCTCAAAAGCAAAGCGATTAGATACTAATGGCTCGAGGTTAATAGTCCCTTTTGAAATTTCTTCTACCGCTTTAAGGTAGTCTTCGTGGCGATACATTAGAGACCCAAGAAGACGAAGTTCGTGTTCACCTAAGTAATACATACTAATAGCAGGATCTTTAGCGTGCACTCCAACGATAACAATATCACCACCCTTTTCGATAGTCTCCATTAGAGATCGAATAGAAACTTCTACACCAGCTGCTTCAAATGCAACTTGGTAACCTTCATCTCCAAAAATATCTTTAACACTATCTTTTAAAGAAGCCTTTGCAACATTCAAAGTGTCTTTTATACCACATTGTCTAGCTTTTTCAAGACGATAATCTCCAACATCAGTAATTAGAACCTTTTTTGCTCCGCGAGCAAGAGCAAATTGAGCTATTAGATTACCAATTGTACCAGCGCCAGAGACAACCACATTCTTACCTTCCAATGTCCTAGGGTGGTTAGTAGCGTGGGCAGCAACAGCTGCAGGTTCTACCATTGCACCATATTCAAGTGACATATTGTCAGGCAGCTTTACCACCCTATCTTCTGGTATTACGAAATAATCTTGAGCTGTACCATCTGCTTGAAAGGCTTGAACGCGAAGGTGTGTACATACATTATATTGACCTCTTTTACAAGGATTGCATTCGCCACATACAAGTTGAGGACGGCCTGTAACCTTATCACCAGGCTTGAAATTTTTTACTCCCTTACCTACAGCAACAACAACAGCAGAATATTCATGCCCTTGTACAACAGGATAGAAAGTTGCAGGATGAAGACCGTGGTATGAGTGAATTTCAGAACCACATATTCCTATTTTCTTTATATTCAGAAGTAACTCATTATCTTTTAGCTCTTTAGCTGAAGGAGCTTCTACTTCTCTAAACTCCAATTTCTTTGGAGCAACTAAAACTACTTGTCTCATATTTTTTTAATTTTTTCGGGTTTACCAGCCATACATACTAGTGTACTTATTACACCACCTATTGGACACCACCAAGTCCAAGCAATATATGTTTGACCAAAGAATTCTTTTTGGAACATAAGAGGAACAACGATTAAAGCACCTACGATAATAGCTGCAATAACACTCTTTGTATTACCCCTCTTTGTAAAAATAGCTGTCAAGAAAACACCAATCATACCAGCGTAAGCAAAGCACATAATACCTGTTGCAAAGTCAACTAGGTTAAGTCCACTACTTTGTTGCATCACAGCAGTAACAATTGCAAAGCCTGTCAGTGCTGCTCCCATTAAGAGCACCATCTTTCTTGATGAAGCAACTTGCTCTGTATCTGCACTAATAGCTTTGCCTTTCTGTTTGCGGATTGGCAAGTAAAGGTCAGTTACAAAGCTTGATGCCATTGCATTAATAGCTGAATTAAAGCTAGATAGTGCAGCAGCTAAAAGACCAACAATCATAAGTCCACGAGCTCCTGTAGGAATGTGATTCTTAATATATTGAGGAAAGATATCGCGAGCATCTGTAAAGAAACTTGAGGTATTACCAGCTCTATCAACAAAAGTGGCAGCAGCAGGGTCCTTTGTATACATTACATAGAATAAAAGACCTATACTCAAGAAAACAACTACAAGAGGAAGGCTTAGAAGTTGTGAGTAAATTAGTGATGCACCAGCTTTCTTAACATCTTTACAAGTTAGTTGACGCTGAACAAATTCATGGTCTGTAGTATATTGAGCTACTTTAAAGAAAGCAACACCAAGCAAACCACCCCAAACTGTATAAGGAAGCTTTGGATCAGGCGTGAAGTCTAAGACTTGCACTTTACTACCAGCTTCCCATCCAAATAGAGTTCCATCTGCAGCTAGTCCAGCATCAGCACCAGGCATTTTTACCATTCCTCCATCTGTCAAAGTAGACCATATTTCTTTAAAAGGTAGGTCAATAGCAAGATATATCATTACTAGAGAAGTAACTCCAGTGAAAACAATCAAGAGGGTTTGGAATGTGTCAATATATAGAAGCCCCTTTATACCACCAAGCATTGTATATATAGTACTAATGATTCCTAAGATTACAATAGACCATACCATAAACTCAAAGTGAATACTTCCAAATAAAATTACAGATACAGCGATGGCTGCAATGAAAAGTCTAGAACCAGAGGTAAATAATTGCCCAATAAGGAACATTACACTATTAGCTCTTTTTGAAGTCTCGCCAAAACGCTCGCCTATGTAGCCATAAACAGTAATTGTTTTTGCATTATAAAGCTTCGGTAGAATAAGTGCGGCAACAATAGTACCTCCTATGATGGCGCCCACTAGGTTCATAATATAAGTTAAGTTGGTGTTGAAACCAAGTTCAGGAGACCCAACAAAAGTTCCTGCACTAATAGAAGTACCAGTGGCCGCCAATGCAACAATCCAGCCTGGCATAGATCTACCAGCTGCAAAATAATCTTGTACGTCTTTGTTTTGTCTTGAGAAAGCCCATCCAATTGAAACCAGTATTATTAAAAAGAGGGCTACAATTAACCAATCAATAAATGCCATAATATTGTTGTTTTTTTTAATGTATTAATACTACCTATCTTCTGCTTGATGGCCAGTACGGTCAACTTGGTGATAGAACTGTGTATATGGTACATCTGTACGTCCTGTTCCTTTGCGCATCAATTCCTTAAGATCCTCAAAGTATGTTGTATAAATATCACGAGGATAAACCTTACGTTTATTACAAATTGATGCTGCCATTCCTACTACTTCTCCGATTAGACCGCAAGTACGCATTACGCGAGTTGAGCCCAGAGCAATGTGTGACACTGAAATATTTCTACCAGCCATAAACATATTTGGAACATCTTTAGAGTAGAAACAACGATATGGAAGAGGATAGAAATCTATAGGAGTTAAGACTCCAATTGACATCCACTCTTCTCCAGGATATTTATCAGCATTGCGCGGATCTGGATAATGTTGGTCAATACGCCAAGTAGTTGTACAAGTTGCATCTTCATAAATATTTGGACGCACAAGATCTTGTTCGCTAAGTATGAAGTCACCAACAACACGACGGCTTTCACGTTTACCACTAACGTGACTTACCCAAGTAAGGTGTGTGCATTCCCAATCTTCTTTCTTTGAATATCTATTTTTGCAATATGAGAAAGTACTATAGGCTACATACATACCATAATCGCGGATTTTCTCAGCATCAGCCACTTGGTCGTCACGCATACCTACTTCCCAATACCAGTTAGCTCTATGAACAGGCTCTACTGTATATTCATCGAGCTCAAGACCCCAGTCAAGCGAATCAGGGAATGTACATGGAGTATTCCAATCCTCACAATACCACTCAATTGAAACTCCCATTGTAAAGCCGTCAGCTTCCTCTGGTGCAAGTTTTTCATTGAATTCTGATTTTGCTTCACGGCCCATACGGCACTCTGCACCTGCCATAACTGCTAAATGAGCGTCACCTGTACAATCCGAGAACAAATCTCCACTTAGACGGATTCTGTCTTGATTTGTAGCCTCAATAGCAACTACAGCTTTGATTTTCTCACCATCTTTTTCTACTTCAGTAACTGTATATCCCATAAAAAGACTTATGTTTTTTTCAGCAAGAATGACATTCATCTTCTTTTCATCCTGATAGTGATGGGCTCCACGAGCATTACCAATTCTGTCTGGACCAATCTCATTGATAAGGTATCCAAGAGAAGGGTATGGGTCAATATTAATTTGACCACCAAGGCCTACGCGTACCTCAGATGAGTTATTACCACCGAGTACATAACGGTCTTGTATTAAAGCAACCTTGCTTCCAAGACGTGCAGCGGCTAGAGCGGCACACATACCAGAAATACCACCACCCACAATTACAAAGTCATAATGTCCTTTTTCTACGGGTGTGTTCTCACCAAGAAGAGCTTTCCTCACTTCTTTATATTCTGCTAATGACTTACCTGGTACTTTGTCAGATTTTGTAAGAATTATAGCATCACAACGGCCATCAAAACCAGTAAGGTCGTGAAGGGCTATTTTATGTGTGCCTTTTGTAAGATAATATTTACCACCTTTTTGCCAATACCAAGTAGCACGCTCAGCCCGAGTCTTACCCTCACAGCCAAGACCAAACTCAGCAGGGTCTGCTTTGCCATCTATTTTTACTTGAAATATTCCAGGAGTTTTCCCCTCAGACCAAAAAGCAGTCCAATTTTTAGTTCTAACTAAAAGATTGTACTCGCCGTCTTCTGGGATTTCTACTGTTGTTACAGCATCTTTGGCAAGAGGTTTACCAAGTCCATGTGCTAAAAGATAGCTTGAACCCATTTGAAGGACAAATTGCTGATCTACAGTCCAATCTCCTTTATCAGCGAAAGTGGTGGCTAGCACCATTACAGAATTTTTGTTGTTCATAATTACTTTATTTATAATTAATATTCTTCACTTTGAATTGCTATTGTGTCTATGAGATTGTAAATTTGAAGATATGGCAGATTTGTCTTACCTGCACCTTCGTTCATAAGTTGCTTTAATTCATCAAAATGACTCTCATAAATATCACGTGGCAAAATTTTGTCTTTATTGCAGATGGAAGCAGCAAGCCCTACAACCTCTCCCATCATTGCTGTTGTCCTCATAACGCTTACTGCCCTTAATGCGATATGACTTACACTAATATTCCTACCAGCCATAAACAAGTTCTCTATGTTTTTAGAGTAAAAACATCTATAAGGAATAGGGTAGAAGTTATTGTCTTCTGGAGCTGGCTTATGATTGTCAATGTATCGTGAAGTACAGGCAGTCCCATCAGGATAAATTACAAAATCTCTCAAATCTTGCTCTTTCAACACGAAATCCCCAATAAGTCTGCGGCTTTCTCTCTTGCCAGCAACATGCGCCAACCAGCCTAAATAACTATTATTATATTCTTTTTTAATAGCAGAGTGATTTTTTAGATAAGCCCAGTTAGAATAGGCTACATACATTCCGTAATCTCGAATTTTCTCTGCTTCTTCTATTTGGTTATCTTCCATCCCAATTTCCCAACACCACGGACCTCTAATTGTGCTTTGAGCACTTATTTCATCAGTAGATAGCCCCCAATTAATATCAGGGAAGCTAATAGGAGATTCCGCCTCAAGAGAGTACCATTGTACAGATGCTCCTAATGTTATGCTGTCTGCTAGATCAGGAGCATTTGGCTCACCATATTTTGATTTTGCTTCCCTGCCCATTGTCCATTCTGCTCCTGCTAAAACTCCTAATGTAGCATCTCCAGTGCAGTCAGAGAACACATCTCCTCTTATTTCTATCTCATTATAGGTATCAACTTGGGTCGCTATAACTGAGTGAATTCTTTTAGATGAGGACATTATAACTCTACTCGCTTTATAACCAATATATAAATCTATATTTTCTTCATTTAGAATAGCTTTTAACTTTTTATCATCTTCATATATCTCAGCTGGTCTTGCATTACCTTTTGTTGCAGGACCAAATTCATTTAAAAGATATCCTAGAGACGGATACTCTCCTATGTTAATACGACCACCTAATCCAACTCTCACCTCTGATGAGTTATTGCCACCTAAGACTTTCCTGTCCTGAATTAAAGCTACCTTCAATCCTTTTCTTGCAGAAGCAATTGCGGCGCACATTCCTGCAACCCCTCCTCCCACTATAACAAAATCATAATGTCCTTTCTCCTCAGGAGTTCGAGGTAAGTCCAAAAGTCTATTTCTTAATAATTGATTGGTTTCCATCTTATTGTCTAAGGAAAGGTTAGCACGGCAAAGAAGGATAGAGTCAAATCTAGCATTAAAACCAGTCAAGTCACAGACAGATATAGTGTGCGTTCCTTCTGGTAAGTATATTGAACTGCCTTTTTGCCAATGCCATTGAGAATCACCATTTCCAAATACGGTGTTAAGTGGTTTTCCGTCAATCTTTATTTTGAAAACACCAGGAGTATTCTTGTCCGTCCAGTATTTAGTCCAGTTCCTTGTTCTTACATATAAATTATATTCTCCAGAAAATCGTACTTCAAACTCTGTATTAGCATTTGCAACAGGAACTCCAAGTCCATGAGCCATTAAATAACTTGAACCCATAATTTCCATAAATTGTGGATCTGCAATCCAACCTCCTTTGTCTGTAAAATATGTTCCAGGAATTAGAATAGAATTCTCTTTTGTTAGATTATCAATAGTTGCTTTGGAGTTGCAATTCTGTGAAATCCTGTCTAAATATATTGGCTCCGTAGATCCACCAATGCATAATTCAGGTTCAATAATTTCAGTAATTATTTCAGCGTCACCATTCATAAGCTTGTGTAAGACCATAAATGATTTTTCTGCCAAGCATTTTCTAGATTGTTTGATTTGAGTAATGCTTGGTTTATTGAAATTACATAATTCACTACCGTCAAATCCAATAATTGCTAGCTCCTCTGGTATTTTAATGTTTAAAGCTTTTATCGCATATAGAGATTTTATAGTCAATGTACTACTTGGTAAAAATAATGCTTCAACACCTCTTTCTTTTGCCCCTTCCAAAATTTTAGCAATATCGGCATCTGGATCTTTATATGATGTATAATGGATGTTAATATTATGGGACAAACCTAGATTGGACATTGTTTTTTTGTAGGTTTCTTCTCTGTCAGATAGAGCACTATTTGAAATTACATATGAGAGCATTTCAATATTTCTATAACCTCTATTGTAAAGATGTTCAATAGCCAAATAAGAGGCTTTTATATTATCCAAAAGAACCCTTGAACAATTTAAAGTTGGAACATCTCTATCCATTAAAACTAATGGGATCTTTTGTTGCAAAACGAGCTTAAGGGCTGGCTCAAAACCGTCATTTGGCACAACTATTAAACCTCCGATATCACTACTTATAAATTCGTTAACCACTTTATTCATAGTGGATGCCTGTTCATCAGAACTAGCGAACAACACCATATAATTGTGCTTCCTTGCCTCATCTTCTATGTATCTAGAAACCTCTGCAAAGAACGGATTAGCTATGTCTGGAACTATGACACCAATAGTGTTTTTTCTTCCATTCCTTAAAGAAGCGGCTGCACGATTTCGGCGATATCCTAGTCGTTCAACTACTTTTAAGATACGTTTTGCTGTGTCTTTATTTACTTTGGAAATTAACTCCCCATCATTACCCACTTTTGCATTCATCACGAGAGATACCAGTGAAGTAGATACGCCAGCTTCGCGTGCCACATCTTTGATGGTTACTTTTGCCATTTTTGACGTCTTAGGTGTTAACGTGACAAAGTTATAAAACGATTTAACAATTTCAAAGAAAATCAATTAAAATTTAAATCGTTTGAATTTTTTCATATATTTGTCTTAGTGAAAAAGTAAATTTTGCTTTACGCTACAAATGGGTAAGTAAAAGAGAAGATTATTTGCCCTTTTTTTGGTTGTATGTCCTTTTTTGTTAAATTTGCATATTCAAGGACGACGTAAACTTGAACTAAATTTTAATGTATGAAAAGAATTATAGCAACTGAGAGTGCTCCCAAGGCCGTTGGTCCATATTCTCAAGCAGTTGATGTAAATGGCACTCTTTATATTTCAGGACAAATTCCTGTGGTTCCTGCTGATGGTTCAATACCAGAAGAAGTAACGGAGCAGGCTCATCAATGTCTTAAAAATATAGGAGCAATTCTAAAAGCGGCAGACTTAAATTATGACAATGTTGTAAAGACGACTGTACTTCTTGATGATATTGCTAACTTTAAGGCGGTTAATGAAGTTTATGCTCAATATTTCACAGGTGATAAGCCAGCAAGAGCTTGCTATGCAGTAGCAGCTTTGCCTTTGGGCGTTAAGGTTGAAATTGAAGCAATTGCAGTAAAATGAGAAAAAAATCCTTGATTTTCTATTTGGTAGCTCTCTTGATTATGGTCTTGGGAATTGCCATTTCTATTTATTTCCTATATAGAGATGTTCCTCAAGAAGGTTGGTTTGCAAAGAATAATTCTCAAGTTGAAGAGCAATTAAATGACGATGAGAATATTGATAGGTCAGATTCAACGATAGTCCAGGATTCAATTAAAAATAGTGAGTCTTCTGACAAAGAAAAGTCAGAAGATAGTCTTGTTGAGGAAAAGCAAACCTCCTTTGAGGTAAAGAATTTTGCTACAGGTAAAATCAATACTTTTGAACAATTGGATGACAATTCTTTAATGCTCATCGATGAGAATGGAAAGATCTCTTGGAAAGTTGATTTTAATGAACCTATATGTGGAAGGGTTTTAACCATAGATTATTATGCAAATGGTAGGCTTCAGTTTCTTTTTGCTGCTGGTTCAAAAATTTATTTATATGATAGATTGGGTAGGGTAGTCTCTAAATTTCCTGTTGATTTAAAATCTGAAGTAGCACTTGGACCAGATGTGTATGATTTTAGTGGAAGTAAGCGGTATAATATTATTGTCTTACATACCAATAATACGATTCAGATGTACAACTTAAGGGGTGAAAAACCAAGCCAGTGGCGCGGTATTGCTCCGAAGGAAAAAATATTGACCTTGCCTACAAGATTAGTAAAAAATAATGTTACCAATTGGATTGTGTATACAAAAAATAAAACCCTTGTATATCCATTCTATGGTGGCGAAACAATAAAAGAATTAAAAGGGACAGTTGAATTAAATAACATAAATTTATAAAAATTATGGAATTTCAATCTGTTAATAAAATATTCCAACAGAGTATTGCAGAGAACTGGGATAGACCTGCTCTATCTAATTACCAAGGTATAACCCTGCATTATAGGGACATAGCTCGTAGAATAGCTAAGC
>CAYFMO010000050.1:0-9234 GCA_964344225.1 uncultured Muribaculaceae bacterium | reverse complement strand
AAATTATGGCTAAAGAAACCTTTAAAAGAGACAAACCGCACGTTAACATTGGTACAATCGGCCACGTTGACCACGGTAAAACAACTTTGACCGCTGCAATTACTACAATACTTGCAAAAAAGGGTCTATCAGACAAGCGTTCATTTGACTCTATTGACAATGCACCAGAGGAGAAAGAGCGCGGTATTACTATTAACACATCACACGTAGAGTATCAGACAGCTAATCGTCACTATGCACACGTTGACTGTCCAGGCCACGCTGACTATGTTAAGAACATGGTTACTGGTGCTGCTCAGATGGACGGTGCTATCCTAGTTTGTGCTGCAACTGATGGTCCTATGCCTCAGACTCGTGAGCACATTCTTCTTGCTCGTCAGGTAAACGTTCCAAGAATCGTTGTATTTATGAACAAAGTTGACCTAGTTGACGATGAGGAGATGCTAGAATTAGTAGAGATGGAACTTCGTGACCTTCTTTCATTCTATAACTTTGACGGAGACAATACACCTGTAATTCGTGGTTCTGCTCTAGGAGCTCTTAATGGAGACCCTGTATATGAGGACAAAATCATGGAGCTTATGGCAGCAGTTGACGAGTATATTCCACTTCCTCCACGTGACAATGAAAAACCATTCCTAATGCCAGTTGAGGATATTTTCTCAATCACTGGTCGTGGAACAGTTGCTACAGGTCGTATTGAGACAGGTATTATCCACACAGGTGACGAGGTTGAAATCATTGGTCTTGGTGAAAAACCAAAGAAAACAGTTGTTACAGGTGTTGAGATGTTCCGTAAGATTCTTGATACAGGTGAAGCTGGAGATAACGTAGGTCTACTTCTTCGTGGTGTTGACAAAAATGACATTAAGAGAGGTCAAGTACTTGCAAAACCAGGTGTTATTAAACCACACCAAAAATTCCAGGCAGAGATTTACGTATTGAAGAAAGACGAGGGTGGTCGTCATACTCCATTCGGAAACAAATATCGTCCACAATTCTTCATCCGTACTCTTGACATTACAGGAGAGATTTCTCTTCCAGCAGGTGTTGAGATGGTAATGCCAGGTGATAACGTTACTATTACAGTTGACCTAATCTATCCAGTTGCACTTAACGAAGGACTTCGTTTTGCAATCCGCGAGGGTGGTAGAACAGTAGGTGCTGGTCAGGTAACTAAAGTTCTTGGTTAATTATAACTCATACTACTAGGTGGGTGATCGTAAATGACACACCCACCTTTTTAGGGGAATAGTATAAGGGTAGTACAGCGGTCTCCAAAACCGTTAGTCCGGGTTCGAATCCTGGTTCCCCTGCAAATATCAAAGGTTACGATTTGGTAATGTTTAACAGACGTTGTTACATGCTTCCAACCTACAGCGTCCATTAAAAGTAAAGATGAGAAAGTTTATTAACTATCTAAAGGAATGCCATTTGGAGCTGACTAAGAAAACAACTTGGCCAGAATGGAAAAAATTACAGAATTCAGCTGTTGTAGTAATGGTTGCTTCTTTAATTTTTGCTTTTGTTATCTTCGCGATGGATTTTACTTTCCAGCATTTAATGCAGGCTATTTACTCATTATAAAATACCTTGATTTATGAGCGAGAGCGGTAAAAAATGGTATGTACTAAGAGCAGCCGGAGGAAAGGAGAAAAAAGCCAAAGAATATCTCGAAAGAGAGATAGAAAGATGTGGTCTTCAGGACTTGGTTTCACAAGTCTTAGTTCCGACAGAAAAAGTATATAGAATTAGGGATGGTAAACGTATCGCTACTGAGCGTCTTTTCTATCCTGGCTATGTGCTTATTGAGGCTGAACTTACTGGAGAGCTTCAGTATATTATACGTAATCACGTACCTCACATGTCTGGTTTTTTGACAGAGAAACGAGAATTGAGTAGAGGTGATTCGGTTAATGAGGAAAGAGTGCCTATTCCTATTAGAGAGGATGAGGCTAGAAGGATATTAGGAAAGCAGGACGAGTTAGCTAATGCTGAGGCAGAGACAGTTATCGATTACAATGTAGGTGATCCTGTTAAAATCACAGATGGCCCTTTCAATGGTTTTGATGGTACAGTAGAAGAAATAGTCGAAGATAGAAGTAAACTAAAGGTTGCGGTTATGATTTTTGGCCGTAAGACATTATTAGAACTCAACTTTACACAAGTAACTAAAGAATAATCATTAATTATGGCAAAAGAAATCACAGGATTTATTAAACTCCAGATTAAAGGTGGCGCAGCAAATCCATCACCACCTGTAGGGCCTGCACTAGGTTCTAAGGGCTTAAATATTATGGATTTCTGCAAGCAGTTTAATGCCCGTACTCAAGAAAGCGCAGGAAAGGTGTTGCCAGTAGTTATCACTGTTTATAGTGATAAATCGTTCTCTTTTGAAATTAAACAGCCACCAGTGGCAGTTCAATTGAAAGAGGCGGCACATATTTCTTCAGGTTCAGATGAGCCAAACAGAAAGAGAGTAGGTACCGTTACCTGGGATCAGGTTAAGGCGATTGCAGAAACAAAAATGCCAGACTTAAATTGCTTTACACTAAAATCAGCAATGACAATGGTGGCAGGTACTGCAAGAAGTATGGGTATCAAAGTAGAAGGAGAATTTCCAGAACTTAATTAATTCACAAGCAAATGAGTAAACTTACAAAAAATCAAAAAGCAGCTTTAGAAAAATATGATGCTGCTGCAGAATATAAGCTTGCTGAGGCATGTGAACTTGTAAAGGAAATTACCTATACAAAATTTGATGCATCAGTAGAGCTTCATATTAAACTTGGTGTAGACCCACGTAAGGCTGACCAAATGGTTCGTGGTGTAGTAACACTTCCACACGGAACAGGTAAGGATGTTAAGGTATTAGTTCTTTGTACTCCAGATAAGGAGGAAGAGGCTAAAGAAGCCGGAGCAGACTTCGTTGGTCTAGACGAGTATATTGATAAAATCAAAGCTGGTTGGACAGATGTTGATGTTATCATTTGTACTCCATCAGTAATGGCTAAGGTAGGTGCTATTGGTAGAATTTTAGGGCCAAGAGGACTTATGCCAAATCCTAAGACTGGTACAGTTACAATGGAGGTTGGTAAAGCAGTTAAAGAGGTTAAAGCAGGTAAAATCGATTTCAGGGTAGATAAAACTGGTATCGTTCACGCTGCTATAGGAAAGGTATCTTTCACTGCTGAACAAATTCTTGATAATGCAAAAGAACTTTTAAACACAGTTGTTAGATTAAAACCACAGGCTTTAAAAGGTACTTATATGCAGTCAGTCAACATGTGCTCTACAATGAGCCCAGGTATTCGTATAGATCTTAAATCACTAGACTAGTGCTGTAAAAATATAAACGTTATGAGAAAAGAAGGAAAACTTGATATTATTAACGCGATTACAGCACAACTAGAGTTAACACCTAACTTCTATATTGCTGACATCGCAGGATTAAATGCTGAGAAGACATCGCAACTTCGTAGAGAGTGCTTCAACCACAATGTAAAACTTGTTGTTGTTAAGAATACTCTTCTTACAAAAGTTCTAGAAGCATCTGAAAATGAAGAGATGATGAAGCTGACTTCTGTACTTTCAGGACCAACAGCTATCATGTATACAGATGTTGCTAATGCACCAGCAAAAGTAATTAAGAAATTTAATGACGAAGGATCAAAAAAGCCTCTACTTAAGGGTGCTTATATCCAGGAGTGGCCAGTTTTCATTGGAGAAGATTCTCTAGCATCTCTTTACGCTATCAAATCACGTGAAGAACTTATTGGAGATATCATTGGTCTACTTCAGTCACCAATCCGCAATGTTCTATCTGCTCTTGAAAACAAGGAAAATGCAGTAAAACCAGAGAAAACAGAATCTGTAGAAAAAACAGAAGAAACAAAGGTTGAAGAAGCACCTAAAGTAGAAGTAGCAGAAGAAAAGGCGGCAGAATAATTAAAAGAATTAAAAACAATTTAAATAAATAAAATTATTATGGCAGATATTAAAGCACTTGCAGAAGAGTTAGTAAACCTTACTGTAAAAGATGTACAGGAGCTTGCACAGATCCTTAAAGATGAGTACGGAATTGAGCCAGCAGCAGCAACTGTGGTAGCAGCAGCACCAGGTGCAGCAGCAGAGGTAGAGCAAACAGAGTTTGACGTATTACTTCAATCAGTTGGAGCAGCTAAATTAGCAGTAGTAAAAGCTGTTAAAGAAGCTACAGGTCTTGGATTAAAAGAATCTAAGGATATCGTTGACCAAGCACCAGTTGCAGTAAAAGAAAAGGTTTCTAAAGCAGAGGCTGAGGCTCTTAAAGCTGCCCTCGAAGAGGCAGGAGCAGAGGTTGAGATTAAATAGTCTCATCTCTTTCCCCACAGCTGGGGAAAAATCAGGTTTAGAGTCTAAGAAGGCTCTAAACCTTTTGTCGTATAAAAGATTTACTTTCAATTAAAGGTAGAAAGATGTCAAAAAAGACTACTAATCAGCGAATTTCGTTCGCGTCATCAAAAATTCTTCTTGAATATCCAGATCTTCTTGACGTTCAATTAAAGTCATTCCAGGATTTTTTTCAATTAGATACGACTCCAGAGAATCGTCGTAATGAAGGTCTTTATCAGGTGTTTCAGGAAATTTTTCCAATCGAGGACACAAGGAATAACTATAAACTTGAGTTTATCGACTATTTTATAGACCCACCTCAGTATTCGATTGATGAGTGTCTTGACAGAGGACAGACATATAGTGTTCCTCTTAAAGCAAAACTTCGCCTATCATGCAGCGATCCAGAGCATGAGGATTTTGATACTATAATCCAGGATGTTTATTTGGGTAATATCCCTTATATGACTCCAGGCGGAACATTCGTCATCAACGGTTCTGAGAGAATCATTGTGTCTCAACTCCATAGATCTCCAGGCGTATTCTTCGGACAGAGCACCCACGCAAATGGTACTAAGCTCTATTCTGCTAGAATTATTCCATTCAAGGGATCATGGATAGAATTTGCAACTGACATTAACAATGTCATGTATGCATACATTGATAGAAAGAAAAAATTACCAGTAACTACTCTACTTAGAGCTATTGGTTACAATGGAGATAAAGACATTATCGACATATTTGGTTTAGCAGATGAAATTAAAGTTACTCCATCAAATTTAAAGAAGTACGAAGGAAGAAAACTTGCTGCAAAAGTTCTTAAAACTTGGAATGAGGACTTTGTCGATGATGATACAGGAGAAGTTATACCTGTTGAGAGAACCATGGCTATAGTAGAACGTGGTGAAATACTCAACGATGAAATTATAGAAAGACTTTCTGAAACAGACGTAACAACAATTCTTCTACAAAAAGAGGAAGCTAATGTTAACGAGTATGCAATTATTTACAATACTCTTCAGAAAGACCCTACAAATACAGAAATTGAGGCTATTAATTATATTTACAAACAGCTTCGTAATTCAGAACCACCTGATGAGGCTACAGCAAGAGATGTAATTGATAAGCTATTCTTCTCTGAAAAGAGATATGATTTAGGCGATGTAGGTAGGTACCGTTTAAATAAAAAGTTGAATCTAGAAATAGATGAAGCAACTAGGGTGCTTACCAATACCGATATTATTGAGATTATCAAATATCTCATCCAACTTATTAATTCAAAAATAGTAGTTGATGATATTGACCACTTGAGCAACCGTCGTATTAGAACAGTTGGTGAGCAGTTAGCAAACCAATTTAGTATCGGTCTTTCAAGAATGGCTCGTACCATCCGCGAGAGAATGAATGTTAGAGATAGCGAGCAATTTGCTCCTACTGACCTCATTAATGCAAAGACTCTATCATCTGTGATTAACTCATTCTTTGGAACTAGCCAGTTATCACAGTTTATGGACCAAACAAACCCGCTTTCAGAAATGACTCACAAACGTCGTCTTTCTGCATTGGGACCAGGAGGTCTTTCTAGAGATAGAGCAGGCTTCGAGGTTCGTGACGTTCACTATACACACTATGGTCGTCTTTGCCCAATTGAGACACCAGAGGGACCTAACATTGGTCTAATTTCTTCGCTTTGTGTGTATGCAAGAATTAATGATTTGGGCTTTATCGAAACTCCTTATCGTAAGGTTGTAGATGGTAAGGCAAATTTATCGAATGAAGGCTGGGTATATATGAGTGCAGAGGAAGAAGAGAACCAAATGGTTTCACTTGCTAACATCGAAATGGACGAAGAAGGAAATATCTCAGAAGATAGAATTCAATGTCGTTACGGTGCTGACTTCCCAGTAGTTACTAAAGAAGAGGTACACTATATGGACGTTGCTCCTAACCAGATTGCTTCTGTAGCTGCTTCATTGATTCCTTTCCTTGAGCACGATGACGCCCACCGTGCTTTGATGGGCGCCAATATGATGAGACAGGCAGTCCCACTTCTTAATCCAGAATCCCCAATTGTTGGTACTGGTCTTGAGAGAAGAGTGTGTCTTGATTCTAGAACTCAGATAATTTCAGAAGGTAAAGGTGAGGTTATTTATGTGGATGCAAATGAGATTCACGTTAAATATGAAAAAACTGAAGATGAGAAGTTTGTAAGCTTCTGTCCAGAAATTACCGTATATAAACTTCCTGCTTATAGAAGAACTAACCAAAGTACAACTATCCTTTTAAAGCCTATTGTTCGCAAGGGTGATAGTATTGCTAAAGGACAGGTTTTAACAGAAGGTTATGCAACAGAGAATGGCGAGCTTGCTCTTGGTAGAAACCTAAAAGTGGCATTTATGCCTTGGAAGGGTTATAACTATGAGGACGCTATTGTAATTTCTGAACGTATGATTCGTGAAGATATACTTACTTCAATTCATGTTGACGAGTATATTACAGAGGTTCGTGATACTAAACGTGGAGAGGAAGAACTTACTTCAGACATTCCTAATGTAAGCGAAGAGGCAACTAAAGAATTAGGAGAAGATGGTATCATTAGAATTGGTGCTCAAGTAGAGCCAGGTGATATAATGATAGGTAAGATTACTCCTAAGGGGGAGACAGATCCTTCACCAGAAGAGAAATTACTTCGCGCTATCTTTGGAGATAAGGCTGGTGACGTTAAGGATGCTTCACTTAAGGCTTCTCCTTCATTGAGTGGTACAGTTATTAATACTGCTCTATATGAAAAAGCGGCTAAGAGCAACAAGAGAACTTCTAGGGCTGATCAAAAAGTTAAGATTGAGAAGGTTGAAAGTGAGATTGTAGCTAAGTTAGAGGCTTTGAGAGCTAGGTTCCTAGAAAAACTTGCTATTCTTGTCAATGGTAAGAAGAGTGCGGGAATTAGCGATTTATATGGAGTAGAAATTATTGCTAAAGGTAAGTCTATTACTTTTGATGATATTAAAGAAATAGATTACGAGAATATCAATTCAAGCAAATGGACTTCAGATAAGAACTCTAATAATCTTATTAAAGAGCTTATTAACAACTATATAATTGCTCATAAAGAGCAAATTGCTAAAGGTAGGAGAGTTGTTGATAAAATTAAGATTGGTGACGAGCTTCCAAATGGTGTAATGAAACTTGCTAAGGTTTACATTGCTAAGAAGAGGAAGATTAGAGTGGGAGATAAGATGGCAGGTCGTCACGGTAACAAGGGTATTATCGCAAAGATTGTAAGAGAGGAGGATATGCCTTTCCTTGAAGATGGTACCACAGTTGATATCGTACTTAACCCTCTAGGTGTGCCTTCACGTATGAACCTTGGACAGATTTATGAAACTGTTCTTGGTTGGGCAGGACAAGAATTAGGCGTTAAGTTTAGTACTCCTATTTTTGACGGAGCTAATCTTGATGAAATAACTGAGTATACAGATAAGGCTGGACTTCCAAGATATGGTAGAACATACCTAAGAGACGGAGGAACAGGAGATTTATTTGACCAACCAGCTACTGTCGGAGTTATCTATATGATTAAGCTAGGACATATGGTTGATGATAAGATGCACGCTCGTAGTATTGGACCTTACTCTCTAATTACACAGCAACCTCTTGGTGGTAAAGCACAATTCGGAGGTCAGCGTTTTGGAGAGATGGAGGTTTGGGCACTAGAAGCATTTGGTGCAGCTAATATTCTTCAAGAAATCCTAACTGTGAAATCTGATGATGTAGCAGGTAGATCAAAAGCATATGAAGCTATTGTTAAGGGAGATTTGATGCCAAGTTCTGGTATACCTGAATCACTTAATGTATTGCTTCACGAGCTTAGAGGTCTTGGACTCAAAGTTACTTTGGATTAATTATAGACAATTTGAAATTTTAGAAAAATGTCGACTTTTAATAGAGAAAATAAGGTTAAAAGCAATTTCGAAAGAATCAGCATAGCTCTTGCATCTCCAGAAGATATCAAAGGAAGATCTTCTGGAGAGGTATTGAAGCCAGAAACCGTAAACTATAGGACCTATAAGCCAGAGAGAGACGGTCTTTTCTGTGAGAAAATTTTTGGACCCACAAAAGATTATGAATGTCATTGCGGTAAGTATAAGAGAATACGTTATCGTGGTATCGTTTGTGATCGTTGCGGTGTTGAAGTTACAGAAAAGAAAGTTCGTAGAGAGAGAATGGGACATATTGAGTTAACAGTTCCTGTTGCTCATATATGGTACTTCAGGTCTGCACCTAACAAGATTGCAGCTCTTCTTGGCATTCCGGCTAAAAAATTGGACTCTGTAATTTACTATGAGAAATATATAGTAATTAATCCTGGTGCTTCTGGATTTCAAAAGTATGATCTTATCTCAGAGGATGAGTATCTAGAATTATATGCAAGAATGCCAGAGCAATATAATATGCCAGCTGACGATCCAGATAAATTCGTTGCTGATATGGGTGCTGAGGCAATATTTAAACTTCTACAAGAAATAGATGTTGACGCACTTGCTAAGGAACTACGTACTAAAATGAGGAATGAAACTTCACAACAAAGAAAGGCTGAAGCTCTTAAGAGACTTGGTATTGTGAAGTGGTTCCAGGAATCACAGGATGTAAATCGACCTGAGTGGATGATTCTAAAAATCATTCCAGTTATTCCACCTGATTTAAGACCATTAGTTCCACTAGATGGAGGACGTTTTGCAACATCAGATCTTAATGACCTATATAGGAGAGTTATTATTAGAAATAATCGTCTTAAGAGACTTATTGAAATTAAGGCTCCAGAGGTTATTCTTAGAAATGAGAAGCGTATGCTTCAAGAGT
>CAYFMO010000049.1:0-9334 GCA_964344225.1 uncultured Muribaculaceae bacterium | reverse complement strand
TGGCTTGGGATTTTAAGACAGGCAAAACAAAAGTTTGGTCAAGAGAAGTTGAGGAATTAGATGACTATAAAGGTGCAGGTCACGGTGGTGGCGACTGGGCATTAGTCCGTGATTTCGTAGAGGCAGTAGCAGCTCAAGATCAGACTAAACTAAGTAGTACTCTAGAGGCTTCTGTTGAAAGTCATGTGATGGGATTTGCTGCTGAGAAGAGTCGCAAGTCTATGAGAAAGACAAGAATTAAAGTAAGAGATTAATTAGGACGATGCAGAAGGCATTAATAGTGGCAATAGCTGAGAATGGTGCCATAGGTAGAGATAATCAACTTCTTTGGCATCTTTCAGAGGATTTAAAGTATTTTCGTAGGACAACTACGGGGCACCCTGTGATTATGGGACGCAAGACCTATGAGTCCATAGGTCGACCCCTTCCAAAGCGTACAAACATAGTAATTACAAGGTCTTCACAGGCTCCTGAAGGGACGCTCTTGGCGAATTCACTTCAGGAAGCCTTTGATTTAGCATCAAAAGCAATAGAAAATTCGAGGCATATAACTGATGCTGAATCTAAAGGAGCAGGGGAGAATGAAGAGCAGAAGTCAATTTGTTTTGTAATGGGTGGCGGACAAATCTATGAGCAAGCTATGGCTTACGTAGATAAACTCTATATCACGCATGTCCATACCATCATCGAAGATGCAGATACCTTCTTTCCTGAAATCAACCTAGATGTCTGGGAAGTCGAATTGAAGGCGCCGCCAATAACTGATGAAAACTCAGGTCTTACTTTTGAGTTCGTCGTGTATAAACGCAGAAACCGCTAAGGCCTAATAGGAGGAGAATTAGCAATATGGAGCTAGCACGTGAGATGTTGGCTCCTATTTTATATGATTCTGGTTCAAAACGCATTATGATTTCATATTCTCCTGCAGGAAGAACAGCGCCCCGCAACATCCAGTTTGCTCTAAATAATTCTAATTCTTCAGCATTGTCGGAAGCTTCATATTCTCCATTTTTCACCTTGCCATCGTGTCCAAGAGGCTCCAGCCAAGCTTTCCATCCTTCTGGGTAGAAAATTTCACTAAAAATAGCGGCGCTTTCTATAGTAGAGCTATACGAATATCGGAGTTCATTTGGCTTATACGAAGTTAGCAAAAGCTCTCTTGAATCAGTATCAGAAGCAAGCGAAACATCTGTTTTCTCTGGTCTAAAATCGGAGCCAATAACAGCAGAACTATGTAAATCAATTTCACCTATCAAGGCAAGTTCTTCATTTGGATTTTTTGCTTCTGCAAAATCTTCCACAAACCAGGCGTGCCCCATTGCATAAGAGTTTCTTATAGGATTATATTCGCCACCAAGAATTATGTACTTGTCATTCAGCATTGAAAGAATAGGAAGGTATGGAAGTTTTTCTTCTATATCAGAAATAGTTTGGCTGTTCTGTGCCGCTCCATATATAGCATTAATTTCATCAGTAATATAATGTTCAATCAAGTCTTGATATCGGCGCAGTTTTGCAGGGCTGTAGCCACCAATGTTTTTATGGTGGTAACTTGGGACAGAACTATTAAATACATTGACGCTAAGGTCAAGTACTCTATAATTTGGGTCTTTGTCTTCAAGAATTATTTCATCCACAGGCCTTAATGCAAAAGCATTGTCAAATTCGCGTGGAGTGATGAAATGTTCACTATTAAGATATCTTTTTCCAAGAGGGATTAGGTCAAAAATAACCAAAACAATCACAGCATAAGGTATAAGCTTTGCGCGCTTTTTATATGTGTTTTCATCTTTTGACTGGTATAAAACAAAAATTAACACAAAAGCAAGCATTATAACAGTAAATGAACGTATTGCATCTGCCTTAAGTAGGTTTACCCTATCTGCCGCAAGAGTCTCTTGTAAGACATCAGGTAAGCTCGCGTCATTCGCACTAGTAAACGAGCCAGCAATGCCAGGAACCAACCAAGCAAAAATGCAAAAACCAGCAGTAAGTATAAAAGCTGCTAGGCCAGCCTTTGACAATTGTGCTTTGTTATAGTTGCGTTTTATAATCTTGTCGAGCACAATAAAGCCTAATAGCGGCACAGTGACTTGCAGTATAACTAAGGCCATAGAAACTGTTCTAAACTTGTTATATAAAGGCGCATAGTCAAACCACAACTTTGTAAAACTCATAAAATGGCTACCCCAAGCAAGGAAAATTGCCAAAATCGTAGCTATTAGTAACCACCATTTTTCTTTGCCCCTGAAGAGGAAAAGTCCCAACATAAATAGGAAGATAGAAAATGCTCCCATATACATAGGACCCGCTGTAAATGGTTGTGGCCCCCAGTATAAAGGCATATATTTTAAGGTCTGTTTTAAATTTGGCTGCCCATATTTTTTAAGAAGCTGGCCAGTTTCTGAATCTATATTAAGAGCTCCAGCAGAAGAACCACCATTAAAATTAGGAATCATAAGGTTTGGTGTTTCCTCAATTCCATATGACCAAGCAGTCGCATAGTCTAACTCAAGGCCTTTAGCGTTGCTTTCTTCTGAAACCAACTCAGAGCCACCCCTCATCGTATAAGGGGTATATTTATAAGTAGGAAGGAGCTTATTTGTATTCGTTGCTATGCCTAAAATGCCTATTACTAATAGAAGAGCAGAAGCAATGAAAAACCGCCCTATTTTTACTCGCCTTGCCCGTTTTGCTACAAGACCAACAAAAAGTACAATTGCGTATAGGAAAATAACAATTGCTAAATAGTAAGTAATTTGCGGATGGTTTGCTTTAATTTGAAAACTCAGGGCAAAGCCAAAAAGAGTAGCTCCCAAAAGGGTTTGTGGCACCCAGGCTTTCCAATTTTGCCCGTCTGCCCAGTTAAGCGCTTTTTTATAGGTATAGATTAGAGCGGCAAGGACCCAAGGAAAATATGC
This sequence comes from uncultured Muribaculaceae bacterium, assembly GCA_964344225.1. Classification (GTDB taxonomy): domain Bacteria; phylum Bacteroidota; class Bacteroidia; order Bacteroidales; family UBA932; genus Cryptobacteroides. Next base: position 6,413 of record CAYFMO010000049.1, on the reverse strand, counting down.
AATAGCCTGCATTTTGGTATTGTGTCCCACCTGAATTATTTGCAGATTATATGAACAAAAAGTAATTGCTATAGCTCCGCCAACCGCCAACACCGTATTTACTCCCATTGAAAGCATAAGCAAAAATCCACCTAATAATGCAAGGAATAAATAAGTGGCAGGTCGTTTCCCAATTAGAAGGAACTTATATATAGGCTCAGTTAAGTCTCCCTCAAAATCGTCAATTGTAGTAGTCGTAGGCATACCGCCAAACATAGAATTTGTCCAGTATGTATGGTCATCAGGATTAGCTTTATTATGAGTCATTGCCTCTTGAGCCATACCTTTCCATCCAGAAATATCTGACTGGTTGACAATTTTACCACTAAGAACTTCTGGTACAAATCCATAGGCTAGGACTAAAAAGAAAACGATAATGCCCAAATAAATTAAGGCTTGTTTTAAGCTATGATTTTTAAGGTTTATTTTGTTCATTTTATATTATTGTTATAGTTTTTGATTCGCTTTTCACGTCAGTTTGACACGTGCAGCTCTATTAGCAATGGCAATCTATTTATTATAACAGAGAATCCATTAGGGTAACCATGTCTTTACTAAGGTTCTTCCTAGAGTACTTCTCTATATTTTCAGTTTCAGTTTCAAGACAGTCTTTTTCAAAGTCTTCCCAGCTTTTGTCAATGTAAGCCTTAATTGAAGCCTCTTCCTCCCAATCATAAACGACTCCTGCTTTCGTTTCATTAAGGATTCGTGCCATAGCGCCATCTTTTTGTCCTATGCCTAAAACAGGTCTTTCTGAAGCAAGATATTCAAAGAGTTTACCTGGTAAAGTTGCTCTATATTCAGGCTCTTTTCTAAGTGGGAGTATCAATAGAGATGCCGCTTTTTGTTCTCTTACAGCGGTTATGTGGTCTCTATAGCCTAAATCAATTAGGTGTTTATATAAACCAGCTTCTTTAATAGAGTGGACTATAGCATCATCCGTTTTCCCAACGAGTCTAATTTTAAGCATTTTATCAAACTCTTCATTTTCAGTACATTTTTCTGCTAGAACTTTCCATAGGGTTGTAGGATTGCCATCAGCTGCAAAGAGGCCAGTATGTGTAATATTAAAATACCTATCTGCTTCCACAATTTGCTCAAAGTCTTCTCCATCATAGCCGTTAGTAATTAGATGAACGGGAGTTTTGGTCATAGATTGAAACTCTTCTTGAACAAGTGGAGATACCGCAACAATAGCAGTGGCGCCATCTAGCACCTGTTTTTCAAGCTTTATATGTCTTTTTTCAGCCCAGGAACTCAAATTTAAATGCTTGAAATAAAACATTTTAGTCCAAGGGTCACGGAAATCTGCTATCCAAGGAAGCCCTGTATGTAAAGCTACTTTTCTGGCAATTAAATGCATAGAATGTGGTGGCCCCGTGCTTATAATAAGGTCTACAGGATTTTCTTGAAGATATTTTTTAAGGAATCTAATGGAGGGCCTTATCCAAAAACAGCGTGGATCTGGTATGAAGAAATTTCCTCTTATCCACATAGAAAATTTTTGCCCAAAGCTCTTTTCCTGAGCGTTTATTGGATTAACTTCTTCTTTATTTTTCTTTGTTTTATTTCCTTTTTTGAGACTTAATGCCCTGTAGAGACCATAAGGTTCAAAAATCTTTCTTTTGACTACTTCTACCGAGTTAGGAACTTCTTTTTCCAAAGTTTCATCTGTCGCTATTAGCTCAGGATTTTCTGGGGTATAAATAACAGGCTGCCATCCTAGTGTGGGCAGATATTTAGCAAACTTCACCCATCTTTGTACGCCAGAACCTCCCGAAGGCGGCCAGTAATAAGATATGATTAATACTCTTTTCATTTATTGTTTGGTGTTTGTCTTTCTGCGGAGCCCATAGGACGACAATATTAATTACGGCTTCAAAATTAACAAAATATTTGCTATAAATTGTTATCTTTGCGAGATGTCAGGAGTAGAACATTGAATATAAAAACTGACAAGGAAGATTTATGGCAACAAAGAAACCAAAGCTTACTCCAATGATGAAGCAGTTTTTCTCCGTGAAGGCAGAGCACCCGGACGCTATGCTTCTTTTTAGGTGTGGTGACTTTTATGAAACATTTGGAGATGACGCAGTTACGGCAAGTAAGGTTTTAGGAATAGTTCTTACTTCACGTTCTGGCTCCGATTCAGATGCAATTCCGATGGCTGGTATACCACATCATTCTTTGGAAAATTATCTTCCTAAGCTTGTGCGTGCTGGATATAAGGTTGCCGTGTGTGACCAGCTTGAGGACCCCAAATTTGCCAAAGGCATTGTTAAAAGGGGGGTTACAGAGCTTGTGACTCCAGGTGTTGCTTTTTCTGATCAACTCCTTGAACAAAAAGAACATAATTTTATTGCAGGCCTTACTTTTGATAAAGAGCGTTGTGGTGCTGCATTTTTAGATGTTTCGACAGGAGCATTTAGAGTAGCAGAGGGAGCATTAGATTATATAGCAACTTTATTAGACTCTTTTGCTCCAAAGGAACTTTTGGTTCGTAGGGGCTATGAGAAAGGAGTAAGGGAGCGCTTTGGTAGCCACTATTATATATCAAGTCTAGAAGACTGGGCCTTTGTTTACGACACAGCTGTCCAAAAGCTAACGAAACAGCTTAAAGTGGACTCTTTGAAAGGTTTTGCCATTGACAACTATCAATTAGGAATAATCTCTGCGGGGGCATTGCTTATGTATCTTGAGCAAACCCAGCACTATGGTTTGAGTAATATTTGCTCTATCTCAAGAATAGATGAGAATAAATTTGTCTGGATGGATAAGTTTACATTCCGCAACCTTGAAATTTTTAACTCTCTTGCTGGTAAGGATGGCAAAAGTCTTGTTGAGGTAATGGATAAATGTTCTTCTCCAATGGGGGCTCGTATGCTTAGAACATGGCTAGCAATGCCTATTATGGATATAGATGAGTTAGAAAAAAGATATTCTGTAGTACAATATTTTGCAGAAAATAGGCAGGAGCTGCTGGAGTTACAGAAGATGATAGGGGAAGTGGGGGATATGGAAAGAATAACATCTCGAGCCGCAGCTGCTAAGATTTTGCCAAGAGAAATACTTCAATTAAGCAGAGGGCTAGCTCAAATTTCCCCTATTACTAAGCTTTGTAAAGGCAAGGGAGTTGAGGCATTGGATTCGATGATGGCAGAAATGGCTGATTGTGAACCAATTTTAAATCGCATAAAAAAGACTATCCATAGCGAGACTGCAGCGGCAATAGGAAAGGGAGATGTAATAGCTGATGGCGTAAGTGAAGAGCTAGATGAACTAAGAAATCTTGCGCACCATAGTAAAGAATATTTGTTGGAAGTCCAGCAACGCGAAACAGAAAAAACAGGTATTAGTTCATTAAAAATCGGTTTTAATAACGTTTTCGGGTATTATCTCGAGGTAAGAAATACCCATAAAGATAAGGTTCCAGAAAACTGGATTAGGAAACAAACCTTGGTTAGCGCCGAGAGATATATTACAGCGGAACTAAAGGAGTACGAGGAAAAGATATTAGGAGCAGAAGAAAAGATTCTAGCTTTAGAAACGAAACTTTATGGAGAGTTAGTGGGTGAGATTCAAGAAAACATTGCTTCTGTCCAGAAAAATAGCCGAATCCTAGCACGTTTGGATGTGCTTTCTGGATTCGCAGATTTGGCCATTGCAAATAAATACTGTCGCCCAGAGGTCAATGGGAGTGGAACAGTTGATATTGTAGATGGTCGTCATCCTGTTATTGAAACTATGATGCCGATAGGTGAGGAATTTGTTCCAAATGATGTGTTCTTAGACCAAGAGTCACAACAGATTATTATCCTTACTGGTCCAAATATGTCAGGAAAGTCGGCGCTTTTAAGGCAAACGGCCTTGATATGCCTAATGGCGCAAGTTGGAAGTTTTGTACCAGCAAAATCTGCAAAGCTTGGTTATTGTGATAAGATATTTACCCGCGTCGGTGCGTCGGATAATATATCGCGTGGAGAGTCAACGTTTATGGTGGAAATGCTAGAAACTTCAATGATTCTGCATAATTTATCTTCGCGATCTCTTGTGCTTTTGGATGAGATTGGTCGTGGAACGTCTACATATGATGGCATGTCCATAGCTCGTGCTATTGTAGAGTATATTCATGAATATGGTCACGGAGCAAAAACTCTATTCGCGACCCATTATCACGAGCTTAATGACCTAGAAGAAATTTATCCGAGAGTTAAAAATTTCCATATTTCTTTTAAAGAAGTGGGGAAAAATGTGATTTTCTTACGTAAGTTACAACCTGGCGGAGTGGCACATAGTTTTGGACTCCATGTTGCAAGAATGGCAGGTATGCCACAACAGGTGTTAGATTCAGCAGAGCTTACTTTGGCAAATCTTGAGGCTTTGGATGAAAAGAAACCTAAAACAAAGAAAATAATCAAACCGCACAATGTAAAAGAAGGAAGGGTTCAAGGGGACGGCTCGTTACAACTTTCTTTCTTTCAGTTAGACGACCCATTACTTTCTTCATTAAAGGAAGACTTAGAGAAGGCGGATTTAAATAATATGACACCATTACAGGCTTTTGATTTATTAAGAAATATGAAAGATAAAATGGGGATTTAGACAACTTAAAATCAATAATAATATGAAGCGTATTTTTCGAATAGCACTATTTTTACTAGTAGGAGTTTTCTCCTTCATTGCTTGTAATAAGAATGAGAAGCAGACTAAAAACCTTATTATAATGATTCCGGACGGAACATCAAGTACTGTTTTACCTGCTACGAGATGGTATAAATTTACTCAAGATTCGACACAAAATTATTTACACATAGATTCCTTGATTACAGGAATGGTAAGAACATATCAATCCAATGCGCCTGTACCAGCATCTTCTGCTGCAATGTCAGCATATATGACAGGTCATCTGCATACATCTGCTAACATCTCTGTGTATCCAGAGTCTTATCCTGGACAAGATATGTTTTATGTTGATACAACAAAGAAGTTTCAGCCACTAGTTACTGTCTTTGAGGCAGCAAAGCTCAATGGAAAAGCTATAGGAGCAGTTACAACGGTTCGGTTTTTTCACGCCACACCAGCGGCTATAGCTTCTCATACGGTTCACAGGGAAGAGTACAAAGCAATTATATCACAGATGGTTTCTCAAGGGCTAGATGTGGTTATGGGTAGTGGTGTGAATTATTTAGATGAGGATTTTCAAGAAACTCTAAAAGAGAAAAACATTTCATTTTATAAGAATGATGTAGAAGCATTTAGAAAACACAAAGACGGGAAAATGTGGGCTTTGTGGAGTAAAAGGGAGATGAGTTATGAGATAGACAGGGATTCTTCTTTAGAACCATCGCTTACTGAAATGTCCATGAAGGCAATAGAACTGTTATCTAAAAATAAAGAAGGTTTTTGTTTGTTAATAGAAGGAGGCTTAGTGGACTATGCGGCGCATGCAAATGATCCAATTACGTTAATTAAGGAGTTTAAGGCCTTTGACGATGCTGTGGGAACAGTGGTTGATTGGGCTCGAAAAGATGGTAATACTACAGTTGTAGTAGTTCCAGACCATGGTACAGCGATGATAAATTTTCCTAGAGAAGATTATGGAAAATATGATAAGACTTGCGCAGACTCAATATTTTTAAACCTTGCTCAAGTTGAATTATCAAGTAAAAAATTAATGCAAGTACTTGCGGAAAATCCAAAAGCAGACATAAGAAAAGTCTTTAAAGAGAAAACAGGCATAGATTTAACCCCAAGCCAATATGGAGAACTTATTAAATATTATGATGTGGAAGAGGATGACTATATGAAAGTTGCCACGTCTAAAAATCTTCAGGCTATAATTGGACAAATTTTTTTATCTGCAACGAACATGGATTTTATATCAAGTCGCCATACAATGGAAGATGTTTTTCTTGGGGGCTATCATCCTAAAGGACAAGAGCCAAGAGGAATAATAAGAAACATAGATTTAAATAAATATCTATGCGAAGTTATGGGATTCCCAAAAACACTAGATGAGTATACTGCTGAAAACTTTGTAAAACACACGGAACTATTTGAGGGCGCAGAGTTCGAAATAGAAAACCCCGAAGACATCACTCCTCTTTTGGTAATTAAACAGAACGGCAAAACTTTAAAGACACGCGCTTATTCTAATTATGTAGAAATAGATAACCAAAGAGTTAAAACAGAATTACCTATTGTTTATATTGGTGCGACGCAATCCTTTTATTTGCCTAAGAAAGTAAATTTTAATTAGAAACTGTTCCTTAATCGAAGATAAAAAAGCAAGAGGATTGCAATGGGGCTGGCATTTGTGGCTCTATTGGGCTGGACTCTAGTGTCTTGCGATAAGGAAAAAATGTATAATGAAA
>CAYFMO010000048.1:0-9579 GCA_964344225.1 uncultured Muribaculaceae bacterium | reverse complement strand
AACATGATGAATTTGTGGATGATTCTCTCGGTAATATGAATTATTCTGATGCTTGTGCTCAATATGGACAAGATAGAGTAGATGCAGCAATGCAGGCTAAAATCCGTAAGGATGTTAGAGAGATTTTAATTCCTATGCTTATTGAGTCTCTCCCTAAAAGAACAGCAGCTCTTTTTGATGGTAATTACATTCTCCACGTAAATCCTACTGGTAAATTTGTGGTTGGCGGTCCCCACGGAGATACAGGCCTAACTGGTCGTAAGATTATCGTGGACACATATGGCGGTAAAGGAGCTCACGGCGGTGGAGCATTCTCAGGAAAAGATCCATCAAAAGTAGACCGCTCTGCAGCCTATGCAGCTCGCTATATTGCAAAAAATATGGTTGCCGCTGGAGTTGCTAGGGAAATGCTTGTGCAAATTTCATACGCAATTGGAGTCGCTAGACCATTAAGCATATATGTAAACACTTATGGAACAGCAGCAAAAGGACTTAACGATGCGATAATTGCAGATAAGATTAATGAGTTGTTTGATCTTCGCCCTGCTAAAATCATAGAAAAGTTTGGTCTTAAGAAGCCAATCTATGAACCTACAGCAGCTTATGGTCACGTAGGTCGCAAGCCATATAAGGAAAGAGTTGAAATAATTCGTGATGGCATTAAGACCCAAGAAATAGTACTGTTTTTCGGATGGGAGCTTCTAGATTCCGTAAACAAGATTCAGAAAGCATTTCAATTATAGTCTTTCCATTTCTCGTCTAAGGTCTTTTTCTTTAATTGAAGCACGCTTGTCGTACTCTTTTTTACCCTTAGCAAGAGCAATTTGTAACTTGGCATAACCATTATCTGCAATATAAAGTTTTGTTGCTACAATGGTTAGGCCTTTTTCTTTTACAGCACGGCTTAACTTTCTTAATTCATTGCGATTGAGTAGAAGTTTTCTGTCGCGCTTTGGGTCGTGTCTTCCCCAAGAGCCCCAGAAATATTCTGCAATGTGCATATTTTTTACAAAGAGTTCTTCATTATGGAAATAGCAATAAGTATCCACAAGAGAAGCCTTACCTGCCCTTATGGATTTTATCTCTGTCCCCGTAAGCACAATACCCGCTTGGAAGGTCTCAAGAAATTCATAATCAAATGAAGCCCTCTTATTTCTAATTTCTACTCTGCTCTTTGCCTTTGCCATAGTATTCTATCTTTTTTCTACAAAATCCAGTTTATCTACAGTTTCCGATTTTGCGACTACAAAAATAACAATTTTTATGTAAGTTTGCATCATGGCAAAAAAAGCATTTACTCCTATTCCGCCTATGGCAGAGTCTCCTCCAGCTGAAATTATCAACACTGAAGAACTTTTGTCAAAATATCTTTCTGGCGAAATTGATTTAATCTGCATCCTAGGTCCAACGGCTTCAGGAAAGACTAAATATGCGGTTGAACTTGCCAGAACACTGAACAGTTTGATAAAAGAGAAAAGTGATTCATCAAAGCTGAAGAGTTTAAATCATTGTGAAATCCTATCTGCAGATTCTCGTCAGGTATATAGGGGTATGGATATAGGCACGGGGAAAGACCTTGCAGAATATGGAGAAATCCCATATCATCTTATTGACATAGTTGATGCAGGTGAAAAATACAATATTTTTGAATATCAGCGAGATTTTGAAAAAGCCTATAAGGACATTAGAGAAAGAGGGTGCCTACCAATTCTTTGCGGGGGCAGTGGACTATATATAGAAGCCGCAACTTGTGGTTATTCCCTGCCTGAAGTTCCACCAAATCCAGAACTGAGAGCAGAACTTGAAAAAGAAAGCGACGAAACCCTAGTTGCAAAGTTAGCTAGTCTTAAGCCACTCCACAATACCACCGACTACGATAGTCGCAAAAGGCTTATCCGCGCTTTAGAGATAGCTATATATGAAGCAGAACATCCTGTCGAAAAGACCAACTATCTTCCTAAAAATACTTACTACATAGGAACATTGGTCTCTAGGGAAGAACGCATTGCCCGTATCAATCGTCGTCTTGGCGCCCGTCTCAAAGAAGGCATGGTTGAAGAAGTGAGAAGGCTACTTTCAGGAACATTGAGTAACGCACCAATAACTCCTGAAGACCTAATCTACTACGGTCTTGAGTATAAATTTGTTACCCAATATATTATAGGTGAATTAAGCTATAATGAAATGCGCTCAAAATTAGCAACTGCTATCCACCAATTTGCAAAACGACAAATGACCTGGTTCCGCGGTATGGAACGCAAAAGTATCCGTATCCACTGGACCGAAGTCTAAAACCAAGCTATCTAATCTGCGGGATAGAATTTCGACTCGACGGAAAGGCCAGATTGGATTACGAAGCGATGACGCTCTACGCCCCAGTGCTCTTCATCCCATATAGGCGATATAAATTCATTCTTTGAGTCTATGGTGAAAGCCAAATAGGTAATTTTTATGCCTTGAACTAGGTATTGGGACTCGTAGAAAGTTTGCACTTCGAATAGAGCATCAATGGCATCGCGACCACTTACAGAACCTAGAGAACTGTTGTAAAGTTCGTCGTGGTCCTCTCCATAAATATCTGTAGCACAGGCAAGAATTTCAAGATTATTTTGCTCTGCCATTGCTTTTGAATACTCGTGGAGATAGCGACTATCTGTTTTAAGATGAATGATTCCACCTTTTTTAAGAAAATTACGATAGCGAGTCATAAAGAGTGGATTCGTAAGGCGTTTCTTTTCTCTGCCAATTTGTGGGTCGGCAAAGGTTATCCATATTTCTGAAACTTCTCCTGGGGCAAATAAAGATTCTATGAACTCTATACGTGTACGGATGAATGCCACATTTTTTAAACCGTTTTCTGTTGCATATTTAGCTCCCTTCCAAAGTCGCGCTCCCTTGATATCTATTCCTAGATAATTAAATGACGGGTTTCGCTCTGCGAGGTCTACGGTATATTCTCCCTTACCACAACCTAATTCTAAAATTATGGGATTATCATTCCCAAAAAACTCTTGTCCCCAATGGCCCTTCAAATGATAATCTTTCCGTAAGACCTCATCTGTAGATGGCTGGATGAGACATTTGAAGGTTTCGTTTTCTTTAAATTTGCTTAATTTGTTTTTTGCCATTAGTTCTGCTGCTTCTCTAAGATTAAACCTAATCCCCTTAAACCTTTATAGGAATCGATATAAGGCAACTTAACTATCATTGTCCATTTTCCTGACTCCTTAGGAATCAGACCTGTACGATATTTTATATTGTATGATTTTGATAGATTATCTGAATCATAATAATTGTTCTTCAAAATATAAACTGTCTCTGCATAAACTTTTCCAGAAGGAGAGAACATTGTAATATCAAGTTGAATATCCCTCATTATAGCAAAATCATCCTCAGCACAATCTAAACCTGTAAAAAAAGAGATTTCATAAGTCGAAAGGCTATCCGACATATCTAGATTGTACTTGAATGCATTCTCTCTTTCATAGGTAGGGATATCCAAAAATTTCTCATAAGCTGGTGGTTCGGAGCACGACGCCAAAGATAAAAAGATAGCCATGACTAATGGCAACAAAACCATATGGAGATTCTTTTTGAAAAGTTTCCTCATCAAGATCCTCCTTTCTTGTTAAAATTCCTTCGTTGACCTTTTCGACCTTGCGAATTGCTATTTCTTCGTCTATTTCCTCCCTTCCTCTTCTTTTTACGAGCACCATCGAATCTATCAATGTTCTCATCTCCAACGGCGGTTACAAATTCTGGAGACTGTGCGACTTCTTCCTCTTTTAAAGAAGCTGGTTTAACACCATTGCGATTCATCTTTATAATCTCTCTAACTTCATTTGCCTTAAGCGGATATAGGTTCGCTAATGACTGAGGATCATATGAGAAATACAAGGTCTCCTTAAGAATATCTGTCTTCATCAAATAGGCTAGGCCATCTTCGAACTCTAAAGGATTCGCAACTTTCGGAATTCGTGAGCGAGCATCAATATAGGATGCTGTTTCATAATTTAGACAACATTTCAATTTACCACATTGACCTGCAAGTTTTTGTGGATTTAAAGAAAGGTCTTGCGACCTCGCAGATGAAGTTGTAATTGATTGAAAACTAGATATATAATTTGAACAACATAATTCTCTACCGCAGACACCCAGACCACCTATCAAACCTGCCTCTTGACGAGCTCCAATTTGCTTCATCTCAATCCTAATCCTAAACTCTTCAGCAAAAAGTTTGATTAACTGACGGAAGTCTACTCTACCATCAGCTATATAGTAGAAAATAGCCTTTGAGCCATCTCCTTGAAACTCGACATCCCCGATTTTCATTTCTAGCCCTAGCTCTTCTGCTATCTGGCGGGCACGTATCATAGTTTCATGCTCACGCGCTATGGCTTCTTGCCATTTTTCTATATCATAAGTCTTTGCCTTACGGTATATCTTTTTAAATTCCTCAGTATGACGATCTATAGACTTAATTTTCATCTGACGTCCAACTATAGGACCTTCAAGGGTAATAATTCCTAAGTCATGACCATTTGTTGCTTCTACAATGACCAAATCCCCTATCTTAAGACTCTGGCCCGAGGCATTTACATAAATGGCCTTTCGAGTATTTTTAAATCTTACCTCAAAATAATTATCAAATTGCTCTTGATTAATTCCAGAAAGCCAATTATAAACCTCAAGTTTACAACAACCTTGTCTATAATTGCATTCTAGCTCCCCAGACTCCAGTCTTTCAACAGTACAGCCACGTGAGCAATCATATCTTTTTAATTCATTCTTGTTTTCCATTCTATATCGTTAAAAATAGGCGATTCGCTAAATCACAGAAAACTATTTTAGCATTAACATTTCTGTCAATTAGCTCTACCACTTTTTCTATATAACTTATTGCCCTAGAGCAAAATTTTCTATTGCATCTATTTGCCATTTTTTCATAAAAGTCCTTTTCTTGTAAAGGGATTGCAGCAAGTTCTGGCATATCCTGTTGCAAAAGAAATATTTTCCTAAACCCTTCTGCCATAAAGGCACAAAAAGCTTTTTGTTTCTCTCTAGAAGATAAACTTGCCATATTTTCAGCAAGTTCTAATACTTGCATTAGGTCTTTTGAGACCAGAGCATTCATAAAATCTGCAAATAGGTCTAAATTAAAATTATAGTCTTCTTTATCACCTATGATAGAGAGTGCCTTTCCTATACTTCCAAATGCAGAGGCTGTTGCAATCTTGGCATCTTCCTCTGGAACAGAGAATGACTTCACTAAGGCAATTACTATTTCTTCTTTTTCTAAAGGAAGCACTCTCAAACTCTGGCAACGAGAAACAATAGTTTGCAATACTTTCTCTGGAGCGTGAGTAATAAATATAAATATTGTTTTTTGTGGAGGCTCCTCCACCATTTTTAGCAGCTTGTTTGCAGCAACTGTGTTCATTTTTTCTGGCAGATACATAAGAACAGCCTTATAACCATCGCTTACTGCTGTTAGAGAAAGTTTTGAAACTATAGATTTTGCCTCCGCCATAGCTATAGCCCCATTTTTCCCTTCAATACCTATTGCTTGTGACAAGCTATTCTCTAAGAAATACGGATTATCTAAAACTAACTCTCTCCAATATTGGATATATACTTCAGAAGTTATGTCTTTTGATGGCAAGGATGACTTAGAACCGCTATTAACTGGAAAAATAAAATGCACATCTGGGTGTATGAGCTTGGCCATTAGCTTACAAGATTGGCATTGTCCACACGCATCTCCGTTTTTCTCTCCTGTACAATTAAGATATTGTAGGTAAGCCAAAGCAAGAGGCAATGCTCCACAGCCGTCATTCTCATAAAACAGCATAGAGTGAGCGACCCTTCCGCTATCGGCCATTCCCTTAAGTGCTTGAACAGCATTCTCATTACCTATAATATCCGCAAAAGTCATTGTGTTTTATTTATGTCTTTTACCAGTATAATATGCTAACTCAACTAAGCAAGCTTTTTCTTGTGACTCAGGAAGTATATCTAAAGCAGAAATCGCTTTAGAAACATACTCATCAATACGATTTAACGAGTACTCTACCCCCTTTTTGTCCTTTACAAAAGCTATAATTTCTGCCTTACTATCTTCATCAATATTCCTTATCTTCTCTCTTATTTCCTCCTGCTCCTCCTTTGAAACAGCAGAAAGAGCCCCTAATAACGGTAAAGTAATTTTTTTCTCTAAAATATCCACACCAGTAGGTTTCCCAACAGAATTATTACCATTATAGTCTAATATATCATCCTTTATTTGAAATGCATATCCTAAAGAAACTGAATATTCCCTTATAGCCTCTACAACATCTTCTGGAGCATTAACTGAAAGCGCAGCAGATACCATTGTGGCCTCAAAAAGCGAAGCCGTTTTGCTGTAAATTATTCTCAAATAATCTTCTTCTGTAGTATCACAGCTATTTGCTTTTTCAAGCTGCAGCATCTCTCCCTCCGCGAGATCTGATAATGTTTTAGCAAAAATTCGAATTATAGATGTATCCGTCTCTCCTAATCCAATAATCTGTTCCATTGCCTTAACAAGCCAATAGTCACCGAGAAGAACAGCAACGCCTGGACCCATTAAGGACATAATAGTTGGATAACCTCTACGAGACTCACTCCCATCTGCCACATCATCATGAAGCAAAGTAGCGTTATGCAACAACTCTGAAGCTGCTGCATAACGAAGGGATAAATCTGTTCTTTTACCTGAAGAACAAGCCTTTGATACTAATAGAGATAAAATTGGACGTAATTGCTTTCCACTATGTTCTAATAGCGACTCATTTGTTTGATTCAACAGCTGAATATCACTCTTTAACCCTTCCCTAATTTTTTGTTGAACTATGAGCCAATCCTCACCTAAAAGTTCTATTATCTGTTTGGGAAGATCCTTCATATACTATTTACCAAACAAAAAGGCTACAGATAGAGTTACTGCCCCATAAGTATTTCCACGAAGTGCTTCATGAACCGCATTCTTATATGGCTCTGCACTGAAATTTTCTTGCCCACTATAAAGGGCCCCAAAATTCCAATTATATCTTCCAATCACTTGAAAACGCCAAATTTCCAAACCAATTCCAAGACCTAGACCATATTCAAATCTATTTAAAGCTACATCTTTCCAGTTTTGTACTGGTTCTTGTCCTTCTGATTTCATTTTAAAATCCACCCCATAACCAACAAATGGCGTCACATCCAAAAATGGTCTGAAAAGCATTAAATCTGGTCCCCATTGAATTGAAATCGGCAATTCCAAATATCCCGAACTCAAATCTATATTTTCATAACTTTCTACATTTTCAAGAGTTGCCGCTTTTACGTGGTAAAGAAGGGCTGGTTGTATTGAAAATCCTAGAGGAAGTTTTGCTCTATAAGTAAGACCTGCGTGGTATTGCGTCCTCATTGAGAGATTTGTTTCTCTAATAGTCGTATTACTAAAAGTTAAACCTGCAACAACACCAAATGAATGCTGTGCACTTAGCTTTAATCCAGCAAACATTGACACTAGGAAAAATAGTATCGAAAAAACTACACGTTTCATAATATTATATTTTCTGATGCCTTATTTCAAAGCATCTAGTTTAGTTGCAATTGCTTCTTTTGAATTAAGTCCCGTTAGCCTATCTACAAGCTTACCATCTTTAAAGAAAAGCATTGTAGGAATACTTCTAATTCCATATTTTACAGGCAAATTATCATTTTCATCAACATTACATTTACCTATAACTGCTTGTCCTTCATAGTCTTTTGCTAAATCTTCAATAATCGGACCTAATGCCTTACAAGGGCCACACCACGGTGCCCAAAAATCTACTAATACTGGTTTCTCTGTTTTTAGAATTTCTTCGAAATTCGCATCTGTTATTACTTTATCCATATTATTATATTTAAAATTCCAATCGCAAATATAAATAATTTACGATTGGAATACAATAAGATTTAAAATGCCACTAATATGATTTCTCAATATTCCAAACGAAAGCACGAATCCCCAACTCGGGAGTTAGTTCGTCTTTTTCCTTGAGCATTTCAAGAATTTCATCTACTTTTTCATCTTCCACCATAACCAAAAGGGCATGATTCATAACTGGCCATGAATGGCTTCCCATATGCGGTTCCCCTGTTTCAGAACCCCTTCCAGCAACAGATGTCCATAAAGTGAAACCCCTACATCCCAGTTCTTCAATCGCCTCCACTATTTCCATATAGTAGGCCTGTTCATATGCTATAAATATACTTTTCATATTCTTAAAAATTAAAGTCTACCCCATTCTAGTCTCTTGCCTTTACGAAGAGCGCGTTTTTCTTGCCATATTGACAAAGAAGCGTAGAGTGTAGGAATAATTACTAGTGTTACGACTGTTGAAATTGAAAGTCCCCAAGCAACAACAATACCGAGAGAACGCCACATTTCTGCTCCTTCTCCTCTACCGACAGCCATTGGAAGCATACCGAGAACTGTTGTAAGCGTTGTCATAAGTATTGGACGAAAACGAGATTTTGCTGCAATAACAGAGGCTTCAACAACCGACTTTCCTCTCTCACGCATAAGAATGGTGTAGTCAATTAACACAATACCATTCTTCACCACAACTCCCATAAGGATTAGCACCCCTATAAGCCCCATAACCCCGAGTGGCGTCCCTGTTATAAAAAGACCTAATAAGACACCCACAGCGGCGAACGGTATAGAGAACATAATTACAAATGGGCTCATCAACGACTCAAACTGAGATGCCATCACTATATAAACTAAGATAATAATCATTATCATAAGCATAAGTAATTGACCGAAAGTCTCCTGTTGATTCTCATAAGTACCACCTATACGGACCATCAACTCCGAAGGTATTTCTGTATTTGCAAGAATTTTTTCTGTTGATTTAACAACATCACTAAGAGCATATCCTGAAGCAACTACTCCTGAAACAGTGATAACCCTTTCTCTATTTTTTCTCTCAATTTTAGGTGGAACCTGACTCTCCACTACTGTTCCTAAGTCCTTAATCCTCACAGCAGAACCCATTGGCGTATAAATCAGAATGTTTTCTATATCCTCAATACCCGTACGGAACTCTGGAGCATATCTCACACGAATAGCATATTCATCTCCATCTTCACGATAATAGGACATAGTGGCACCATTCATACAGGCACTTAAATAAGACGCGGCAGTGGTGCTATTTAGGCCATTGAGGGCTAACTTTGTCCTATCAAAGTCCACTTGATACTCTGGTGCATACTCATCACGACTAAGTATTACTTGTGAACACCCTCCTTCTTCTATCATCTTTGCCTGAACTATCTTAGCCACCTCATCAGTAGTATTAAAATCGTGTCCATAAATTTCCACATTAACAGTTGAAGCTCCTCCCATTCCCGCACTACCTTCCGTAACTCTGGTTTTTTTAATCTGCGGATAGTCAGCCAAAATCCTACGACAAACATCTGCAATTTCAGCAGAAGACCTCTCACGGTTTTCCATACTACCAATATTTAAGTTGTATGAAAGAACATGGGTGCCATTATTTTGTATAGAAGCATAGG
>CAYFMO010000047.1:0-9696 GCA_964344225.1 uncultured Muribaculaceae bacterium | reverse complement strand
AGAATATTGAGGTAGTTTGTGCTACAATGCCAAGTGAAAATGTTAATAACATTGCTTTAGGTACAGCATTTAAGGCAGAGGTTGTTCTGAATATTGGCGACCTTGCACCAGAGGAAATAGGAGTTGAAGTACTATTTGCTCAAGTGGATAACAAGGGTAGATATCATATCAAGGAGAGATTTGATTTCAATCCAGTTGAATATAGTGATGGTGTTGCTAAATATGCGACAAGTTTTACACCAGAAAGATCTGGCTTATATCAAGTGGCAGCAAGAATTTACGCAAAACATCCTGCATTGCCACATAGACAAGATTTTGAATTAATAAGATGGTTATAGCAACCGGTTTTTTCGACGGTGTTCATCTTGGACACCGTCTTGTCATTGAACAGCTTGTGAAGGCTGCTGCGACGCGTAAGGATGAAAGCATGATAATTACATTTTGGCCCCATCCTCGTAATGTGTTGCAGCTGGAAGCTCGTAACTTAAGACTTTTGACTTCTCTCCAAGAAAAAGAAGAAATTCTTTATAGTTTAGGAGTGGATAAGGTTGAGGTTATTCCTTTTTCTAAAGAGTTTAGTGAGCTTTCAACGGAGGCATATCTTACTGAACTAATGAAAAGATATGGAGCTAAGGCCATCCTTCTGGGCTATGACAATAGAATCGGAAATAATAGTGCTGGAGCTAGCGAAGTCTCTGAAATAGCTACATCCCTTGGTTTAGAAGTAATAAATGCAGATGTAGTTCATTCAACAAAAGGCTATGCTATTAGCTCAACGAAAATTAGGGAGGCCCTTGCTTCTGGGGATGTCAAACTGGCATCCAAAATGTTAGGCTATGACTACTTCTTATATGGGGTAATTGTTGCTGGACAAAAGCTGGGAAGGACCTTAGGTTTTCCTACAGCAAATATGCAATTGTATGAACCTTTAAAATGTCTTCCAGAAGATGGAGTATATTTAGTAAAGGTGAATACAATTGGCTTGGACTTATATGGAATGACTAATATTGGCTATAGGCCAACAGTTTCGGGTAATGGCTTGATAAAGACAATAGAAACTAATATCTTTGATTTTGATCAGGATATTTATGGTCTTGATATGCATATTACTTTCCTTGACAGGATAAGAAATGAGGTCAAATTTAACTCCTTGGATGATTTGAAAAAGCAATTGGAGTTAGATAGAGAGGTATGTTTAGAAAAAATTAAAAACATCTAATATTATGGGACGACTTTTAGATATTATTATTGGTATCGCTTTAGTAGGGTACTTAATAAGAAGAGTTTTGGGAAGGAGTTTCCAAAAAGCAGACAAAAGAGGACGTAAGACTTATCCAAGAGGAGAGGTATTTCCTAAGGTTGATGTTTATGAGTTTCCAAAAGAAAATAGGCCGACTCCAGCACAACCCGCGCGACCTCAGTATCAAACGGTTTCAGGCCCTGCTGAGTTTTTAGAAACCATACCAGAGCCAGAGTATGCTCCAGAATTAGTAGAAGGCGGTTATAAGTCTGTTAAGGATATTGTAGCGGAGAGGCAACCTCAAGAAAATTCTAATTTAGAAACTGAGCAGGCACAAAAAGAAAAAATAGATGCTAAAAAAATGATCATCTATTCCGAAATATTAAAACCAAAATATAAATAATAAATTAAATAATAGATAATTATGGCACTACATTACATGAGCCAGGAGGGATTTGATAACCTGAAAAAGGAATTGGCAGAAGCTATTGCACAGCGACCTGTTATATCAGCTCAGATTGCAGAAGCTAGGGACAAGGGAGACCTTTCCGAGAATGCAGAATATGAGTCTGCAAGAGAGGCTCAGGGGCTTTTGGAGCTACAGATTGCAAAGCTCCAAGACTTGGTAGCAAATGCACGAGTTGTTGACGAATCTCTAATTGGAACAGAGATGGTCCAGATGCTCAATAAGGTTAAGGTTAAAAATCTTAACACAAATCAGATAATGGAATTTACCCTTGTTGGGGAAAGTGAAGCAGATTTTAAAGCGGGGAAGTTAGCGGCAGCAACGCCTATAGGCCAGGCACTTATGGGTCATAAAAAGGGAGAAATAGTAGAGGCTAAGGTACCTTCTGGAATAATCAAATTTGAAATACTAGATATCACTTTATAGTATGGCAACAATATTTACTAAAATAGCAAAGGGAGAAATACCTTCATATAAAGTGGCAGAGAATGAAAACTTCTATGCCTTTTTGGATATTGCTCCTTTAGCCTTGGGACACACATTGGTTATTCCTAAGCACGTTGAGGAAGATTATATTTTCAATCTTGATGAGGATACTTATGCTGGATTAATGTCTTTTGTGAAAGAGGTTGCTAGGGCGCTTAAGAAAGCAGTCCCTTGTAAAAGAATTGGTGTTGCTGTGTTAGGTATGGAAGTTCCACACACCCACGTGCATCTTGTCCCAATGAATAGCGAAGGAGATTTAGATTTTAGGAAAGCAAAGCTAAAACTTACTCCAGAGGAGTTCACAGCATTGGCAGAAAAAATTCAAAAAGAATTTAAAAATGAATAAAATAATTAAGTCATTAGTACTTATAGCAGGAGTAATAGCTCTTGCCTCGTGCTCAAACAGTGCTAAAATTAAACTTACACTTACAGATGCACCTGAAGCTGAGGTAGTTCTTAAAATACAGGATATTAATAAATATACTGTAGTTGACACGTTACTCACCGATGCTAATGGTGTGGTAAGTTATAAATTACCGCTTGAAAAGGACCAACCAGAATTTGCATTTTTCTATTATAAGGGTACTAGAATAGCATCACTGTTACTTCAAGGAGGGGATAAGGTTGAATTAGTTGCAGATACTTTAGGCTCTTATACTGTTTCAGGTTCTGTTGAGTCGGAATTACTTTTAGAGGTTGAGCGAGACTATGCTCAAATTAAGGAGGTCTTTGCTGACTATGAGCTTCAGCTTGAAGAAGTAGCAAATGATCCTGTAAAACTTGGAGAATTGTCTAAGGAAATGAGCAAATCCTATATAGATTACTATAGGAGTCGCGTCAAATTCATTATGACAAATAGCCATTCTTTAACAGTGGTTCCTGTACTATACCAATCAATAGGAAACTTGCTCGTTTTTTCTCAGCCAACTGATGCTATTCTTTTTAGAAATATGTGTGATTCATTATCAACTACATATCCTAATTCGAAATATATCAAGTCTTTACAAGCTGAGGCAGAAAAGCGTTTTCAAGGACTTTCACTAGAATCCCATTTAAAATCAGCTGATATAATAGGTTTCCCAGATGTAGATTTACCAGATATAAAGGGCGATAAAGTTAAGCTTAGTTCTCTCGACTCAAAACTCATTCTACTTTATTTTTGGGACTCTGGTAATCCAGAACAAAAAATGTTGAATCTTGACATATTGCTTTCTGTATATAAAGATTACCATTCTAAGGGCTTTGAAATTTATCAAGTATCAATGAGCCCAGACAAAGCTCTTTGGGCGCAGGTGGTTGATTCTCAGGAGCTTCCGTGGGTGAGCGTGTGTGATGTGAGAGGAAATTCTTCTCCTTATGTAACAACATACAACCTAACAAGCCTTCCACAAGCTTTTATTATATATGATGGGGCCTTAGTGGATGAAAAGAATATTCAAGATGAAAAGTCTCTAAGAGAAGTATTAAACAGAAGACTAAAATAGATTTCAGCAGTAAGCTAAAATAGTTTTTTCTTACTGGTAGTTACTACGAAATCTTTAAGATAGAACGGTTCAAAGTACGCAACGTCTTTGAATCGTTTTTCTTTATACTCTTCTTCGGCAAGTTTTCCCATTGAAGATGCCTTGGGCTCACATTGGATGAATGTGGCGTTTTCGGAAATGATTGTACCCTTGCATTTGCCTGCACCATCTCCAACAAATAATACTTTTCCTTCTTTTAGATATTCTTGAAAACTATCTTCTTTTACTACTAATGGTTTAGTCTCTGTAATTTCTTTGCCGTCTATAGTGAAAACAGAGTAATATACTTCCATTCTACGTGCATCAATCATAGGGATAATATATTTACACCCATCAGGAACTAACCCTTCTTTATCTGCTTGAGCAACTAAAGTATTAAGTGTACCAACAGCCAAAAGTGGCTTGTTTGAACCAAAACACAGACCTTTTGCAGTAGACACTCCTACTCTTAAGCCTGTATATGAACCTGGTCCCATACTCACGCATACTGCATCGCAATCCTTTACTTCTAAGCCTCTCTCTTTTAAGATTTCATCTACGAAAACAGCAGTTAGAGATGCGTGTGCTCTAGGCTCACTACTTTCTTTATATGCAGTGATTTCTCCATTTTCCGTTAACGCCACGGAGCATAGTGCAGTTGAGGTTTCTAGTAATAATATTTTAGCCATAATCCTTAGCTCAGAGTTATAAGTTTCTTTAAATAAGGGAAAATATCAATTGCGAGTTTTTTAATAGGTCCGTATAGTACAGAGTCATCAATAACTTCTGGCTTAACTATGCCAATAACATTGTTAAGCGCATCAAAAGCAATGATTATAACACCTATAACAAGTACATACTTCAATATAGAAAAGAGCAATCCAAACAATTTATCAACCCAGCCTAAACTCGCGACTTTAACAATTTTTTCTAAAAGTCTTCCAAGGAAATAAATGCCTATGAAAATAAGTATGAAAACAATGATGAAGGCTATGATTGTCATAACTTTAGGAGAGACATTAAACCAGTTTGCCAACCATTGAGCTACCAATGAACCAAATTTATATGAAGCCCATACCCCTAGAAAAATAGCTAGAATGCTGAAAATTTGTCTTATAATGCCTTTTAATAGACCTTGTATGAGGAAAGGAATAAGACTTATAAGCAAAATGATGTCAATAATATTCATAGTTTTTCTTATATTTGCGGATTGAATAAATTGCATTCAAAATTATAATACTGCAAAATTATATAAAATTATGATATTTAAAGAATATAAAGGTTTTGATTTAGTGTCAGTGGGTGATGAAGTGCTTAAAAGATGGAAGAAAAACAAAGCATTTGAAAAATCACTTGACATAAGGAAGGATGCACCAGAGTTTGTTTTCTTTGAGGGGCCACCTTCTGCTAATGGTATACCTGGTATTCATCACGTGATGGCTCGTTCTATTAAGGACGCAATTTGTCGTTATAAAACCCAGAGTGGTTTTAAAGTAGAACGCAGGGCTGGTTGGGACACACACGGTCTTCCAGTTGAGCTCGCTGTTGAGAAAAAATTAGGCATCACAAAAGAAGATATTGGTAAAAAAATCTCTGTGGAAGATTATAACGATGCTTGCCGCAAAGAGGTTATGAAATATACGACTGAGTGGGAAGTGATGACTGAGCGCGTAGGTTACTGGGTAGATATGAATGACCCTTATATTACTTACGATAATCGGTATATTGAAACTCTATGGTATCTATTAAAAGATATATATAATAAAGGATTACTTTATAAGGGATATTCTATTCAACCTTATTCTCCTGCAGCAGGAACTGGTTTAAGTACACATGAGCTTAACCAACCTGGTTGCTATAAGGATGTAAGAGATACAACAGCTGTAGTTCAGTTTGAAGTTATTAAAAATGCTCAGTCTCAGGCAGTTTATGGTTGCGAGACCCTGCCTGTCTTTTTCTTAGCATGGACCACAACCCCTTGGACCTTGCCTTCAAATACTGCTCTTGCTGTTGGACCGAATATTACCTATGTGAGAGTTAAGTCATATAATCCTTATTCTGGAGCACCTGCAATTTATATAGTTGCAGAGTCACTAGTAGATCAGCTTTTCAATCCTAAGGCTAAAGATTTAGCACTGGAAGATTATAAAGAAGGTGATAAACTTGTGCCATATAGGATATTAGATGGAAGTTTTAAGGGTTCAGAGTTAGAAAGTATAGCTTATATACAGCTTATTCCTTGGTTTAAGCCACAATCGGATGGAGCCTTTAGGGTTATTACTGGAGACTTTGTTACAACAGATAGTGGTACAGGTATAGTTCACATTGCTCCAACTTTTGGTGCTGACGACGATAAGGTTGCAAAAGCTGCTGGAGTTCCACCAATTATGGTTGTTGATATAAATGGAGACCATTCGGCGCAAGTTGATAGACAGGGACGTTTCTATCGTATTGAGGATATGGACCCTAAATATGTTGCTACACACGTGGATGATTCTTATAAGGAATTTGCAGGTCGTTATGTAAAGAATGCTTATGATGAGTCTTTACCTGAAGATGCTCCTACTCTTGATGTGGATTTATCGGTTATGTTGAAATTCCAAGGTAAGGCCTTTAAGATTGAAAGACAAGAACATACATATCCACACTGCTGGAGAACAGATAAACCAGTACTGTATTATCCTTTGAACTCTTGGTTCATTAAGACTACAGCCGTTCGTGATAGAATGATGGAGCTTAATGATACAATCGTTTGGAAACCAGAGTCAACAGGGACTGGTCGTTTTGGAAAATGGTTAGAGAATATTCAAGACTGGAACCTATCTCGTAGTCGCTATTGGGGCACTCCGCTTCCAATTTGGTCAACAGAAGATGGTAAAGAGCAGAAATGTATAGGTTCAATTAAGGAACTATTTGCCGAAATTGAAAAATCTGTCGCTGCAGGTATTATGACTTCAAATCCATTTAAGGATAAAGGCTTTAATCCAGAAGATATGTCAAAGGAAAACTATGATAAGATTGATATTCATAGGCCATACGTGGATGATATTTTCCTTGTTTCAGAATCTGGCAAAAAAATGGTGCGTGAGCTTGACCTAATTGATGTTTGGTTTGACTCAGGAGCAATGCCATATGCTCAAGAAGGCCTTAGAAATAAGGAGTCGGAAAGATTTGGACAAACAGCAGACTTTATTGCAGAAGGAGTGGACCAGACTCGTGGATGGTTCTACACTCTCCACGCAATCAATACAATGGTTAGTGATAAGTGTGCATTTAAGAGGGTTATTTCAAACGGCTTAGTTCTAGATAAGGATGGCAACAAGATGAGTAAACGTCTTGGAAATGCTGTTGACCCATTTGTTGTCTTGGATGAATACGGTGCAGATGCTCTAAGATGGTATATGCTTACTAATTCACAGCCTTGGGATAATCTGCGCTTTGATATTGCAGGAGTTGATGAGGTAAGAAGAAAGTTTTTTGGAACCCTTTATAATACATATTCATTCTTCGCTCTTTATGCAAATATTGACAAGTTTGACCTTTCTTTAAAATCAGTGCCTCTATCGGAAAGGCCAGAGATTGATAGGTGGATTATTTCTCTATTGAACTCTTTGATTCAAGATGTTGTAGCTGCATATGAGGATTATGATATAACTACAGCGGGTCGCTTAATCCAGGATTTTGTATCAGATCACTTGAGTAACTGGTATGTTCGTCTTGGTAGAAAACGTTTCTGGGGTGGAAATATGGATGTGGATAAATTATCTGCATACCAAACTCTATATGAAGTACTTAAAAATGTGGCACTTTTAGCGGCTCCTATCGCTCCTTTCTATATGGATAGACTGTATTTGGACCTAGTTCCAGAAGCAGAATCAGTACATTTTGAATTAATGCCAAAATGTGATGAAAATGTTGTAGATAAGGCGCTTGAAGAGAGAATGGCTTTAGCACAAAGAGCAACCTCAATGGTATTAGCTTTACGTCGTAAGGCAGAAGTCAATGTTCGTAAGCCTCTTTCAAGGATAGTTGTACCCGTGATTGATACAGAGGTTCAAGAGCAGCTAGAAGCAGTAAAGGAATTAGTTCTTAATGAGGTCAATGTAAAAGAAATAGAGTTTATTTCAGATACGGCAGGCTTGATTACTAAAAAAATAAAGCCTAACTTTAAGACTCTAGGAAAGATTTATGGAAAGCAGATGAAAGAAATTGCTGCTGCTTTTGGTAACTTTAGCCAAGAAGTAATCTCAGCAATACAGGATGCGGAAAATGCAGGTGAGGCTTATGTTTTAAATCTTCCTTCAGGAGATGTGACATTGAATAAAGGAGATTTTGAGATTTCATCGGAGGATATGCCAGGCTGGCTTGTAGCTACTGAGGGTAGTTTAACTATAGCTCTTGATGTAACAATTACTGAGGAGTTGAAACAAGAGGGAACAGCACGTGAACTTATTAATAGAATTCAAAACCTTCGTAAAAATAGCGGTTTTGATGTAACTGATAAGATAGATGTGAAGATAGCTGCAGAAGGGGAGGATAAAGAAGAGATAGCTGCCTCTTTGGAAAACTTTACTGATTATGTTGCTTCGCAGACTCTTGCTCTTTCAATTGAACTTGTGTCGCTTGATGAGCTTAAAGATGCAGCTGAGGTAGAGTGGAATGAGGGAATTATTCATATTGCGGTAAGCAGATAATATATTTGAAATTAACTAATAAAATTTATAATACTATGGCAGAAGAAATGAAAGTTAATGATGCTGATTTTAAGGCTCGTTACAGTGATGAGGAGCTCCAAGAGTTCAAGGATATCATTTTAGAGATGCTAGACAATGCCAAAAAAGAGTATAAGACTCTTCGCAATTTTGTGACAAACGACTCAAGCAACGATATTGAAGATACGTCTCCTACTTTTAAAGTTTTGGAGGAAGGTGCGAGTGCTTTATCAAAAGAAGAAGCAGGTCAATTAGCGCAACGTCAGTATAAATTTATCCAAAACCTAGAGGCAGCTCTTGTTAGAATTGAAAATAAAACATATGGTGTATGCCGCATGACAGGTAAACTAATACCTAAGGAAAGACTTCGTCTTGTACCTCATGCAACTTTGACTGTTGAGGCCAAGGAGATGATGAACAAGAATAAGTAATGAAACTTTCAAGAGGGAAAAAACTCTTAATCTTAGGAGTAGTTCTTGTCCTTATAGACCAAATTATCAAGGTTCTCGTTAAGACTAACATGGACCTTGGTGAGACTATTGATGTACTTGGGGATTGGTTTAAACTTCACTTTGTCCTCAATGAAGGGATGGCTTTTGGTATGGCCTTTGGTGGCTGTTGGGGCAAGGCTTTACTTTCAATTTTTAGAATAGTGCTTTTTGGCGCATTGTGCTGGTGGATAAGGAGGCTTTTGAAGCGTAGTGATGTTCCTGTGGGAGTTCTTGTAGGTCTTACATTGATTACTGCAGGAGCGATGGGGAACATTATCGACAGCTTGTTCTATGGTTTAATTTGGCCAGAAGTAACTATGCCTAATGCGCCTTTTGCATTTATGTTCGGTAGGGTAGTTGATATGTTTTATTTCCCTTTATTTGAGTATCAATTTCCTTGGATGGAGCAACCACAAATATTTTTCAGCGCTATCTTTAATTTTGCCGATAGTTGCGTAACTTGCGGTTCTCTATATTTACTGTTTTTCCAATGGAAATTCTTTGCCACTGAAGATAAAAAAGAAGACCAAGCTAAACTGGGATAAAGTGGTAATGTTTCGACGAATTTTCTCTTTTGTAAGGACATTTACCAACACAACTGTCCAGAAAATAGACCAAGTACTTGTACAATATAAAATGCTCGCGACATTAAAAATAAATTTCTGTCGCGAGTATTTATTTTGATTCTTTCTGTCGTAAAACTATCCTAGAAGTAGAATTTTACACCAAGATTGATACCACTATTTAAGCCAAAATTAGACACGTGGGTTGTTGAACTTGTGCGAACAGTTTCACCTGC
>CAYFMO010000046.1:8496-10277 GCA_964344225.1 uncultured Muribaculaceae bacterium | reverse complement strand
ATATTTTCTCTAAACCAGTGAGAGCAGGAAAGCGTACCTATTTCTTTGATGTCAAATCGACTAAGGGAAATGATTACTATCTGACAATTACAGAAAGCAAGCGCAGAGTAAGTGCTGATGGACGCTTTGCTTATGACAAACACAAAATCTTCTTATACAAGGAAGATTTTGAGAAATTTACAGAAGGACTACAGGAGGTTATTGATTATATCAAAGCCAATTGTGTTACTGATGAAGAAACTCCTTCGCAAAATCAAGATGATTTAGACTTTGACGAGTTGTAGTAATTTAAAAGGGGTAGCTATTTAGTAGGCCCCTTTTTGTTTAAAATATTTATGGCAAACTATGGTTTTATTCGTGTAGCTGCTGCTGCACCAAAAATTCGTCTAGCAGATACCAAAGCAAATGCTTCTGAAATCAGTAGGATGATTGAGGAAGCTTGGGAAAAAGAAGTGTCAATTATTGTTTTCCCTGAACTTTCAATTACTGGAGCCACTTGCGCAGATCTTAATTATGAACAACTATTAATATCTGAAGCTACTAAAAGTATTGAGGAGATTGCTGAAAATACTAGTGAATTTGATATTACTGCTATTATTGGCTCTCCACTAAGTCTGGATGGGTCTTTAGAAAATTGCGCTATAGTTATTCATAAAGGAGAAATCCACGGTGTAGTTCAACAAGGTGCCGGACAAGTCTCACTATTTCAAATTGGCGATGCTAAACTAGGAATTGTATTTGGTGATGACCTATGGAGACCTGTACAGGAAAGTTCAGTTCAAGCTATAGCAGGGGCAAATATTATCATAAACCTTGCAGCCACTGCGGCTACTGTTGGAAAACACAATAAGATTAAAAATAAAATTGCACAAATATCATCTTCTTCAATTTGTGCATACGTCTATGCCTCATCTGGTTACGGAGAATCTACCCAAGATAACGTTTATTCCGGTGACTGCCTCATATATGAAAATGGAGAAGAATTAGCTAGTTCGGAGCGTTTTCAATTAGAATCAACTCTTACAATCGCAGATATTGACCTTAATAAACTTACACTCCTACGTCAGAAATCTGCTGATTTCCAAGAAGCTCGGACATTTTCGGCCGATGAAATCATAGAAGTGTGCGAAGAAACATCTTCAAATTTTACAAGTTTACTATATCGTGAAATTGATTCTATCCCATTCATACCCAAAGGCACTCCTGAAGAAAGAGCATTAGCCCACGAAGAGATAATAAAAATTCAAGTCCAAGGGCTTATCTCTCGTTTAGCCCATATAAATTGCGAAACCGCTGTGCTGGGGGTTTCTGGTGGTTTAGACAGTACTCACGCACTTCTAATCACTTGTCTTGCCTTTGACAAATTAGGTTGGTCAAGGGATAAGATAATTGGCGTTACTATGCCTAGCTATGGGACTTCTGATAGGACCTACAATAATGCCATTGACTTAATGGCTTTATTAGGGATAAGCACTAGGGAAATCTCGATTAAAGCTGCTTGTGAACAGCATTTCCTCGATATTGAACATGATCCAAACCTTAAGGACGTTACCTATGAAAATGCTCAGGCAAGAGAAAGGACACAAATCCTAATGGACATTGCAAACCAAACAAATGGTATTGTTGTTGGTACTGGTGACCTCTCTGAGTTAGCGCTTGGATGGGCTACGTACAATGGAGACCATATGTCAATGTACGCTGTAAACTCCAGTGTTCCAAAGACTTTACTAATGCATCTAATTGGTTGGATAGCAGACAATAAATATGATCAAGATAAAGGA
>CAYFMO010000046.1:0-8396 GCA_964344225.1 uncultured Muribaculaceae bacterium | reverse complement strand
CTCCCCTTTTGTACCATTAAGCAAAGTAATGGCCTCGGTTGAATTCATAAAGGTAATACGATAACCATAAATTTCACCCGTAGCAGTCTTTAACTCCGTAATTGATGATATCATATCCCCAGCTTCAAGCCTAGTAACGACTCTCTTCAATGCAGATAAGTCACTATATCTACGCAAGAGCCTAATGGAAATAAGAGTAATCCTAAATGAGAGTAGATCTCTTTAGTAGGCTCAAAATGCTTATTGTTGATTTCATTTTTTATTTGCTAAGAATTAAAAAATCAGACACTTAGCTTTCTTCTAAAGTGATTTTATTATCTCTGTAAAAAGCTTTGTCATCTTATCTGCAGCTGCATTTGCTGCTTCTACAACATCATCGCCATCGTTTACATAATCAAGGTCATAATCATCGTGAGCTTCATTAGTAATCACAGACATACCAAAAACAGGAATATCAGAATGGCGAGCTACGATTACTTCTGGCGTTGTGGACATACCTACTGCATCTGCTCCAATAAGTCTAAAATATTTATACTCTGCTGGAGTTTCATAAGAAGGACCAGTACCTGCAAAATAAACACCTTTTTTCACTGTATAACCTAATTGCTTGGCTAACGACTCAGCTTTTGTAATTAAGTCTAGGTCATATGGACGTGTCATATCAGGGAAACGTGGCCCAAAATCATCTAAATTAGGTCCCACTAATGGATTTGGCAAATGGCTAATATGATCACTAATAATCATTAAGTCACCAACCTTGAAATCGTAATTCACGCCACCTGCAGCATTAGAAACAAAGAGATAATTTATTCCTAAAACTTTCATAACCCTAATTGGTAAAGTCACTAAGTCCATTGAATATCCTTCATAATAGTGGAAACGTCCTTGCATTGCAATAACAAATTTTCCACCTAAGTCTCCTGCTATAAAATTACCCTTATGTCCAATTGCCGTTGATACTGGAAAACCAGGAATTTCTTTGTAAGGAATAACAATTTGATTTTCTATTGTATCTGCTAGTTTACCTAGTCCACTTCCTAAAACAATTCCTGCATATGGCTTACGACCTCCCAACTTTGCTGAAATATATTCAGCAGCTGTATTAATCTTTACTAATCTTGTATCCATATATCATTTATTTTAATAATATTTTTTCTTGTTAATATTAACAACTTCTCTAGCTTTCTCCAATATATCGCTTTCACCCTCAACTACCCTATTTTTCATAACAAAACGACCATCAATAATTAGAGAGTCTATACAGTCACTATGGGCAGAATATACAAAATTTGCCAGATTTGAACCAGGTGAAAGGAAATGATAATTATCCATATCAACTATCATCAAATCTGCCAATGCACCCTCCTTGACCACGCCTGCATTTAAACCTAATGCTTTAGCTCCATTAACTGTCGCAGTATCCAAGAGTTCATTCAATGGCATAGCTGTAGGGTCTTCCCTCCATGCTTTTTGCATCATAGCAGAAGTCTTCATTGCTTCTAACATATCTAAATTATTAGAAGAAGCACAACCATCCGTACCTATACAAACATTTGCTCCTGCATCTCGTAACTCATTATACCTGAAACGATAACCTGAGGATAATTTCAGATTAGAATTTATATTATGCACACAAGTTACTCCCCTTTCTCCTAGTATTCTAACATCATTATCTGAAAGCCATAAAGTATGGGCAGCAATTACATCTGGCCCTAAGACATCCAATGAGTCTAAATATTCAACAGGCGTTAGTCCATTATGCTCATTTTTACAATCCTCGACTTCTTTTTTTGTTTCAGACAAATGAATATGAATTAACAAATTCCTCTCTCTTGCAAACTCCACAGCCCATTTTATCATCTCCTCACTAACTGTATAAATTGCATGAATTCCTATTGCAAATGATGATAAATCCATCCAAGTTTGAGCTTCCTCATAAAATTGCTGACACTCTTCCTTCTGAAAATCTGCTTCTTCAGGATTATTTTTATCCATAATAACATAACAGAGAGTCGAACGTAGTCCTAATTCTGATGCCGCCCTATGAGCTTCTGTTGAAAACCAATATTGGTCATTAAAAGTAGTGGTTCCTGACTTAATCATTTCCAAACACGCCACTTTCGTTGCCCTATAAACATATTCAGGATATAAATTTGATTCTACCTTCCAAATTTCATCTATCCAATTATAAAAAGACATATCTTCCCCTAGTCCCCTCATCAAAGCCATGCCTGCGTGAGTGTGCATATTTATAAAGCCCGGTATAACTAATTTATTTGTACAATCAACTATATCTACATCATCGGTATCGAGTTCCGAAAGAGTAGTTTTAGCAGTAGTTATAGCAGAGATAAGATTACCATTGATACAAATATCAACGATTTCGTCTTTTAAAGTTATATTTTTTAACAAAATCTTTCCCATAAGTGAGAAATTGTTTTTATTTTCTAATTTTCAACTAAACATTTATGTGTATATGTTTTCAAAGATAGAAAAAATTTTATAAATTTGGTCAGTCAAAACATTAAAACTAAATAATTATGGCAGTTAAAGGTCTAATTGAGGTTGACATTCAAAAATGTAAGGGTTGTGGTGTATGTGTAGCTAATTGTCCCACATCAAGCATCCAGCTCTCCAAATTAGTCAACAACAAAGGATATAATTATTCCGAAATGGTAAACGATGCGTGTATTGGTTGTGCAAATTGTGCTATTGTTTGCCCCGATTCGGTTATTACAGTTTACAGAGTAAAAATTTAAGCATATGGCAGAGAAAATTCTGATGAAAGGAAATGAAGCGATTGCCATATCAGCAATTCGCAATGGTGTGGATGGATATTTTGGTTATCCTATTACTCCACAGTCTGAAGTTATGGAAACGCTAATGGCGGAAAAACCTTGGGAAACAACTGGAATGGTTGTTCTACAAGCGGAAAGTGAAACTTCATCTATTTATATGGTCTACGGTGGCGCTGCTTGCGGCAAGAAAGTTATGACTTCTTCATCATCACCTGGAATTAGTCTAATGTGCGAGGGTATAAGTTATTTAGCTGGTGCTGAACTTCCTTGCGTAATCGTAGATGTTTCTAGGGGCGGACCAGGTCTTGGCACTATTCAGCCGAGCCAAAGTGATTACAATCAAATAGTTAAAGGAGGCGGACATGGAGACTATAAATGTATAACTCTTGCTCCCGCGTCTGCCCAAGATATGTATGATTTTGTTGATTGGGGATTTGAATTAGCATTTAAATATCGCAATCCTGTTGTTATTCTTTCTGATGGTGTTATAGGTCAGATGATGGAAAAGGTTGAACTAAGACCTGAAAAACCAAGGATGACAGATGCAGAGCGCCTAGTAAAGGCTCCTTGGGCTACTGTTGGTAAGCCTAAGTCTAGGGAAAGAAATATCATTTCTTCTCTTTCTCTTGAAGCTGATGTTCAAGAAAGATTCAATCGTAAATTAAAAGGTAAATATGAAATCATCGAAGAAAATGAGGTAAAATATGATACATATCTTACTGAAGATGCTGAATATTTATTTGTAGCTTTTGGTTGTTCTTCAAGAATTTGCGAAGCTGTAGTTGATCAACTAAGAGAAAAGGGTATTAAGGCAGGGCTTCTTAGACCTATTACTCTCTATCCTTTCCCTAAGGATGCAATTGCTAGCCTTGGTAAACAAGTGAAAAGTATTATGAGCATTGAACTTAATCTAGGTCAAATGGTCGAAGATGTTAGACTTGCTGTAAATGGAGCTTGCCCAGTAGGCTTCTATGGAAGACAAGGAGGAAATATATACACTCCTGATGAGATTGAAGAAGCATTCAAGAACTTCAACAAACTATAATTTCGTGGAAAATAAAAAAGATTCTAATATGAATATTGAAGATATTAAAAGGCCAGAAAACCTTATGTATAAAAAATCTGCACTTCTTACAGATAATGTAATGCACTACTGCCCAGGTTGTTCACACGGCACTGTGCATAAACTAGTTGCAGAAGTAATTGAAGAAATGGGCATCCAAGAGAAAACCATAGGTGTCAGTCCAGTAGGTTGTGCAGTGTTCGCATATAACTATCTAGACATTGATATGCAAGAGTCAGCCCACGGTCGTGCTCCTGCTTTAGCAACAGCTACAAAGAGATTGAATCCTGACAAATATGTATTCACTTATCAGGGAGATGGCGACCTTGCATCTATTGGTACTGCAGAGATTATACACGCATCTAGTAGAGGAGAAAATATTGTTGTAATCTTTATCAACAATGGTATTTATGGTATGACAGGAGGTCAAATGGCTCCTACTACCTTACTTGGTATGAAGACAGCAACTACTCCATATGGTCGTGATCCAAAATTAAACGGATTTCCACTAGCTATTGCCCCTATGCTTGCTCAATTAGACGGTACTGCTTTCATTACTCGTCAGTCAGTACACACAGCAGCTGCTGTTAGAAAAGCTAAAAGAGCTATTCGTAAGGCATTCGAATATAGCGAAAAAAATATTGGACTTTCATTTGTAGAAATAGTTTCTACTTGTAACTCTGGTTGGAAATTAAGTCCTACAAAAGCTAACGAATGGATGGAAGAAAATATGATTCCTAAATACCCTCTTGGAGACATTAAAGATGTACTTGCAGAGGAAAAATAATTTGGGTAATTGAAACTTGAAAACATTGAAAATATGAAAGAAGAAATAATTATAGCTGGTTTTGGTGGACAAGGAGTACTTTCTATGGGTAAAATCCTAGCTTATTCTGGAATTATGCAGGATATGGAAGTAACTTGGATGCCATCTTATGGACCAGAAATGAGGGGTGGTACAGCTAATGTTAGTGTTATCCTTAGTGATAAAAAAATTGGCTCACCCATCCTAACTAAATATGATACAGCCATTATCTTAAATCAACCGTCTTTGGATAAATTTGAAAAAAGTGTTAAACCTGGTGGGCTATTGGTTTATGACCCAAATGGTATCACGAAACTTCCAACAAGAAAAGACATCAAAATCTGCAAAATTGATGCGATTAGTGTAGCCGCAAAGCTCGGAAATGCAAGGGTTTACAATATGGTTGTATTGGGTGCATATCTTAAAATGAAGCCTATCGTAAGTCTTGAAAATGTAGAAAAAGGCTTGCATAAATCAATACCTGAGCGTTATGCTAATTTAATACCTGTGAATAAAGCTGCCATCGAAGAAGGTATGAATAGCGTGGAAATACTTTGATATTTCAAGAAAAATAATTAGTTTTGCAGTGTAGGTTTAAGTATTTGCTATGCTCGATTCTTTAAAAACAAGAATAACTCATTTAATTTCTCTATATGAGGCTGAGAAAGCTGAAAAATTGAAACTTTTAGCATTATTAGATGAACGAACAAAGCAAGTCGAAGCCTATAAGAAGCAGATTATTGAGTTAGAACAAAAGATAGATAACCAAATGCTGACTGAAGCCTTTACGGTAGCATCACAAGATACTACGGAAGCAAAAAAGAAAATTGACTCCCTCGTAAAGGAAATTGATAAATGTATCTCACTTATTGAAGGATAATGGCACAAAAAATCACCATTAAAATTGCAGAAAGGGTTTACAATTTAAAAGTAAACTCACCTGAAAGTGAAGAGGTTGTCAGGAAAGCGGCAGATGAAATAAATAAAACAATTGATGCATATATTGAAAAGTTTCCTGGTAAAAGCCTTGTAGAGATTTTATCATTTGTATCGTTAAATATGTGTGTCAATAATATAACTCTAAGGGAAGAGGCAGAAAAAAAAGAAAATAAAATTTCTGTTCTTGATAAAGAGTTAGAAGGTTATCTTGATAACATTGATAAACTGAGCCGTTAGTTACTTATTTTGCTGAAATCAACACTAACCAAGTAACTGAGTGTACTCGATTAGGAAAGACGGACCTAGGTTACCCACACGGGGATTCCATTAATGGGACGGAGGATGTCTGAACTAAATTTTCGGAGCTCAAATCTTATTTTATAAGATTTTCTGACAATTGTGCTAACGGCTTTTAATCTAACCGATCGGCTTCATTGCTGGTCGGTTTTTTTTGTAATAACTCTGGCAAAGGTGAAAATTATGGATAAACACAAACTAAATAAATATAATATATGGAAGCAATAACATTGATCTTAGTAGGTGGACTTTCAGCGATAGTAGCAGTTACTGTGTACATAGCTGTTCGTAAAATCATACTTAAAGGTCGGAAAGAAGATATTATAGAAAAGGCAGAATTAGAGGCTGAAAATATCAAAAAAGAGAAAATATTTCAAGCAAAAGAAAAGTTTCTTCAGTTGAAGAGTGAGTATGAGGAGCATATAAATGAAAGAAAAGCGCAGATTCAAGAAATAGAAAATAGAATCAAGCAAAAGGAGAATGCTCTAAACCAACAAAATGCTGAACTTGGCCGTAAAAATAAAGAGGCTGATGCAATTAGAGATAATCTAAAAGTGCAAGTGGATCTTGCTACACGAAAAGTTCAAGAGTATGAAACTTTAAGAGAAGAAGCTATTCGCCAGATTGAAAGCATTGCAGGTATGAGTGCAGTAGAAGCTAAAAATCAATTAGTTGAAAATATGAAAGAAGAGGCTAAAACACAGGCTCAATCTTATATAAATGATGTAATTGATGAGGCTCGCCTAACAGCAAACAAAGAAGCTAAAAGAATAGTTATCAATACTATACAACGAACAGCATCTGAAACAGCTATTGAAAATGCAGTTACAGTCTTCCACATTGAAAGTGATGAAATTAAAGGTCGTATTATTGGACGCGAAGGACGTAATATTAGAGCATTAGAGGCTGCAACTGGAGTTGAAATTGTTGTTGATGACACTCCTGAGGCAATTCTTCTATCTGCTTTTGACCCAGTAAGAAGAGAAGTTGCTCGTCTTGCACTTCATCAGCTTGTGATTGATGGTCGTATTCACCCAGCCCGTATTGAAGAAGTTGTTGCAAAGGTACAAAAACAGCTTGAAGAAGAGATAATGGAGACAGGTAAGAGGACTTGTATTGACCTTGGTATCCATGGTATGCATATTGAGTTAGTGAAGTTAATTGGTCGTATGAAATATCGTTCTTCATATGGTCAAAACTTGCTACAGCACTCTAGAGAAGTTGCAAATATTTGTGCAACTATGGCATCTGAGCTTGGCTTAAATCCTAAGACAGCTAAACGAGCAGGACTTCTCCACGACATCGGAAAAGTTTCAGATGAGGATCCTGAATTACCGCACGCAATCTTAGGCATGAAATTAGCAGAGAAATATAAAGAGAAACCTGAGATTTGTAATGCTATTGGAGCTCACCATGAAGAAATAGAGATGACATCTATTATTTCTCCATTAATTATGGTTGGTGACGCTATTTCGGGAGCACGACCTGGAGCTCGTCGTGAAGTGATAGAGTCATACATCAAGAGACTCAAGGATATGGAAGATATCGCCTTATCTCACAACGGTGTAACTAAAACATATGCAATTCAAGCAGGTAGAGAACTAAGGGTAATAGTTGGAGCTGATCAAGTATCAGACCAGGAAGCAGAAACACTTTCACTAGATATCGCTAAGAAAATTCAAGATGAAATGGTTTATCCTGGACAGGTAAAAATCACGGTAATTCGTGAGACTAGGTCAGTTGCTTTTGCGAAGTAATTTGAAATAATTAATATACATGAGAAAATTTTTCTTAAGTATTGCGACACTTCTCACAAGTGTAGCAATTTTTGCCCAGAGCAGTTTTTCTGGGGGATTAGGCGCTGTTGATAACGAGCCTACAATTAACTGGAAAGCTACAACTGAAGAAGTTGAAGCTGGTGTGTACAAAGTCATCTTTACTGGTAAGATTCAAGAAGGATGGCATACATACGCTCTTGATGATGCTTTCTCTGCTACCGAGATTGATTTTGATGGTTCAAAGAATGTAGAATTTATAGGAAAACCAGAAGAAATAAGTAAGGCAGTAGAAGCAGATGGCGAAAAACATTATTACAATGAGTTTGTAATAGTTCAAAAGATAAAATTAACTAAAGAATCTGGAGTTGTTGCAGGAGAGATTGAATGGAGATCTTGTAAAGGAGATGTATGTGCAAGCCCTGAGCAATATGAATTTAACATTGAATTAGGAGCAAGTACTACAGCTGTGTCTGCAGTTGAACCAACACAAGGGGATGTAATTTCCGCTAGTTCAGAGGCACCTGTAAGCACAAAATCTGGTTTTGATTGGACTCTGATCATTGAAGCAATTCTTTGGGGATTTGCGATGGTGCTCACTCCTTGTGTATTCCCAATGGTACCTATGACCGTTTCCTTCTTTATGAAGGGCTCTCAAACCAAGGCACAAGGTAGGTTTAAAGCTTCAATGTACGGGCTTTTCATTGTTCTGCTATATA
>CAYFMO010000045.1:0-10326 GCA_964344225.1 uncultured Muribaculaceae bacterium | reverse complement strand
TCGATGGAAGAACAAAAGTACATAACCAAGTCCTAGGTGAACTAAGAGAACATTTTAAGGAAATGGTTTTTGACACTATTATCCAAAGAAATATTAGACTAAGTGAAGCCCCTTCGCATGGCAAACCAATCATTTT
Source organism: uncultured Muribaculaceae bacterium (assembly GCA_964344225.1). Taxonomy (GTDB): domain Bacteria; phylum Bacteroidota; class Bacteroidia; order Bacteroidales; family UBA932; genus Cryptobacteroides. Next base: position 10,190 of record CAYFMO010000045.1, on the reverse strand, counting down.
ATATGATGTAATATGTAATGGTACAACTAATTACCTAAGTCTAGCAAAAGAAGTCCTTGAAAGAAATAATGAAATAGAAACAGTACAATGAGTAAAAGACCAAAAGGTTTAGGCCGAGGTCTAGATGCGCTTCTAGGTGGAGATACTGACATTAGCACATTGAGAAGACCTATTGGCTATGTAAATAAAGAAGTTGTTACAACTGACAAAGAGGGTAGCAGTCCAAACACAGCAGATATCCTCAGAATACCTATTGACATGATTGAGCCGAATCCGTTTCAGCCTAGAATGTCGTTTGATCAAGAATCATTACAGGAATTAGCTGAGTCAATTAAAACTCTTGGACTTATCCAGCCTATCACAGTACGCAAAAAAGGAGTTGGTAAATACCAAATTATTAGCGGAGAAAGAAGATACCGCGCATCTATACTTGTAGGATTAGATATGATTCCTGCATATATTCGCGATACTGATGACCAGGGTATGCTAGAAATGGCTATTGTGGAAAATATCCAAAGAGAGGATCTTGACCCAATAGAAGTTGCCTTGAGTTACAAAAGACTAATAGAAGAATGCCATCTAACTCAGGAGCAAATGGCAGTTAGGGTAGGAAAGAAAAGATCGTCTGTTACTAATTCGCTTAGACTATTGCAACTACCAGCTAAAATCCAACATGATTTAAAAGTTGGTTTATTATCAGTAGGACATGCTAAGGTCCTTCTTGGAGTTGATGACACTGATTTACAGGAGCACCTATGTGACCTTGTTATTAGAGACGGATTATCTGTAAGACAGTTAGAGAATAAAATTAAGAGTCTTACCACTAAAAAGGATGAGACTCAAGGTGAAACTAAACAGGATTTACCAGATGAGTATTTCAAGGTCCTTGAGATTGTTGGGAAATATTTCCAAAACAATATAAGTCTTAAGAGATCAAATACTGGTAAGGGTACGATGACAATTCATTTCTCAAGTGATGCTGAAATTCAGGCATTCTTGAAGGCACTAGAAGATTCTAAGTTCTAGGTGTATAAACTCAATGCAATTAAGAAAAATCATATATCCATTAGTTTTGCTGGTTCTACTTTGTGGGACTAGCAAAATTTCTTATGCACAATTTAAAAAAAATGCATTTAGCCAAAACTATAATGACACCACATATAGATCTAAATCTGATACAGTTGCGCAATTCTTTTCTTTTAAAGAATTTTTTGGAGGACTAGCACATAAGAACACCATTAAGATAGGCACAATGTTCGGCGGATCGATCTTTCTTCCCGGAACTGCACAGATTTACAATAAAGATTATTGGAAACTTCCTATTGTATACGGCGGCATAGGAGCTTTTGCTGGTACTGGCGGTTATTATTTCCATCAATACAATAAGTCTGTAAAGGCACGTAAACAATATTTTGAAAATTTAGGCAATATGCCTCCTGGTTTAAACTACTCCCCTCCACCAGAGATTGATTATAAATCTAAAACTATGGGAACCTGGATGATGGTTGGAGCAGGTATTGTGTATTGGGGCTCTTTGCTAGATGGTGTAGTATCATATGAGAGAGAAAAGTATCCACATCCAGGAAGAGCTGCAATTTATTCAATTCTTCTGCCAGGATTGGGGCAGGCATACAACGGAGAATACTGGAAGATGCCGATATATTGGGGTGGTTTAGCAGCATCGGGATATTTTTTGTATAACAACCACACAAACTACGTAAGGTTCAAACGAATACACAATGAGGCTACAAACCCTGAAGGCGGATATACAGGCCCAATTGATGGCGAAACTGCAAAGTGGTATAGGGATGTCTATAGAAGGTATAGAGACTATTCAATTCTTGCCGTGGCCGCAGTATACTTACTTCAAGTTATTGATGCCAATGTATTTGCATATATGCATGATTTTGAGGTAACAGATGATATAAGTGTGAGTGTGGAGCCAACTGTAATTACTCCAGATTATGGTAACTATACTTTCAACACTCCAAGAAGCGGCGAGAATGCCGTGGGATTAAAATTAGGATTAAGATTTTAGAATATGATAAATAAAAAAGTATTTTCTATTGCACTATTCACTATTTGTATTGGCGTACTTAGCATTAACGCTGATGCACAAAGTAAAAACTCTTTAAAAAAAGAAAATCTTAGATTAAGATACAAGTTGGATTCTTTAAAGCAAGAACATGCCAAATTATCGGAAGCCATAGAGTTTGAAAGAGCAAAATCTGCAGAGCGCAAAGATACAACTACTCTCTCAGCACCTATAGGAATATCTACAGAAGAGTATACTACGGAGATTTCTGATAGTTTATTAGGTGTATGGTACACTCAAAAAAGCTATGAAAAAGAAGATGTCATAGCAGAAGATGTAGATATGGATTCAGTAAGGTTTGACTCGAATGTACCTGATAGCGTATATATAAAAAGACTGAAGGCAATGAATTCATTTATCTCTTTACCTTATAATGATATAGTTAGAAATTATATAGTTTTATACTCGGAGAAAAGAGCTGAACATACGGCTAAAATTCTTGGCTTAGGAGAATATTATATGACTCCATTTGAGGCCGCTTTCTTAAAATATGATCTTCCACAAGAGCTTAAAGTAATGGCTATTATTGAGTCTGCATTGAATCCAACAGCTGTTTCTTGGGCAGGAGCTAAAGGTATGTGGCAATTTATGTATCAGACAGCTAAGATGTATAATTTGACTATTGACTCATTTGTAGACGAGAGACTAGACCCTATAAAATCTGCAGATGCAGCAGCAAGATTTTTAAAAGATTTATACGCTATATTCGGAGACTGGAATTTAGCGATTGCAGCATATAACTGCGGTCCTGGCAATGTTAATAAAGCTATTAGAAGGAGTGGTGGTAGTAGAAATTTCTGGGATATTTATCCTTATTTGCCAAGAGAAACTAGGGGTTATGTTCCTGCTTTCGTCGGTGCTCTTTATGCAGTTAATTATCAAAAAGAACACGGTATAGTTCCGATTCCTGCTGATTTGCCAGTACGTGTGGATACTTTTAGAATCAATAAGATGCTTCATTTCAAGCAAATCAATGAACTTGTGGGCGTTCCAATGGAAGAAATCAAAACTTTAAACCCACAATATAAGCATGGTATCATCCCTGGTACTAGTAGAGAATATATTCTAAGATTACCATTTGAGTACACTAATTCCTTTATAGATAATGAAGATTCACTCTACACTTATAAAAAAGACTCTCTTTTCAATCCTCTCGAAATCAAGAAGATAACTGAAGGGGGTGGTGATGGAAATAGGATTATCTACAAAGTTAGAAACGGTGATTATTTAGGAAAGATTGCTAATAGGTACAAAGTTAGTGTAAACAATATTAAAAGATGGAATAACTTAAGAAGCAATAATATACGCGTGGGTCAAAGACTAGTTATCTATACTCGTGGAGCTGCGCCAAAAGAAACAACGAGTACAAGTTCAAGCAGCAGTAATAATGTCCCTACAACTAATAAAAACTTCACTGGTCATAGTTTGTATACAGTAAAATCGGGTGATTCTCTATATTTAATTGCTAAGAATTATCCCGGTATTACAGCGAATGATATAATGGCGTATAACAAAATTGGTTCTAATATACGACCAGGAATGGTTATTAAGATTCCACAACTTTAAAATAACATACTGAGGCTTATCCTGAGGTACGTAGTGCCGTGAGGAACTAGACGCGAGCATCCTCGCAGAGTCAAAAGTCAAAAGCAATTTGAAATTTAAGCTCAGCTTTGCTGGGCTTTTTCTTTTTAAAATATGGTGTATATGCAGCTCTAAACCCCAATTGCAGGCAAGTTTTTATAGAATATTTCATATAAAAAGCTGTCCAAACTCCCCTGCCATAATATGCAGGAACTGAAAATGAACCGGGTAAATCTCTTTCATAAACATAAATCCTATCATCCCAACTATCCACCTTGAATATCCCCTGCCTCAAATAACATATGAATGAATTTAGCTTATATTTCGCTTCGCAATATCCCAAAATTGCAAATCCCTTTGCCCATAATCCATGAAGCCGCAGCCTTGTCCCCAAACATCCTCTCTCCCATCCAAAATCGCTTCGCAACTCATTTCTATACGTGATTTTATGTGCATCAGAATGAAACTTAAGCCTAGAAGCTCCTCTTAGTGAAACATCAAATTCTGAATTGATTATCCAATTATATGATAGCAAGGCCTTGAACTGACTTGCATCCAAATGTGATTTGCTAGAAAGTTTTGATGGTCTCATAGCATAGTCTAGCGCAAGGTTTACTATATGTGTGCGCTCATATGAAAAGTCCATACCCAATGAAGCTCCTAATTCATCTAATGGTTTAGAAAAAGTTCTAACTGGACCATTATATGAAGCCTTATATTTAGGTGAGAAATAACGAATTAAACCAGCAATTCTAAACCTATCTTCAATTGGTGCAGCTACACCCAAGGTAGAGGATGGAGCAAAATTAAGCCAATCAATTGCCAGTTCTCCCCATATATCCACTCCACGAATACATAAAGCAGCATCTATAGATGTAATAGTATTAGCCTGAGTTAGGGCTAGGCGATATCTTGAACCATAATATGACAGATTTAAACCTGTAAAAAAATCCTTAAAATCTATTTTTGACGGCGGTTTATACACATAAGTTCTCAATTTTGGCATAGATACAAAGGTAGTAAGAGTAAAATTTCTAAAGCTAACATCGGAGGCTATACCTGTTAGAGCTGCGGGAGATGAAAATGAAGATGGAAGTGATAACCCTGTGGGTTTCTTGAGAAATGATGATACATTTGAAACTCCAGCTAAAGACATTCCATTCCACAGTGCTATTCCTTGGCCAAACCTAAGATTGAAATCACCTAAAACAAATGAGAGCCTTTTGGATTGATAGGCTAAGGTCACCGTAAAAGCAGAAGGGTAGTGAAATTTAGAATCATAGGAACGAACTAGGCCTGCTCTAAAGAAATACTTTTGATTTATATCTGTACTATATCTAAGGGCATAACTATATTGTGGCAAAAATTGTTCATCATCATTTTTGAAGAATCCTCTGGCTATCAGTTTATTATATATAGAATTACCTTCCCATCTGCTTTGGCCTGGTAATCTTGAAGAATCTAACGAAATAAACGGCTTCAATGCTTCAACAAAATTCGGATTATACCCATTCAGGGCTCCCAATTCTGAATATGATAGAACATCTCCATATCTATCCCTATAATCTAAAAATGATGCTACCTGATATTGCGTAAATAAACCACTGGACAGAAGTTTTGCTCTTGACAAATTATTAATTTTCAAAGGATTGCCACTTATATATAGCATCCTTTCTAATAAATCTTCATCAATCTCTTCTATGGAAGAAAGCCCAAAAATATAGACAATAGCTTCATCTATTTTATCTGTATTTTGTAATTGAGCATAAATAAAATTTTGCACAAATAGTAGAAATAAAGCTATAAAAACCCAACGCCTCATAACCAACAATTCTTTAGTTTTCACATAAAGTTAGTAGCAAATAGCAGAAAATCACCACATTCTAAGAAAGAGAGGCGATTTTTTTCTCTTTTTTTAAGGTTTTATATTAATTTTGCCTTTTATGCTGAAGGACGCACTTAATTTAGAACTCATTTTGACTATGAAAAAGATCCAATTACACGACAAGACATTTAGATTGTTCATTCCTTATGAGGAAATAATTGTAGCAATTGAAAAAGTAGCAGATGACATAAATAATGATTTCAAAGACTCAAAGGATATTCCTATACTTCTCTGCGTCTTGAATGGGTCTCTTATGTTTACATCAGAATTAATGAAACGATTGGATTTCGATTGCCAACTAACAACTATTAAACTAAGTTCATATGTAGGAACAGACACCACAGGAGATGTTAAGACATTAATGGGTTTGACTTCTAGTATTAAGGGGCGTAGGGTCATTGTAATAGAAGATATAGTAGATACTGGCAATACAATCGTGGAATTAGACCATCTACTAGCAGAAGAGGGTGCTTCTGATGTAAAGATGTGTACAATGTTGCTAAAACCTGATGCATATAAAAAAGATAGAAAACTTGACTATGTAGGCTTAGAAATTCCAAATGACTTCATTGTGGGTTTTGGCTTGGACTACAACGAGTTAGGAAGAAATTACAAGGATATTTACACTTTGGATATATAATTAAAGACAATGAAATATTTTATTTTATTCGGCCCTCCAGGTGCAGGAAAAGGCACACAGGCCACAACAATGGTTGAAAATTTTAAATTACACCACATCTCAACTGGTGCGCTCTTAAGACAAGAAATTGCTGCTGGTACAGAACTTGGAAAAGAAGCAAAAAAACTCATTGATAATGGTCAACTTGTACCTGATGCTGTTGTCGTGGGAATGATTAAGTCAGAATTTGAAAGAATTAAAGATATAAACGGCTTCTTACTCGATGGTTTTCCAAGAACTATCAAACAAGCAGAAAGTCTTGACCAAATGCTTGCAGAAGCTAAGACGGAGGTTACAGCTGTTGTTTCTATAATGATACCAGATGCAACAATCAAGGAAAGGATTAAACACAGAGCAACAATCGAAGGTCGTGCTGACGATGCCAGCAATGAAACTATTAACAATCGTATTGCAACCTACCACAACCAAACTGAACCCCTAATCGCTTACTACTCAAAGGCTGAAAAATATTATGAAATTGATGGCTGCGGAACCATCGAAGAGGTTCAAGCTCGCATCAACACTATTATGGCAAAATTCTAAAAGAAAATGTCAGGAAGTAATTTTATAGATTATGTGAAGATTTTTTGCCGTTCTGGTAAGGGAGGTGCTGGTTCTAGGCATTTCCGTAGGGAGAAATATATTCCTAAGGGTGGACCAGACGGTGGTGATGGTGGAAGAGGCGGACACGTAATACTTAGAGCAAACCCACAATATTGGACTCTTATTCATCTAAAGTATAGAAAGCATATTTTCGCTGAAAATGGAGAGTCTGGAGGAGAAAAACTAAGTACAGGAAAAGATGGAAAAGATATTATTTTAGATGTCCCACTCGGTACTGTTGCCAAAGATGGTGAAACTGGCGAAGTACTATTTGAGATTTTAGAAGAGGGAGATGAGCAAATCCTTGTAAAAGGTGGAAAAGGGGGCTTAGGAAATAATAATTTTAAGACATCGACAAATCAGGCTCCACAATATGCACAGCCTGGGGAACCTTGTCAAGAAGGCTGGTTCATCCTTGAGCTAAAGCTACTTGCTGATGTAGGCCTTGTTGGGTTCCCAAATGCTGGTAAATCAACACTTCTAGCGACTGTCTCTGCGGCTAAGCCAAAGATTGCAGACTACCCATTTACTACTTTAGAGCCTAATTTGGGTATTGTAAGTTATTATGATGATTATTCATTTGTAATGGCTGATATCCCAGGTATTATTGAAGGTGCACATGAAGGGAGAGGTATTGGTATGCGATTTTTAAGACATATCGAGAGAAACTCTATTTTACTATTTATGGTCCCAGCAGATGCTGATGATATTGCGGAGAACTATAATATTTTACTTAATGAGTTAAAACAATACAATCCAGAACTACTTGTAAAAGATAGGGTACTAGCCATTTCAAAATCTGATATGCTAGATGAAACTCTAAAAAGGGAAATCGAACCATTATTACCAAAAGGCCTTCCACATGTGTTTATCTCATCGTTTACAGGTGAGGGTATAAAGGAATTAAAGGATATACTTTGGAAATCACTTCACAGCGAAGAATAATAATGTTTTTTGAAAGATTACATAAACTTGATCAAGAAATAACTTTAGCTATCAATAGCTGGAATTCTCCTGTTTGGGATCCTATTATGGTGTTTTTTTCAAAGATACCCGTATGGATACCTATGTACTTGCTTATTATTGCATTTTTAATATGGAGATTGGGTTGGAAGAGAGGTCTTATTGTTACGGCTGCTGCCTTACTTACTTTTGGTTTCTGTGATCAATTTTCAAATTTCATTAAGGATACTGTTGGAAGACTTCGCCCTTTGAATGACGAGTTTATGATTTCCAGTGGGCTAAATATTCTTGAACGACCTAGCCAAAGCTTTAGCTTCTTTTCAGCCCACGCGGCCAACGCTTTTGGACTTGCCACCTGCACCTATATTGGTCTTCGTATGGATACAAGATGGTCATACAAGGGCTACGCTACCTGGATGTACTTCTGGGCAACTATGGTATCTATCAGCAGAATTTTTGTCGGTAAGCACTACCTCGGAGACGTTATAGCAGGCATCCTCATTGGCACCCTAGCCGGCCTCTGTTTTGCCCTCCTTGCCAAGTGGATAATCAATAAATACTTATAAAAAAGGTATTAGTTTTTCCATTCTGATGCCACGTGAACCCTTAATCAATATTGTAGCCCCGACAAGAGGTTTTTCTTGTAAATAGTCTGCCAATTCTTGTGAGGTTTCAAAACACAAAGCATTGGAATTCAATGAGTCTACTACCTCTTGGAATTCTGTTCCAACAAAGAAAACCTTATCAAGTGCTAAATCTGTTGCCTTCTTAACAATGTAACAATGTTCAACAAAAGCATCTTCACCTAATTCAAGCATATCTCCAAGCATAGCCACTTTTTGGTCTGCTTCCACATTTGCGAAATTCTCTAGTGCAGCTAACATAGAAGTAGGGTTTGCATTATAGGCATCTATGATTAAGCTATTGCTTGAAGTCTTAAGAAGTTGCGAGCGATTATTCTCTGGAATATAAGACGAAAGCGCTTCTACAGCATCATCTAAAGCCACCCCAAAATATTTACCCACTGCAATAGCTGACATAACATTATCAGCATTGTATGAACCTACAAGATTGGTATTAATAACTGTACCTGAAGATAATTCTATTCTTAAATATGGATGTACTGCAGATGATTGTAGTACCTTGGCACCTTGATATTTAAGTCCGTATGGAATTATTAAGGAATGCTTTCTTTCAGGATCTGAATCTAATTGTCTATCGGATGCCATCTTGCATAGATATGGATTATCTACATTTACAAATGCTTTATCAGCAGTCCTTCGTAAATAATCGTAGAGTTCACCCTTGGTATTCATAACTCCTTCAAAATCACCAAAACCTAGAAGATGTGCTTTCCCCACATTTGTAATCAGACCATAATTTGGCAAAGCTATATCAACTAACTCTTTGATATCTCCAGGATGACTTGCGCCCATTTCTACAACAGCAAGTTCTGTTTCTGCATTTATTTTCAATAAAGTCAAAGGTACACCGATGTTATTATTAAGATTGCCTTCTGTTGCTGTTACTTTATATTTCTTTGATAGAACTTCACGGATGAGCTCCTTAGTTGTAGTTTTTCCGTTTGTGCCTGTTAACGCAATGACAATCAACGGCTTTCCATTAACCATGGTCATAGACCTGTGCCATCTAGCCAGCTCTTGAAGAGTTTTAAGAGTATTAGGAACCGCTATTAGCCTTTCATTTTTAAGCTTAGCCACTTCTGAATCCTCATCTATTACTGCCCAGGAAGCTCCAGCATCTAAAGCAGCAACGGCATATTTATTCCCATCAAAATTTTCACCCTTAAGGGCAAAAAAGAGTTCGCCACCTTTGATTGAGCGACTATCAGTTGAAACCCCGCTACAGGTTTTAAAAATATTATAAAGATCTATTATAGTCATATATTTATTTTCTACCAGTACTTCCAAAACCACCTTCTCCCCTCTCGGTCTCATCAAGAACCTCAACTTCATCCCATTCTACTCTCTCATATTTTGCTACTACTAACTGAGCAATTCGTTCTCCTGGATTAATAGTAAATGAATCTTTAGAAAGATTAACTAAAATTACCTTAATCTCTCCTCTGTAATCAGCATCAATAGTTCCTGGTGCATTTAATACTGAAAGTCCATGCTTTGCTGCAAGTCCGCTTCTCGGTCTAACCTGCGCTTCTGTACCATCGGGTAAAGCAATGTATAGCCCAGTTGGAACCATTGCCCTTTCCAATGAACCTAAAACTATTGGTTCACTAATATCTGCTTTCAAGTCCATACCAGCAGATTTCAATGTTGCATATTCCGGAGTAGAATACTGTGATTTATTAACGATTTTTACTTTCATATTTTTAAATTTTAATAAGCTATTATCATATTGGGAAC
>CAYFMO010000044.1:0-10706 GCA_964344225.1 uncultured Muribaculaceae bacterium | reverse complement strand
CTAATATTTGGGCCCCTCTAATTTAAAAAATATATTTCAGCTCATGAAGAAAATTCAGCTTTTTCGCAGAATATAACAGTTACTGGTACAGTAAAAGATTCTTCAACAGGAGAGCCAGTGCCCTTTGCGGCGATATGAATAATATTAACCCTGCAGATATTGAGTCAATGACAGTATTGAAAGATGCTGCATCTAATGCTCTTTATGGCTCACGTGGAGCCAATGGTGTGATTATGGGGATAGAGGTACTACTGATGAAACATTGTTATACGTTGCAAGTTATAACGAAGCAACTAAGAAAGGTAGCCTATATATTTTCGATATAAAGACTCAAACCCTTGTTGAAAAATATCAAGATGTTTGTGATAGGCCAGTGAAATTACTATATAAATATAGGATATCATAGGCTTAACCTTGTCCAATTTTGGTAAAGAATAAGTGTCCCGTGTGTAGTTTTCACGCACGGGACACTTATTTTGACATATTTACTTGGGATTTTGGCGGAGTTTTTCGACGTAGCGATCAATCTTTCTGATTTCCTGTGGAATCTTAATGCTTTGTGGGCAGTGTTCGACGCATTGATTGCAACTAATGCAATGAGCAGCTTGCCTTAGCTTTTCTACAGCTCTATCATAGCTTACTAGATAGGCCCTGCGAGCTTTTCTATAGTTAGGGTCTGTAGTATCTTCACTTACACATCCTTCATTTACACATTTGTTATAATGTAATAGGATTGCAGGTATGTCAATTCCATATGGACAAGGCATACAATATTTGCAATCATTACAAGGAATAAGTGGGTATTCTGTTATTAAAGCAGCAGTTTCTTCTAAGAATTCTAATTCATCTTTGCTGAGTGGCTTATGTGGAGACATGGTTTTTAGGTTGTCCTCAAGATGTTCCATATAGGTCATACCGCTTAATACAGTCAGTACTCTAGGGTAATGTCCTGCAAATCTGAATGCCCAAGAAGCCACAGTGCTTTTAGGAGCCCTTTCCTTTAATCTTTCAACTATATGGTCGGGAACATTTGCAAGTCTTCCGCCAAGGAGTGGCTCCATTATATTTATAGGGATATTTCGTTTTTCAAGCTCTTTGTATAGATAGGATGCATTTGTATTTCTGCCACTTGCATGGTTCCAGTCCACATAATTTAATTGTATGAGCACAAAATCCCAGTGATATTTATCGTGAAGGTTGATTAGGTAATCAAACATTTCTTGGTTCCCGTGGAATGAAAAACCTAGATTTCTTATACGGCCAGCCTTTCTTTCTTCAATAAGAAAATCTAAAATACCGTTATTTATGAATCTATATTCAAAATTTTCAATGCTACGTCCAAGAGAATGGAGAAGATAATAGTCAAGGTAGTCTGTCTGGAAGTTTTCAAGGGATTTCTTGTACAATTCTATAGAATTTTCTCTACTAGGATTAGAGAAATTTGACATCTTTGTTGATATGTAGTAAGATTCTCTAGGGTACTTGCTTAAGGCAAGTCCTGTCGCTTTTTCACTTTGTCCTTGAAGGTAGGTTGGAGCTGAATCAAAAAAGTTAACCCCACCCTCAATGGCGCGATCAACTAATTGATTTACAGCTTCTTGGTCAATTACATCCTTCCCATCAACCTGTATCATTGGCCATCTCATACAACCATAACCAAGCAAACTAACCTTATCATTAACCCTTTCATTATATCTATAAGTCATCTCGCCTTTTTGAAGTTCATCGTCCTCTTTTTTAGGTGTACAAGAACCTAGAGCAACGGCTGCACTGCTTATCCCTAGGGTTTTAAGGAAATCTCTTCTATTAATTTTTTTCATAATACTCTGAATCTTAAAAAATATTGTAATCTTATAACCCTAAATTTATATAGTTCTATGATTTTCATAGCCGCGGATTCTAATCGCACTAAAAGGTCTCGCAGGACAAAGGAACTCACAAGCTCCGCAGCCAATACATTTTTCCTCATTTACAGTAGGTATGCGCAATGAATTTTCGGCATCTGGATCTTTTTTAACCATTTTTATGGCACCAACAGGACAGTGTTTAGCGCAATTACCACAAGGAACACCATCTGTATTGACAACACAGTTTTCTAGTAAGACAATAGCACGACCTATTTGAATTGATGATTTTTCTTCTTTTGTAATAGGCTTAATAGCATTTGTTGGACAAACTTCTGAACAAATTGTACATTCTGGTCTACAATATCCTCTTTCATAGGACATCTCAGGTTGCATAAAACTCAAAAAGGAAGTAGAAGGTCTTAATACATTGTTAGGACATTTGGCGACGCATAGCTGACAAGCAGTACAATGTTGGGCAAATCGCTTAAGACTTTGAGAGCCAGCAGGTTTTATGGCAACGTTTCTGTGAGGAACTTTCTTTTTCTCAATTATAGCAAGCCCTCCATCTACCTTCATTTCTTGTGCTTTAATGGTTGCTGCAGTGGCAACAATTGCTGAAGAAGTAATAAATGCTCTTCTTGATTCTTGTATGTTCTTGGTCTCGGTAATATTTTTCGCACCCTTTGTTTTGTTAGTATTTGCGCTTTCTGTTTTTGTACGATTTAAAAAATTCTTAAATCCCTTACGTAATCCCAACTTAATTGCTCCTTCCTTACAAGTATCAATACAATCCATACACATTACACATCTGCTATAATCAATTACGTGATTTTCCATATCAATGCATGATGACCTACATTTCCTTCCACAAAGTTTACAAGCAGTACAAGCTTCTGTATTTATCGTTGGTACAAATATGCTGTATCTTGAAATCCATCCTAGTAAAGTTCCTACAGGGCAAATAGTATTACAATAAGTTCTGCCACCCTTCCAAGCTAAAACAAACAGAACAACAAGAGTTACAAAGGCAATAATTAATGTTGTGAGACTTTTTAGCCAAACTTCAGTCGAATAAAAAGCATAACTATCAAATCTTTCAGCTATCCATGCGAGGGCATTATTACCTAGAGCATATATAGGAGAAAAAATACTACTAACAATCCTACCAAACATACTATAAGGCTCAATCAATGACATATAGTCTGTTGCCCCTAATAGTATAAATAAAATAAAAATGCCCAGGACTCCATTTTTTAGTGTTTTTTTCTCTTTTGTATATTTATAACGGAATTTATTTTTCTTTTTGATTTTCCCTGGTATCCAAGCAATTAAATCCTGCATAATACCAAGAGGACAAATAACAGAACAATAAACTCTACCAAAAAGGAAGGTTAAAAGGACTAGGACAACTATTACGCCGAGGTTTAAAGCTAAAATTGCAGGTACTAATTGTATTTCAGCCATCCAACCCAGCCATTTATGAGTAATCCCTGTTATATCCAGAAAAAGCAGACTTATTAGGATAAAACTAATTGTTGCTAAAATAATTCTTAAATTTCTTAACATAGGTATTTGCATTGTGTCATTAAGTTCTAGAGGCAAAAATAATAAAAAAGTGTTATCAATTCGTGACAACACTTTTAAAATATTCTTCAAAGATAGATTGGGCTCTGTTAAGTTGCTCGGGAGTGTTTTGCGGGACATCCTTTAGTTTATAATCTAGTCCCATTGTTTCATATTTATGAACTCCGAGTTTATGGTATGGAAGAATTTCAACTCTTTCAATCATTTTATAATCTTTGAAATGCTCTCCCAGCGCCCTAATATCCTCTTCAAAATCTGTATAACCAGGAATTAATACATATCGAAGCCAAATAGGTTTTTTATTTTCTTCTAGCCACAAGGCGGACTGAAGTGTCTGGTTGTTAGTCCTTCCAGTTATCTCCTCGTGGCGCTTAGGGTTAATCTGTTTGATATCTAGTAATACTAGGTCAGAAAGTTTTAGCGATTCTTCTACATATGAAGACCAAAGACCCCCATTTGTATCAAGACAGATATGTATTTCCTCTTCTTTTAATTTTTTAAGTAAAGGCACGAGTTCTTTTGCTTGTGCCAAAGGTTCTCCTCCAGAAAAAGTTATACCACCTTTTTTGCCGAAGAATGGTTTTTGGTTTACTGCTTTTCTTATAATTTCTTCATCTTTAGTCAGTTTCCCAGCGTCAAATTCTATTGTATCTGGATTAGCACAATAAAGGCATTTAAACTGACAACCTTGTAGAAAAACGACGAGCCTGAGGCCAGGCCCGTCGTAAGTTCCCATAGATTCATATGAATGAACTTTAAGCATCTTACATATTTTGGTGGAAGGTTCTTGCAATAACTTCAAGCTGATGCTCACGGCTCAATTTCACGAAGTTTACAGCGTAACCTGAAACACGAATTGTAAGCTGAGGATATTTCTCCGGATGTTCCATTGCGTCCTCAAGCATTTCTCTATTAAGAACATTCACATTTAAGTGGTGTGCTCCCTTAGTGAAATAACCATCCATCATCGTAACTAAGTTCTCTGTTCTTTCCTCTTCTGTTGGGCCTAATGACTTAGGGATAATTGAGAAGGTGTTACTAATACCATCTTGTGAATCCTCATAGTCAAGCTTTGCAACAGATGAAAGGGAAGCAATTGCACCATTACAATCTCTACCATGCATAGGATTTGCTCCTGGGGCAAACGAAACGCCTTTTTCTCTACCATCTGGAGTCGCACCAGTTTTCTTACCATACATAACATTAGATGTAATAGTTAGAAGAGATAGAGTAGGAGTGGCATTTTTGTAAACAGGGTGTTTCTTTAACTCTTCATTGAAGAAACGTACAAGTTGACCTGCTATAGTATCAACTTTGTTATCATCATTTCCAAAGCACGGGAATTCTCCTTCAATCTTGAAACTATCAGTAAGACCATCTTTATTACGTTGAGCAGTTACTTTTGCATACTTAATAGCTGAAAGAGAGTCTGCTGCAATAGAAAGACCTGCAATGCCGTAAGCAAGATTGATACTAGGATTAGTGTCAATAAATGCCATTTGTGCTCTTTCGTAGTAATACTTGTCGTGCATATAATGGATAATATTCATTGACTCATTATATACTCTAGCAACTGATTGCATTACTTTCTTGTAGTTTTTCAATACTTCATTATAGTCAAGAATATCGTTTGAAAGAGGTTTTATGCCTTCAACGACAACAGTACCTGTGTTTTCGCAACGTCCCTCATTTAGCGCTAGGAGTAGAGCTTTTGCAAGGTTAACACGAGCACCGAAGAACTGAATTGACTTACCAATTGCTTGGTATGATACACAACACGCAATACCATAGTCATCACAACCTCTTACTTTACGCATTAGACTATCATTTTCATATTGAACTGAACTAGTGTCAATAGAAACCTTAGCACAGAAGTTTTTGAATCCTTCTGGTAATTTTGGATGCCAAAGAACTGTCATATTTGGCTCTGGTGCTGGTCCTAAGTTGTAAAGAGTTTGAAGGAAACGGAATGATGTTTTAGTTACCTTACTCTTTCCACCAGTAAAACGTCCACCAATAGCCTCAGTAATCCAAGTTGGGTCGCCAGCAAAAATGTCATTATATGATTGCATTCTTAGGTGGCGAACCATTCTAAGTTTCATTACAAACTGATCTATAAGCTCTTGTGCAAATGTTTCGTCGATTTTATTATTATCTAGGTCATATTGAATGTAAATATCAAGGAATGAGCTTACATTACCTAGTGACATTGCCGCGCCATCTTGTTCTTTTACAGCAGCAAGATAAGCCATATATAACCACTGAATTGCTTCTTGTGCACTAGTAGCTGGACGACTAAGGTCAAGACCATACATTTCGCCAAGGATTTTAATATCTTTTAGTGCGCGGATTTGGTCAGAAACTTCCTCACGAAGCCTTACTCGGTCTTCAGTCATAGGGCCAGCAATAGAACGACGGTCTTGTTCTTTAGCTTCAAGAAGCTTATCAATACCATATAGAGCAAGCCTTCTATAGTCACCAATGATACGACCTCTAGAGTAGTTATCAGGAAGACCAGTTAAGAAGCCTAGTGAACGATATGTACGAATTTCCTCTGTATAGGCATCAAATACTCCATCATTATGTGTTTTACGATAATTTTGGAAAATTTTCTTAACCTCAGGATCAAGTTCTACACCGTTTTCTTTACAAGCCTTGTCAACTATATGCCATCCACCAAAAGGTTTGATAGCCCTTTTTAAAAGCTCATCTGTTTGAAGACCAACGATTAACTCGTTTTCTTTGTCGATATATCCAGCAGCGTGAGAAGTAATAGTAGAGATTGTCTTCTCATCAATAGAACGCACGCCGCCATTAGCCCTCTCCTCCTCAAGTGCCTCTAGACACTTATCCCACAGCGCTTTTGTTCTTTCTGTTGGTCCCTGCAGGAAGCTAGCATCACCTTCATATGGGGTGATATTATTATATACAAAATCTGCAACATCAATGCTGCGACTCCATTTGCCATCAATAAACCTTTTCTCCATAAAAATACATAATCTAAAATATAATAATTCAAAATTAGGATGTGCAAAGTTACCTAAATTTATATAATAGTCAAATACTTTATATGAAAAAAAGGAAGAATTTTAATCGATGATATTTAGTTTGTTTGCAATAATTTCATAGAAGACTTTTTCAGTCCCATCTGCACTAGTGTATTTATTAGATTTTAATCTACCAACAACGTTCACTGTTGTTCCTTTTTCTAGTTTTTCAAAATTAGGCATATTCTTTCCTTCCCAAGCCACAACATTATGCCACGTTGTCTCTATTACATCTCCATCTTTACTATGATAAAGAAAATTTGTTGCAACAGAGAAATTAGCTACCTGGCTCTCATTGTAATTGTTAACTCTCACATTTCCAATCTTTCCTTGGACTTCAATTCTGTTAATTTGTTCCATAATAATTTTTGTTAATAATTAATTCTTCCCCACTTTCTTGCGCGCCTTGTAGGTAAGTGCAAAGGAAAATCATATTATTCTAAAAACAGGCAAATCATAAAAAAGAAATGAGACATTTTTCTTTTTTTAAAGATATAAGATTAATCTTTATGTGGTAAAAAATAATTTTAATTACGGCAAGATTTATTTTGAATATAAAAAAGAGAAAAACATAGGTTTGAAGCCTTGTATTAATCAAATTTGCTATGGACCTTTGGCAAAAATTGGAGGGGATATGAAGTACAAGCTAATTGATAAGGAAGCGGGGAAGTGCTTGGAATGTGGTGAAACAATGGGTTACGGTCGAAGTGACCGCAAATTTTGTTCAGACTCATGTAGAAAAAAGCATCATAATCAAAAACATCGTAATAGCAGAATAGCTAAACAAAGAGTAAGTAGAGCGATTGATAAAAATTATAACGTTCTGGAACAACTGCTAGATGCTAATATTACAAGTATATGTTTGTCGGAAGCAATTGAAATGGGCTTTATACCAGGTTTCGTTACTTCATATTTTAAAGCAAGAACTCATATTAAACTCAGTTGTTATGATATAAAATTTTCTATATCTAATTCAAGAATTTTTGGTATATCTAGGATTCAAAATATTTCATTATCTTTGTAGACTGTGAGTTTATTTAAGTTAAATGAATTTCTATTTTTAGATAAATAATAAAGATATAAGATATGATAAGAAAATTTTTAATCGCTGGTGTATTCCTAGCTTTAATGACGAGTTGTAATATGAAAAACCCACTTTTAAGTGAATCTAAAGCGCCTTATGGTGCTCCTGAGTTTGATAAAATAAAAACAGAACACTATTTACCCGCTTTTAAAGCAGCAATAGAGGAAGGCAAGAAGGAAATAGATGCTATAGTCAATAATGAAGAAGCTCCTACTTTTGAAAACACGGTAGAGGCAATGGAGTATTCTGGAAAGACATTGAGCAGAGTCTCTGGTATTTTTTATAATTTAATGGAAGCTAATACAAATGAAGAAATGCAGAACATTGCAGAAGAGATTTCTCCAATGCTTACAGAGTATTCTATGTATGTATCATTAAATGAGAAGCTTTTTGAGAGGGTAAAAGTAGTTTATCAGGCAAGAGAGTCGCTTAATCTTGAAGCAGATCAGCTAAGACTATTAGAAGATACTTATAAAGATTTTGTTAGGGGTGGTGCTAATCTAAACGCAGAAGATAAAAAAACTTATAGTAAACTTTCAGAGGACTTATCATTGCTTAGATTAAAGTTTAGCAAGAATGTGTTAAATGCAACAAATGCTTATGTTTTGCATATAACTGACTCAACCCAACTAGCTGGCCTACCAGAATATGTAAAAACACTAGGAGCAGAGACAGCTGCAGAGAAGAGTCTTGAAGGTTGGGCTTACACTTTGGACTATCCAAGTTTTAGTCCTTTTCTTAAGTATAGTGAGAATCGGGAACTACGTAAGGATATTTGGATGGCTTATAATTCAAGAGCAGGTGCAGGAGAATTCGATAATTCAGAAATAGTTAAAGAAATAATAGATTGTAGAATTAAGATTGCTAATCTTCTAGGTTATGAAAAATATTCTGATTATGCTCTAGAAGAAAGAATGGCGAAGAATACAGAGACTGTGAATTCATTTATTGCTAATCTTATAATTCCTTCTATTCCTGCAGCGAGAGCCGATATAGAAGCTGTAACAAATTATGCAAAAGCTAATGGATTTTCAGATGTAAAATTAATGCCTTGGGACTTTTCATATTGGTCGGAGCGCTATCAACAAGCAGAATATTCTCTAAGCGCAGAGGAGTTAAAACCATATTTTAAGCTAGAAAATAGTATAGATGCTGTATTTTCTCTAGCAGAACGCCTGTATGGCATTACATTTAAAGAGGTAAACAATGTTCCTGTTTATCATAAAGATGTTAAGGTTTACGATGTACAAGATAAGGATGGCAGTCATTTAGCTTTACTTTATGCTGACTTTTTCCCACGTGAGAGCAAGAGAGGCGGTGCGTGGATGACAAGTTTTAGAAAACAAAGCATTAAAAATGGTGTTGAGGAACGTCCGCTCATTAATATAGTATGTAATTTTACAAAGCCGACAGCTGATACACCTTCATTGATTACTCACGATGAGTTTACTACTCTTCTTCACGAATTTGGACATGCACTTCATGGGATTTTCTCTGAAGGAAGATATTCTTCGTTGACAGGAACAGCTGTACCACGTGATTTTGTAGAGCTTCCATCTCAAATTATGGAGAACTGGGCATATGAACCAGAGTATTTAAACTCGTTTGCAAAGCATTATGAAACAGGTGAGACTATTCCTGCTGAGTTAATTGAAAGACTTGTTGCGGCAAAGAACTATTTAGCAGGTTATACTCAAGTGCGCCAACTTCAATTTGGTTTACTAGATATGGCATGGCATACCTTGACAGAAGTACCAGAAATGGCAACTACAGATTTTGAGCACGCAGCATTAGCTCCAACCTCAGTTATGCCACAAATACCAGGGACTTCTTTCTCTCAGTCTTTCTCTCATATTTTTTCAGGTGGATATTCAGCAGGATACTATTCTTACAAATGGGCAGAAGTGTTAGAGGCAGATGCATTTTCATTATTTAAAGAAAAGGGAATTTTCAATCAGGAGGTAGCTCAATCCTTCCGCGATAATATTCTTTCGGCAGGTGGAGTTGAGGACGCAGATGTAATGTATAGGAAATTCCGTGGACATGATCCTCAGCCAGAAGCTCTTATGAAGAAATTAGGTCTTTCCAAATAGAATTCTATGATACAAAATAAAACAAAAATAATTTGTACTATTTCTGATTTCAACTGCGACGTTGAGTTTTTGAGGGCCCTATATGAAAGAGGTATGACAGCCGTTAGAATCAATTCTGCCCATGCCCCGATAGAAGGTGCTCAAAAGATAGTAGATAACACACGAGCGGTTTCAGACAAGATTGCAATTTTTGTAGATACAAAAGGGCCAGAGGTTAGGCTCAATAAAATGGAGTCAGAAGAAGGGTTTGAAGCCAAGCAAGGTGATACAATCTATATTAGTAAAGATACAGAAAAGCTTGCTAGTCAAGATACTTTACATACTAATTGTGCTACAATAGTAGAAGATGTACCTGTAGGGGCTCATATCCTTATTGATGATGGTTCTGTGGAATTAAAAGTTGTTGATAAGGATAAAGATAGACTTATAAGCACGGTTGTAAATTCAGGAGTGATAAAAGGTCGTAAAAGCGTGAATGTCCCTAATGTTCGTATAGGCCTTCCTTCTTTAACATCGAAGGATAAGAAATTCATTAACTGGGCTATAGATGCTAATATTGATTTTATTGCTCATTCTTTTGTAAGAAGCAAGGAAGATTTAGCGGAGATTCAAGAAATTTTAGATAAGAGGAAGAGCCATATTAAGATAATTGCAAAGATTGAGAATCAGCAAGGTGTTGATAATCTTGAGGAAATTCTTCATAACTGCTCAGGTATTATGATTGCTAGGGGAGACCTTGGAGTTGAAATACCTCCAGAACGCATTCCAATAGTGCAAAGAGATTTGGTGAATAAGTGTAGAGAATTTAGGAAACCTGTAATTATTGCCACTCAGATGCTTCACAGTATGATTGAGAGTCCTCGTCCTACAAGAGCGGAAGTTACTGACGTTTCCAATGCAATTTTCCAGAGAACCGATGCTATTATGCTAAGTGGTGAGACAGCAGCAGGTAAATATCCTTTGCAAGCAGTAGAAACAATGAGTCGTATTGCTGCTGTATCTGAAGCCAATATGGAAGTAGTACTAGATGAGTTAGATATTGAACAAAGCC
>CAYFMO010000043.1:0-10863 GCA_964344225.1 uncultured Muribaculaceae bacterium | reverse complement strand
ATTCGTGGAGAGCAATAAAGATTGATGGAGAAATTACTGGTTGTACCACTCCTTCATTGGATAATACTAGGGAAAGTATAGGTGTTATAACTAAGCCTTGTGGAGTTTATGTGTCTCCAAGCGGTAAGAAGTTTAAGAGAAGGTCGGCTACAGCAAAAGTGGCAAATGTTGTAATGGATGCTCAGCCTAAAATGGCAAGAGTAAAAGAGGTCATTGGATATTCTCCTAAATATATGACAAAGGCTTATCCAGAAAGTGCACTTTCTAATTGGTTTGTTGACATATTAATGGGTGGAGTTGAGAAGACATCTGGTAAAAAAGTTGATGTGGGTGTGGCAAATTTTGGTGGTATCCGTATTGATATGCCACAAGGAGATGTCATTCTTGACGATATGCTTTCTATGTTTCCATTTAAGAATCAAATTGTATATTTGGAGCTTTCAGGAAAGTCGATAAGAAAAATATTACAAGATATGGCAGCATCTAAATTTGAGATACTAGGTGGGCTTAGAGTTGTGGTTGAGGATGGAAAACTTATATCTTGTAAAGTGGGGGATGAGCCGTTAAGAGATGATGAGTATTACGGAGTTGCTACAATAAGCTTCCTGCTTACAGGCGGTGATGATTTAAGGTTAGCGGATGAGGCAAGGAATATTCAAATTTATGATATTGATATTATTGATATTGTTTTAGAATTTGTTCATACTGAAACCGCTGCTGGACGTCCTTTGACTTCAGGGGTAGATGGAAGGCTTATAATCAGATAAAAATGAAAACAATGAAAAAAGTATTTTTGGCAATCTCACTTCTTCTTATTGTAAGTTCAGTATCAGCACAAGATTTAGTGATAGTTCATGTAAATGATACCCATAGCCATATAGACCCAATTCGCTCAGGAGAATTCCAAGGGCAAGCAGGTGTAATTGAACAAGCAGCACAAGTTGATAATATTAGGGCAGAGTATGGAAAAAGAAATGTTCTATTTTTACATGCTGGTGATTTTAGCCAAGGCACTTCATATTTTACAGAGCTAAATGGTGATATAGAAATCGATGTGCTTAATGCTCTCGGGGTTGATGTGGTTTGTCTTGGTAATCACGAGTTTGACAATGGTTTTGATGAATTAGCAAGAAGACTTAAAAACTTAAAGTCAGATGTGGTTTGTGCAAACTATGATTTTACAAATACTCCTATTGAAAAGTTAGTTAAACCTTATACAATTATTAGAAGAGGGGGAATGAAAATAGGTATTATTGGCCTTTTAACTGACTTGGCGCCACTTGTAGAACGTAATATTGCTAAAAATTTAAAATATTTACATCCTGTTGATGTTACAAATCACTATGCTATGCATCTAAAGGTTGATAAAAAATGTGATTTAGTAATAGTTCTATCTCATCTAGGATTTAACAGAGATTTTACAGATGTAGAATTAGCTAGTAAAATTAATAATGTTGATGTTATAGTGGGTGGTCACTCACATACTAAGTTGGACGATATTTTTTATGTTAAAGACCTTGATGGTGAAGATGTTGCTATTGTAACAAGTTGGAGGTGGGGTAAAATTTTAGGTGTTCTTGAAGTAGATAATTAATAACACATAATATTATGGCACAAAACGATAGAGTTCAAGAATCTTCTGTTGTAGAGAGGCATAGAACTATATTAGAAATTTTACATAAACAAGGCTCTGTATCAGTTATTGATTTATCAGAGAGATTAAATGTTTCAGAGGTAACTATAAGAAAAGATTTAACTGCACTTGAGTCTCAGAAAAAACTTTATAGAACTCATGGAAGGGCTATTCCCATTAGTCCTTACATTGGGGATAGGCATATTAATGAGAAAGAAAAACAATCAGTACCAGAAAAAATAGCTATAGCAAAAGAAGTTAAAAAGCTAATTGTTGAAAATGATTCGATTCTTTTAGCTTCAGGTACTACGATTTTTTATGCTGCTAGAGAGTTGGTAGATTTTAAAAATCTTACAGTTATTACAGCCTCAGTATCAGTATCTTCATTACTTTCTCAAAACAAACGTATTGATGTCGTACAACTTGGAGGTATTGTTCGTGAAAGCTCTGTTTCAGTTGTGGGTTCTTTTGCTGAAAATATGTTGAACTATTTCAATTGTAGTAAGCTATTTATGGGGGCAGATGGTGTAGATCTTGAATTTGGAGTTACTACAACCAATCTAATGGAAGCAACTCTCAATAGAATGATGATGGATACCGCCCAAAAGACAATTTTACTTGTAGACAGTTCAAAATTTGGCAAAAAAGGTTTCAGTAAGATTTGCGATCTTCCAAAGATTGATCAGATAATTACAGATGATAAAATTCCTCAGTTATACAGAGAAAGACTTGAAGATTTAGGGATAGAAGTGACAATAGTAACACCTTAGAGTATATTTAAGCTTTGTTCTTTTATTTTCTCCAGTTCATCCTTCATTTGCACAACTATTTTTTGAATTTCGCTATGGTTAGCTTTTGAACCAGTAGTGTTGATTTCTCTACCCATTTCTTGAGTTATGAAACCAAGTTTTTTACCTGGTTGAGGGTCATTGTCTAAGGTTTCAATGAAATAATTGCAGTGTTGACGAAGTCTTACTCTTTCCTCATTCAAATCTAGTCTTTCAATATGGTAAATCATTTCTTGCTCTAGCCTGCTCTGATCTGGCTCAAGCTGAAGTTCCGAAAACCTTGATAGTATTCTCTCCCTAACACTATCTAGTCTTTCTGCTTCACACTGTTCTATTTCAGAAGAATAGTCTAAAATTTTATTGACTCTAGATTTAACATCATTGTAAAGGACTTCACCCTCTGTTGCCCTAAAATTATTAATATCTTCAAGTGCGTGTTTAAGTCCTTCTTCGATTAAAGGCCAGTTGTCATCAGTTATTAGCTCTTGCTTTTTCGCATCCATAACCTCTGGCATTCGAAGTATAGTAGAAATAAGTTCATTAGGATTTTCCTTGCATAGATTTGGTGCACCTATCATATCTCCAAGTGAACTGAGCTGCTGGTAGTACTCCATAGCTAAATCCATATTTATCTTTTTTATGCTATCAGCAGTATTAGCCTCAAAGCTCATAAACAGGTCAATATTACCCCTATAAAGTTCCTCTGCTATCAATTTTCTAACTTCAATTTCTTTATCTTTTGGTATTAGATAAGTCTTTATTCCAATCTCTGCATTTTTCCCGTTTAAAGAACGGATTTCTAAAATTATTTTGCCCGTTTCAAGTACGACCTCTGCTTTGCCGTATCCTGTCATTGATTTTACCATAATGTCGCTATTTTAAGTCTTGACTTCGCAAAAATACTAATAAAATCCCTATATTTGTAAGATTATTCGAGATAATAAAATTAAAATAATATATGGAAGATTTAAACAAAGATGTAGTTGAGACTAAGAGTCTTAATTTTCTAGAAGAAATAATTGAAAATGACCTCGCTTCTGGTAGGCATAAAAAAATAATTACTCGTTTTCCACCTGAACCAAATGGTTATCTTCATATCGGCCATGCTAAGAGTATTTGTCTAAACTTTGGTCTTGCACAAAAGTATGGTGGCAATACTAATCTTCGTTTTGATGATACTAATCCTGTTAAAGAGGACGTAGAATATGTTGATTCTATTAAAGAAGATATTAGATGGCTCGGCTTCCAATGGTGCGAAGAAAGATATGCTTCTGATTATTTTGAGCAACTATATGTTTGGGCTGAGGAGTTAATTAAGAAAGGGTTAGCTTACGTTGATGATCAATCTCAGGAAGAGATTCGTGAAAATCGCGGAACTATCCAGACTCCAGGAGTTAATAGTCCTTTTAGAGAGCGTTCAGTTGAAGAAAACCTTGAGCTATTCCGCGGTATGAGAGCAGGAAAATATCCAGAAGGCTCGAAAGTTCTTCGTGCAAAGATTGATATGGCGCATCCCAATATGTTGATGCGTGACCCATTAATGTACCGTATACTATTTGCACATCACCATCGTACTGGTGATGATTGGTGTATCTATCCAATGTACGACTATGCCCACGGCCAATCTGATAGTATTGAAAATATTACTCATTCAATTTGTACATTGGAGTTTGACATACATAGACCTTTATATGATTGGTTTATAGAGAAATTAGAGATTTTCCCTTCACATCAATATGAGTTTGCACGTTTGAATCTTACCCATACCGTTATGAGTAAGAGAAAGCTTCTTCAATTAGTAAACAATAATTTCGTAAATGGTTGGGATGATCCACGTATGCCAACTATTTGTGGACTTCGTAGAAGAGGTTATACTCCTGAGTCTATTAGATTGTTTGCTGATAAGGTGGGAGTCTCAAAACGTGAGCAACTTATTGATGTTCGTTTGTTGGATTGGTGTGTTCGCCAAGACTTAAATGAGAGAGCAAATCGTTATATGGTAGTTCAAGATCCAGTAAAACTTACTATTACCAATTGGGAACAAGGTAAGGTTGAGTGGTTTGATGCTCCACTTAATCCTGCTGAGCCAGAAGGACCATCGCGCAAAATCCCATTCACGGGAGAACTTTATATCGAGCAATCCGATTTTATGGAAAATCCACCAAAGAAATATTTCCGTCTTAAACCAGGCGGAGAAGTGCGATTGAAATATGCTTATATCATTAAGTGTGAGGAAGTTATTAAAGATGCGGAAGGAAATGTGGTGGAAATTAAATGTACCATAGATCCAACATCTAAAAAAGGAGTTGGAGAGTGGAGGTCTGTTAAGGGTACTATTCATTGGGTTCCAGTTGAATATGCAAAGGAATTAGAACTTCGTTTATATGATGTTTTGTTTACAGAACCAGATATGGGACAAATTCCTGAAGGAGATAATTATGAAGATTATTTAAATCCAGAATCTTTAATAGTTGTAAAAGGTTATGCAGAACCTGCTCTGGTAGAAGATGAATCAGAAATAGGAGTTCAGTTTGAGCGTATAGGCTATTTTTATGAAGATCGTGATAGTACTCCTGACCATTTAGTATATAATAAAACAACGGCACTAAAAGA
Organism: uncultured Muribaculaceae bacterium; assembly: GCA_964344225.1. Taxonomy (GTDB): domain Bacteria; phylum Bacteroidota; class Bacteroidia; order Bacteroidales; family UBA932; genus Cryptobacteroides. Next base: position 5,829 of record CAYFMO010000043.1, on the reverse strand, counting down.
TTCATTTAAGTTCTAATATTTATGAGTCGTAAAGAATTATTTTCAGATAAAGGTTCAATGAAGCATAAGCTCCTGATGAGTTTGAGCTTCATTGCGGCTATCTTGTTGCTTTCTAATTTTATTGCAATTTTAGAATATAATAGAATGCGTAATACTTTGACTGAGAGTATTTCTGCTAATGTTAATTCTTTAAATGCAGCTCAGGAACTATCCCTGCTTGCTGATGACCATAATATGCAGATTTTGAATGCTGTTAATATGGGGGTAAAGACTATTGACACGCTTTCTAAAATTGATATAGAACCTTATTTTGAGATAATTGCGACTTCAATTGAGGAGCAAGAACACTCTTCTGCAAGAAAACTTATGGCTTCTTACGACATTTATAGGCAGGCTGCAAATCGATATAATGAGCTTTCTGCAAGAGGGGAAAGACTTGAACACTTGTGGTATTTACAAAATATTAAACCACTTTATGCTACTATGAGATATGATATGGAAGCATATAAATCCGCGGTTAATGAAGATCTGACATATAATTCGAAAAATTTTGAGGCTGGATTTTATCGAAGTATTATGCCAGGAACCGTAGCCAATATGCTTGGACTTGTACTTATTGCTCTTTTAGCATATTTTATCATTTCATTTTATGTAAATCCTATCTATAAAATGTTAAATCACTTGCAAAGTTATAGAGAAACTGGTAAAAGATATACTTATGAGTTTGAAGGTGATGATCAATTGACGGAAATTAATTCAGCTATTGCTGATATTATTGAAGAGAATGCAATTCTAAAAAAGAGGATTAAAGATCTAAAAGAAAATAATCAAGAGTAAGTCCTAAAATTTATTGAGTCTAAGAATGGATGTTAAAGTCATATCATCTTATGTCGGTAAAGCACTATTATTCAGTGCTCTATTTATGATTATTTCTGCTATTATATCCTTATATGATGGAATGGACTCAGCCTTTGGGCCTTTAGTGATTAGTGCATTAATGACAATATTAGCAGGAGCCTTTCCTTTAATATTTGTTCGTAAAACTCAAGAAGTAAACTTAAAAGAGGGCTTTCTAATTATTGTTTTGTCTTGGTTTTTGTCATTTTGTTTTGGGATGTTACCTTATGTGCTCTGGGGAGGTGAATTTACTGTAGTTAATGCTTGGTTTGAAAGTGTATCAGGTTATACTACAACGGGTTCTTCTATTCTAAATGACATTGAGGCTCTACCGCGAAGTTTGCTATTCTGGCGTTCTTCTACTCATTTTATTGGGGGTTTAGGTGTAGTTGTATTTTTGCTTTTAGTACTACCTTCAGCGAGTCCTTATCGTTTAAGGTTAACTAATATAGAAATGTCAACTCTTTCAAAGGAAGGTTATAGATATAAATCAAGTAAAACAGTTTTGGTTATAACCTCAATATATTTGGGCATCATCCTATCGTGTGCTTTGAGTTTTTGGTTAGCTGGTATGACCTTCTTTGATGCCATTAATCATGCTTTTAGCGTAGCTGCAACTGGTGGCTTTAGTACACATAACCTTTCATTGATGTACTATAACTCCAATTTAATAGATGGAATTGCAATGTTTTTTATGACTTTATCTGCGATGCATTTTGGTTCTATCTTTGCTGTCCTTTCAACGAGATCTTTAAAGCCATTGAATAACCCGATTTTTAAGTATTATATAGGAAGTATTATTGTTTTTTCTTTATTAGTAGCATTTTCTTTAAAAGTAGATGGACAAGTTGCAACCTGGGGAGAGGCCTTGATGGATGGATCTTTTAACGTGGTTAGTTATATGTCAACCACTGGATTGGCAAATTCTGCAACCTCCCAGTGGCCAGTTTTGGCTTCTGTACTCTTAGTATTTGTATCATTTCAATGTGGTTGTTCGGGCTCTACTGCAGGTGGTGTTAAGGTTGATCGCCTTGTTATTGCTTTTAAATCTTTCGCTAGTGAGGTAAGGCATAGGATTTATCCATCTTCAGTATATTCTGTACGTTTAGGAAAACATTTACTGCCAGATTATGCAGTTACGTCTATTTTCATTTTCTTATTTTTGTATATCTGCATTATTCTTATTTCTTCACTATTGCTTTTAATATCAGGTGTGGAATTCTTAGAAGCAGTTTCTGGTACAATTGCATCTCTAGGTAATGTTGGTGTTGGTATTTCTAAACTAGGGCCATTTGAAAGTCTTTCTTCACAGACGAGTTTTGCAAAAATTATTTACACTTTTAATATGTTTTTAGGACGTCTAGAGATTTATCCAATCTTGGTAGTTTTTTCATTAGTATTTAATAGAGGTAAATAATGGGAAAGACTGGTTTTCTATATAATTCTTTTGCTTCACGGTTGAAATATGAGCCCAGTCCTTGTCAGCAGAAACTTCTTGAAAAAGTGGCTGAATTTATTTCTTCTGACGAGGGAGATATTTTGGTTGTAAATGGTTATGCTGGTACAGGAAAGACTACTGCAATAGCAGCTGTTATTGAAGCTATGCGTGAGTATAAGGCCAAAACTGTACTTTTAGCACCTACAGGTAGGTCTGCCAAAGTCCTATCTTCATATGGCGGCCAGCATGCTTATACTATTCATAAACATATTTATAGACAACAATCTGTCGGGGGAGATGGATTTGGTCAATTTTCTTTGTCTTTCAATAAGGATAAAAATACTTTATTTATAGTAGATGAGGTTTCTTTAATTGGTGTGGATGCAGGGCAACAATCTACTGCATCATTTGGTTCAGGCAATCTTCTAGATGATTTAATCACATTTGTAAGGTCTGGTGTTGAATGTAGGTTGATTTTAATTGGAGATGCGGCACAATTACCGCCAATAGGCTTAGATCGTTCACCTGCTTTGTCTAAGGACTATATGAACTCTAAAGGAGGGGTTTCCTATGTGGAACTTACAACAGTTGTTAGGCAGGAACAAGATTCCGGAATATTATATAATGCTACACTCATAAGAAAAAACATAGTTGAGATGGACGTTTATTCTATTCCGACTATGGATCTCAAAGATTTAAGCTTAGAAACAGATGATTATGACGATGTAGAGCGAATAACAGGAGGAGAACTAATAGAAAAAATTTCTGATGCTTATTCTGAATATGGTGAGGATGAGACAATTATCCTATGTCGTTCAAATAAGAGAGCAATAAAGTATAATGCAGGAGTAAGAGGTACTGTTCAGTATAAAGAAGATGCTTTGGTAAGAGACGATAAATTGATGATAGTTAAAAATTGCTATCAGTTCGTGGATCAAATGGAAGATGTGAACTATATAGCTAATGGCGATATTGCTAAGCTTCTAAAAATATATGAATATGAGGAGCGTTATGGGCTAAATTTTGCTCAAGCAAGGTTGTCCTTCCCAGATTATGATAATCAAGAGATTACTGCTACAGTTATTCTTGATACCTTATCTTCAGAAAGCCCTGCACTTACTTATGAGCAACAAAATATGTTATATAATGGTGTAAATGCTGATTATGAGCATATTAAGTCTAAAAAGAAAAGGTATGAAGCTATTAGAGAAGATAATTATTTCAATGCTTTACAACTTAAATATGCAAATGCAATTACTGGTCATAAATCACAAGGAGGCCAATGGTCTTGCGTCTTTATTGACAATCCATTTTGGCAGGATGAGGTAACAATCGATGATCTTAAATGGTTGTATACGGCTATCACTAGAGCTGTTCACAAAGTTTATTTAGTTAATTTTAAGGATAAATAATGAAAAAGTTAGTATTTATTACGTTGATAATTAGTGCGTGGAATGTAGTTTTTGCACAAGATTTTAATAAAATACCTAGAAACTATAAGTGGATAAATCCATATGAAATCATTTTTACATATAATGGTAGATACACAGACTCAACAGACTTTGTTGTAAATGCTAGAAATGGGAAAAAGATCAATAATTTCAAAGCTCCCGATAAAATTACTACTTTTCCAAGCCAAATAGAGAATGCGGAAAACTTAACATATTCACCTGATTTAACTAAAGTAGCTTTTACTCGAGATAATGATTTATATGTTTTTGACGTGTCATCAAGTGAGGAAACAAGATTAACTCATGATGGCTCTGAGCTAATTCTTAATGGTTATGCATCATGGGTTTATTATGAGGAAATCTTTGGTCGCTCATCTAATTACCGTGCTTTTTGGTGGTCTCCAGATAGTAAAAAAATAGCTTTTTATAGATTTGATAATACAAATGTTCCGCTTTTCCCAATATATTCAGCAAAGGGACAAGGTGGTAGTCTTATCAATATGAGGTACCCTAAAGCAGGACAGAAGAATCCTGAAGTAAAGATAGGAATGATTAATCTTGAAAATCCTACTGAAATTGTTTGGGCAGATTTTGATGAGAAAGATGACCAGTATTTTGGTACACCTTTTTGGGGAAAGGATGAGTTTTTCATTAGTCGTATGCCACGTTTGCAAAATACTCTCGATTTATATGCTGTAAATGTGGAAACTGGTGCGAAGAAACATATTTACAAAGAGACATATAAGACTTGGTTAAATTGGATTAATGACATAGTTTTTACACCAAAGGGTCTTTATATGGTTCGCTCTTTTGAGACAGGCTGGGATCAGATTTATTTTTTGTCTTACGATGGTAAAGATTTTCGTAGATTAACAGATGGTACTAATTGGAGTGTATATATCGTTAGAGTAGATGAGGCTAAGGGAGATATTTACTTTATTGCTAAAAGGGATGTAACAGTACGTCAGGTCCTATATAAAGTAGATAGGAGTGGGAGAATAACAGCTTTAACTAATCCTGATTACAATGTAACAGGGGTTAAATTTTCTCCAGATGGTAAATATTTTGCTGCTACTTATTCTAATGTTAAAACCCCTACGAGGATTTCTATTTTTACTGCTAATGGTAAAAAAGAGACAATAATTGCAGATCTAAAAGGTCCTGATTATAATGAGGCTAAATATGCTTTAGGTGATTTGGTTTATATTGTTACAGATGATGGATTTAGGTTACCAGGAATGATTGTATATCCAAAGAATTTTGATTCAACGAAAAAGTACCCAGTTCATATCGATATTTATGGGGGACCAAATAATCCTAGTGTTAGAGATAGATGGTTGCATCCAACAGAGAGGAATCAATGGTGGTCAAATAATGGTATTATCCAAATAACCGTGGATAATAGAGCCGGTGGCCATTATGGTCGTGAAGGGCTTGATATGGTCTATAGGCAGTTGACAGTTTGGGAAGTAAAGGATTATGTAGCCTGGGCAAAATGGCTAAAAGACTTACCCTATGTGGATGGAGACAAAATTGGAGTTGAAGGTTTCTCTTATGGGGGAACTATGGTTTGTATGCTACTTATGCAAGCTCCTGATTATTTTCAATATGGAGTAGCAGGGGGTGGCGTATATGATTGGGCTCTTTACGATTCACATTATACTGAACGATATATGGATACTCCACAAAATAATCCAGATGGCTATAAAGTTTCAAGTGTCTTAAATTTTGTTAAGGACTATCCAGTCGATTATGACGATGAACAACTTTGTGATAATGTGATGTTAAAACTAACTCATGGAACAGGTGACGACAATGTACACTTTCAAAATACCTTACAGCTAATTGATGAATTACATAAAGAAAATAAAAAATTTGACTTTATGATATATTCAGATGGTATGCACGGGTATAGGGGATATCAAGATCGACACGATACTGATGCAAATCGTGAGTTTTGGCTTAAACATTTGAAATAAAATTGTATATTTATAGGATAAATAAAGAGATTTATGTCACTTTCTAAAATATTTAAAGCACTTA
>CAYFMO010000042.1:2264-11081 GCA_964344225.1 uncultured Muribaculaceae bacterium | reverse complement strand
CTGAAGAAGCCTCAATGCGTACGTGTTGCTCTTTACCAGTTGCCTTATCTTTTGCAGTTACGTTTAGAATACCATTTGCGTCGATATCAAATGTAACTTCAATCTGAGGAACACCTCTTGGTGCTGGAGCAATACCGTCTAGGATAAAGTTTCCAATTAGTTTATTATCTTTAGCTAAAGTTCTTTCTCCCTGAAGTACGTGGATGTCTACAGCAGGCTGATTGTCAGCAGCAGTTGAGAACACCTGTGATTTCTTAGTAGGGATGGTAGTATTAGCTTCGATAAGTTTAGTCATAACGCCACCTAAAGTCTCAAGACCTAGTGAAAGCGGAGTAACGTCTAGTAGAAGGACATCCTTAACATCACCTGCAAGAACACCTGCTTGAATAGCTGCACCCAAAGCAACAACCTCGTCAGGGTTAACGCTCTTGTTAGGAGCCTTTCCGAAGAACTTCTCAACAATAGCCTGGATTGCAGGGATACGTGTTGAGCCTCCAACAAGTAATACTTCATTAATATCCGAAGCACTTAGGTTAGCGTCTGCTAATGCTTTACGGCATGGTTCAAGTGTTCTTTGAACTAGATTGTCAGCAAGTTGCTCAAACTTAGCTCTAGTAAGAGTCTTAACAAGATGCTTTGGAATACCATCAACTGGCATAATGTATGGCAGATTGATTTCTGTAGAAGTTAAGTTCGAAAGTTCAATCTTTGCCTTCTCTGCAGCTTCCTTAAGTCTCTGAAGTGCCATAGGATCTTTTCTGAGGTCTAGACCACTGTTTTCAGCAGCAAACTCATCTGCTAACCAATTGATAATTACTTGGTCGAAATCATCACCACCAAGATGCGTGTCACCATTAGTTGAAAGCACCTCAAATACACCCTCTCCTAACTCCATAATAGAGATATCAAAAGTACCACCACCAAGGTCAAACACAGCAATCTTCATATCTTTATGTTGCTTATCTAGACCATATGCAAGAGCTGCAGCTGTAGGCTCATTGATAATACGTTTTACCTCAAGGCCTGCAATGGCACCAGCTTCTTTAGTTGCTTGACGCTGAGAATCTGAGAAATATGCTGGCACAGTAATGACAGCCTCAGTAACTTCTTGGCGTAAATATTCTTCTGCTGTTTTCTTCATTTTTTGAAGAATCATAGCTGAAATTTCTTGTGGTGTATAAAGCCTTCCGTCGATATCAACCCTAGCAGTGTTGTTATCACCTTTAACTACTTTATAAGGCATTCTTGCTACCTCTGAGCTAAGACGATCATAGCTCTCACCCATAAATCTTTTAATAGATGAAATAGTTTTTTGAGGATTAGTAATAGCCTGACGTTTTGCTGGCTCACCAATTTTCCTCTCTCCTCCATCTGCAAAAGCTACAATTGAAGGAGTAGTACGATGACCTTCGTTGTTAATAATAATAGTAGGTTCATTACCTTCCATTACTGCTACACAAGAATTTGTAGTTCCAAGGTCAATTCCAATAATTTTTCCCATAATGTTATAATATTTTAAAATTTTTAATTCTCTAATTGTCAATATTTCATTTTGTCCGTTGACGCTACAACAATATCGAAACTTGTGCCAATACAATTTTATGAGTTATTTATGCCAAAATGGCAGTTTTAATAATATATTCTATTATTCTATGTCATAAATGTGACAAAAATACCTATATTTGTAATCATCAAATTTGAATCGTGATATATAGACAATTACCAAAAGAAGAGTTTGAGGACCTTGCTTCTAGGATATTATATGAAGACAACCATCTTTTAATCGCAAATAAAAAGGTGGGAGAGATAGTTCAAGGAGATAAGACAGGGGATGAGCCTTTAATCGAAAAATTTAAGGCCTTCATTGCTATGCGTGATTCTAAGCCAGGACAAGTTTTCATTGGTTTAGCCCATAGATTGGATCGTCCAGTAAGTGGCATCGTGGTCTTAGCCAAGACTTCAAAGGCTTTGACTCGGTTAAATGAAATGTTTAGAGGTCAAGATGTGGAAAAGTATTATTGGGCAATGGTAGGAGCCGAACCAGTACCAGCAGAAGGGGAATTGAATGATTATTTATATAAAGTAGAACGTATAAATAAATCCTTTGCCTGCCGAAAGGGAGAAATGAGAAAGGATGCCAAATTAGCAAAGTTAAAATATAAGACAATAGGTAAGACAGATAATTATTATGTGCTTGAGATTCAATTGCTTACTGGTCGCCATCACCAGATTAGATGTCAGATTTCCAATTTAGGAACGCCAATTAAAGGGGATTTAAAATATGGTGCTCCCCGTTCGAATCCTGATGGTGGCATAAGTCTACACGCTAGAAGGCTTAGTTTTGTGCATCCAGTTAAGAAGGAAGTTTTAGTTGTGGAAGCACCAGTGCCAGCAGCATGGCCGAAAGTTGAGAGTTGGCGTTAATATAGATCTATATAGACATAAAAATTTATCAGGTAAATATTCATATTATGGGAAGTTTTATAGCATATTTTTTAATAGGACTAGGTGTTGGTATAGCTATAGGCCTTGTTATTATGTATATAAAATCAAAATCAGCAAAGCAGGCACAAGATTTAATTCAAAAAAACATAGATGAGCTTAAAGCTACTAATGAAGTCCAAGTAGCAGTGTTAAAAGAAGGGCACGAGACACATGTCAGTGAGATTCGTAAGGGGCACGAGGTGCAAATGGCCGATTTAAGACAGGCTTATGATGTTCAGATTCAAAACTTAAAACAAGCCCATGAAACTCAGTTAGAGGAATTAAAGAAAGCTCATGAAATTCAGATTAAAGAGGTTAAAGATGGTACATTAGTACAGTTGGAGGAACAGAAAAAACGTTTTGATGAGATTGTTAAGACGGTGTCCGAACAAATGAAAACAGCTTCTGACCAAATGTTAAAGGATAGACAAAAAGAATTTACAGAAGCAAGCGGTAAGAATCTTGGCAACATTGTAGATCCATTGAAAGAAACAATAGAAAAGATGAAAAAAGCAATGGATGAATCATCCCATAAACAAACTGAACTTAGTACTGAGCTGAAAACTAATATTGAACATTTGATTAAACATAGTGATTCTGCAAAAAAGAGTGCAGATGAGTTGGCCAGGGCATTTAAACATGGTTCAAAAGTTCAAGGTGATTGGGGTGAGACTGTTTTAACAAACCTTCTTGAGTCACAAGGACTTACTAGGGGTATTCATTTTGATATCCAAACTGCTATGAAGGATAAGGATGGCAAGACAATCAGAAACGAAGAAGGCTCTATAATGAGGCCAGATGTTATCTTCCATTTAGATAGTCGTAGATCTGTCATAGTTGACTCAAAAGTATCTTTAAAAGCTTTCACAGATTATGTTAATGCAGAAACTCCTGAGGAGAAAGAACTTGCTTTGAAGGCTCATATTGAAAGTATTCAAAAGCATTATAAAGAGCTTTCTGCTAAAGACTATTCCTCATATATAAAACCTCCAAAACTTAAGATGGATTATGTTATAATGTTTGTTCCGCATTCGGGTGCCCTTTGGACTGCCTTGAATGCACAGCCTAATTTATGGCAAGAAGCAATGGAAGAAAATGTTTATATAGCTGACGAACAAAGTCTGTATGGGGCTTTGAAGATAATTAACCTAACATGGACTCAGATTGCTCAAGTTCAAAATCACGAAAAGGTCTTTGATTTGGCTAATGAGATGGTTGATAGAGTAGGAAAGTTTGTTAAAAGTTTTGAGAGTGTAGGCTCTGCCCTGAAGAATGCTCAGAATGCTTATGATGATGCTGGCAAGAAATTAGAAGATCGTGGCCATAGTATTATACGTACAAGTCACAAATTAATTCAATTAGGAGCTAAACAAAACGATAAAAACCCCATTCCTGACTTGCTTGACATCGATGATATACCAGAATTAGAAGAAGAGATTTCGACTTCCAATGAAAGTCAATAATTAAAACTTATAAATTTACAGCGATGATGTTTAGATTTTTATCTTTCATTCTTCCCCTATTACTCAATGTAGCATTCTTATCAGCAAATACGGGCAAGAATGCTTATACAGTAGATGAAGAACTAAAAGGCGTTTATAGATTATATGATTTTGATGCGCCAAGGAAAAATGTTTCACCTCCAAAGGGATATAAGGTTTTTTATCTTAGTCATTATGGACGTCACGGGGCGAGGTATATTCACAGAGAAAGTGAGTATGATACCCTTAATGTGGTTCTCCATAGAGAATCGTTAACTCCTTATGGAGAGAAGGTTCGTGAAAAATTTGACGAATATTATCCTCTTTTAGAAGGAAATGCGGGAGATTTGTCAGATTTGGGAAAACGTCAACATCGTCTACTTGCTCGTAGGATGATTGAAGATTATCCAGTACTATTCAAGCGTGGCTCTTCAGTAGTAGCTCACTCTTCAGATATTCCTCGTTGTATGATGAGTATGTTTAATTTTTTGGATGAGCTTAAACAGAATAGAAAAGCGTTGGATATTAATATTGATTACCAATCTTCTATGGCTCCGATCCTGTTTAGGCCCTCTGCTGTGAAGCGGTTTCCTGTGGAGGATGTTTTGAAGGCTAATTTTGATCCAAATCCTTTGTTTGAAAGACTTTTTGCTTCACCGCAAGAAGCTATGAAAAGAACAAGTGCAGTATTTTTTGCTCAGATTCTTTATTATTATACTTTCCATCTTGAAGGCGCTGGGATTGAAGATGATTTTTTTGAGTCTGTTCTTTCTGAAGCAGAAATACGTGCTCTTCATAAGGTTGAGAGTGAAAAGTTTAGCCATCAAAGAGGTTCACTTTGTCCAGAAAATATGGCTTTAGGACGGCCTGCACTTGAGGAAATTTTAAATTCAGCCATTAAAGATATGGCTACAGGAAATCCAAAGATTCGTCTTAGGTTTGGACATGATACGATGGTGATGCATCTTATGGTGCTTTTAGGGCTTCCGCCTTTTGATAAAGCAAGATTTAATTGTTCTGATGTTCCTATGGCATCGAATATAAGGTTTGTTTTTGCCAAGAATAAGAGCGGGAGCATTGTGGTTAAAATTCAATATAATGAGAGTGATGTCACTGATTGGACTCCGTGGGAAAAGTTCAGGTCATATTGTCAAACAAAAATAAATTGGGACCCAAAACAGAGAAGTGTTCTTGAACATAATTCTATTTACTCTCCTTTATTTATGGCTCATCGTGGTTTGCAACCTTATGGTCCAGAAAATTCTTTTTCATCTTTCAAGGCTGCTGCTGAGAAGGGAATGTGGGCAATTGAGTCTGATTTTCGTATGACTAAGGATGGTTACGTTGTATGTATCCATGATAATACTCTTGATAGGACTACCGATGGAGTAGGACCAGTAATTGAAAAAACATTGGCTGAAATAAAGGCTTTAAAAATAAAGCCTGTTAACACAAAGTCAGTCAAACCATTGTATGATTTTTCTTTGATTTCGGATGAAGATAAAAAGGTGCCTACAATGGATGAGTATTTAAATATTTGTAAAACTAGCGGTTGCGTTGCATTCATCGAACTTAAGGAAGATAAAGGTATAGTCGAAAAAATGATAACATCCATTGATAAGTTCGACTTACATCAACAATGTGTTATATCTTCAGGTAAATTAGAGCTTTTAGAGAGATACCGCGCCCTTGGGGGGAAAGAACTAATACATTTGATATTTGCAAAGCCAGAAGATTTGCCTAAGGTTCAGGCGCTAGGAAATGCTTCTGTTTCATTTAAATATTCGGATTTAGATGTAGATGTAGACCTTACAATTAATGATGTTAAGATAACATCACTAAAAGAGTTAGTAGACTATGTGCACTCTCTTGGAGTGAAGATATGCTTTAGAGCAGCAGATGATTATGAGTCAGCAATTAAGGCAATTGAACTTGGGGTGGACTATTTGCCTACAAATGTTATGTATACCCTAGATTAATTTAAATTTATAAAATTGTATGAAAACGATTACAGAACAAAAAAGAGAAATTCCAGTAAGGGATGAAGTAGATGTATTAGTAGTTGGTGGTGGCCCTGCGGGGATTATGGCAGCTCAGTCAGCAGCTTTGGTGCCAGGAACAAGTGTAATGCTTATTGAAACAAGGGGTTCGCTTGGGGGAAATATGACTCAAGGCCTTCCTCTTCTGGGTTTCCTTGGTCGTAAAGGAAATCAAATTATTAAAGGGCTTCCACAGCAGTTTGTGGATCGCTTGACTGAACGTGGACAGGCTACTCACCATCGTCCTTGCCCTCTTCACGTTAGTCTTACTATGATTGACCCTGAGGGAACAAAGCTTCTTGCTTGGGAAATTATGGAAGAGTGTGGTGTAAAGGTGCTTATGTATGTCTTAATGGTTGATGTTATTAAGGATGGTAATGAAGTAAAAGGAGTTATAATTGAGTCAAAGAAAGGTCGTGAGGCAATTCTTGCAAAGAGAATTGTTGACTGTAGTGGAGACGGAGACGTTGCATTCCGTGCAGGTTGTGAGATGGCATATGGTAATGAAGATGGTATTGCTCAGCCAGCTACTCTAATGTTTTCTATGCGTGGTGTAGACTCTCGTAAGCTTCGAGATGCTATTGCAGATAACCCAGATTTATATGATATTGACTTCATACCTAATGAATTTTTCCGTCCTATGGACAACTGTACTATTGTAGGTTTACGCAACCAGCTTCAACAAGCTCGTGACGCCGGCTATAATATCCAAGTTGCTCGCTCCATTTTTATGACAGGGATGGCAGAAGATGAATGGTGGGTGAATATGAGCCGTATCAATGGTGTTGATGCGACAGATCCAGACCAGTATACTGATGCTGAAAGACGTTGTATTAAGCAGAATAAAGAAATAGCAAGATATCTAAAGGAATTTGTTCCTGGTTTTGAAAATGCTTATGTGGACAGAGTAGCTCCTTTTATGGGAATCAGAGAGACTCGTCGTCTTGTAGGAGAATACATTCTTACAGAGCAAGACATACTTGATTGCGCTAGGTTTGAAGATGTAATTGCAGTTTCTGCTTATCCTGTAGACCTTCACCATCCTGTTGGTGGTGATTGCTCTCTTTGGTGGTGTCCAGACTGCCACGATATTCCATATCGTAGCCTTCTACCTAAAGAAGTAGATTCACTAATTGTCGCTGGACGTTGTTTAAGTGCTACTCACTTAGCTCTTGCATCAGTACGAGTTATGGCTCCAGCGATGGCTATGGGACAAGCAGCAGGTAAAGCAGCAGCTCTTTCGCTTAAGCAAGGAGTACAATTGCGCGATATAGATGTTCCTGCACTGCAGAGAGCGCTGCGTGAGGAAGGAGTTTATTTTAGAGATTAACTTATCTTTTAAAGAAAATTTAGAAGATAGATTGATATGAATAGAAAAAATGTAAAACCAGGAATTGTGCATTTTGGCGTCGGTAATTTCCACCGTGCCCATTTGGAATATTATACTGATGAGTTGCTTTGTAATGGGGGAGATGATTCTTGGGGAGTATGTGGAGCTATGATTCTTCCACAAGATGAGAAACTATATTCTGCTTTAAAATCTCAAGAGGGAAGGTATACATTAACTGCATTTGCCCCAGATGGAAGCTTTAATACTAGCACAATTGAGTCTTTGGTGGAAATTTTTTGGGGAGTCAAAGAAAGAGAGAAAATCCTATCTAGGATTGCATCCGCAGATACAAAGATTATAAGCTTGACTATCACAGAAGGTGGGTATGATATTGATACAGATAATGTTAAGCACGACCTTGATAATCCTAGCGAGCCTCTTACAGCTTTCGGATATATTTCAGAAGGACTTAGGCGCAGAATGTCTGCTAGTTTACCAATTACGATTCTTTCGTGTGATAATCTTCAACATAATGGACGCGTGGCTGAGAAGGCATTTATGACTTTCTTTGAACGTCAAGATGCTAAGTTGGCAGAATGGGCTAAGGTTAATGTAAGTTTCCCTAGTTGTATGGTTGATAGGATTACACCTGCAGTTAAACCTGAGGATGTTGAGCGTTTAAATGCTCTGAATGGAACCAATGATAAAGCTCCAGTTTTTTGTGAGGACTTCATTCAATGGGTTGTGGAAGATAAGTTCATTAATGGCCGCCCTAATTGGGAAAAAGTTGGAGTGCAATTTACTGATGACGTAACTCCATATGAAAATATTAAGCTCAGTCTTTTGAATGCTTCTCATACGCTTTTAAGTTATCCTTCTGCTCTCTTAGGTCACGTTAAGGTGGATGCAGCGATGAGAGATCTGCGTATTGCTAAATTGGTTCATGATTTCATGGACATTGATATAAGTCCTCTTGTGTCCGTTCCTGATGACATTGACCTTGATTTATACAAGTCACAACTTATGGAAAGGTTTGCAAATCCTTCGATAAGTGACCAAGTTAGTCGTCTTTGTGGAGATGGACTTTCTAAATTCGTAGTGTACATAGTTCCTAACTTGTCACGTATGCTTGCTGAGGGGCGTAATGTTGATAGATCTGCCTTCCTTGTTTCTTCTTATCGCAAATATCTAAGGGGGTCACTTTGTGATTATTCCTATGAAATCTTTGAGCCCCGAATGAATGATATGGATAAGAAGCTGATTTGTTCCGATGATCCTATGGATTTTCTCAAGTTGTCGCCATTTGCTAGCCTTGACCTTCCTTCTCATACTGATTTTGTCAAGCAGTACCTTTATTATGACAGTGTCTCAGTTGAGTCTGCTCTTAGATAACTAGATTTCAGCCAAGAAAATTTCACTTTAAAGTTACCTGCATATTTCCTTGTCTAATGTTGAAGAGTCCGTGCGTAGAATTGCTATTTTC
>CAYFMO010000042.1:0-2164 GCA_964344225.1 uncultured Muribaculaceae bacterium | reverse complement strand
TTGGTGCTGCGAAACGGAGATATTGGTGCTGTGGTCGGTTTCGCATATCATATAGTATTGTTGAACGGTAAGTTTTCCAAAAAATTATTTATCTTTGTGCGTTTTTGAGAATCAATTAATTTAATTATAAAGAAATGGATAAAAATAGTTATGCATTGGGTATGAGTGTTGCCCATAATATGGTTTCTTCAGGAGTGAGAGACCTTAATGCTGAGGATTTTGCAGCAGGTTTTAAAGCAATTTTAGCAGGGGAAGAGCCGGCGGTTTCTTTTGAGGAAGCTGCAAAGCTTTTAGATAAATATTTTGCTGAGATTGAGGCAGAACAAAAGGCTGAGTCAGAGATGGTTAAAGAGGCGTTTCGTGAAGAAGGTGAGGCGTTCTTAGCAGAAAATGCAAAGAAAGAAGGTGTTGTGGTACTTCCAAGTGGTCTTCAATATAAGGTTATTAAGGAAGGAAAAGGCAAGAAGCCAAAAGCAACTTCGCAGGTTAAATGCCATTATGAAGGGACACTTCCAAATGGAATGAAGTTCGATAGTTCGTATGATAGAAAAGAGCCAGCTGTGTTTGGTCTCAATCAGGTTATACCAGGATGGACTGAAGGTCTTCAACTTATGTCAGAAGGTTCAAAATATGAACTTTACATTCCTTACACCCTAGGTTATGGTGAGAGGGGAGCTGGTGGAGCAATCCCTCCGTGTGCCGCTTTGAAGTTTGTTGTTGAGCTTATTGAAGTTTTATAGGGATTAGGACACGAGGCGCCTGGTACATCGTTAATAAGTGCTTCGTGGTCGATTTTTAAATTATTATGACGATTAAAGAAATAATAGAAATAGTCACCCTCATTTTGGGGGTGATTTATCTTATTTTAGAATTGGGGCAGAAAAATGCCATGTGGATTCTTGGAATTTTTTCAAGTTTGGCTGCAATGTATCTTTTTGCTGCAGAGCATCTTTGGGCTTCTTTTGGATTGAATAGTTATTATTTCTTTATGTCATTTTGGGGTATTTACCAATGGCGGAAAGACAAGAAAATCTTAAACCAAAATAATGCGCCATTTGATAATGATGAGCAAGTGAAGAAGGGAGAAGGGGATATTCATTTGAATAATTTGTCTATTAAAGTCGTTATACAAAGTTTGACACTTTTGATAATAGGTACGATTGGTTTGTCATATTTAATGCTCCGTTTGGAGAATCCACAATCCTATTTAGATTCATTCATTGCTGTTTTATCCATGATTGCTACTTGGTGGTTAGCAAAGGCTTATTTGCAACAGTGGTTGCTTTGGATTGTTGCAGATTCTTCATTAGCAATCCTATGTCTTATCCAGGGACTACCTTGGCTAGCACTCTTATATTTTCTGTATGCGGCAGGAGCTGTTTATGGGTATTTTCATTGGAGAAAAAAAGGCGTATATTTGTAGGCGTTAATATGAAACCAAAAAGATGTTCATATAGATCAAAGAAATAAAAATGTCATATAAAAATAATAATTATCCATCAAAACTTTTAGAAGAAGCAGTAGATGCAATTTGCTCATTACCAGGTATTGGAACGAGGAGTGCAATGCGTCTAGCTCTACATCTTTTAAAACAACCACAAGAAAAAGTACATCACTTTACTGCCTCTATAAATGCTCTTAGAGATGAAATAAAATATTGTAAAGAATGTATGATGATATGTGATAATGAAATATGTGACATATGTGCTGACAAGTCGCGAAATCATAGGATTATCTGCGTTGTGGAAAGTATTCGTGACGTGATGAGTATTGAAAATACAGGTCAATATAATGGTGTTTATCACGTACTTGGTGGGATAATTTCTCCAATCAATGGCATTGGCCCTTCGGATATAAGTGTGAAAGAATTAGTAGAAAGAATATCAAAACTAATAGAAGCAGATAATTTTCTACAAGAAAAAACAGAAATATCAAGTGAACCTAGGGAATCAGAAGGATCACAAGAACCACAAGAACCACAAGAACCACAAGCACCAATCGAAGTAATATTGGCTTTGAGTGGGGATGTGGAAGGAGAAACAACATCATTTTATATATATAGACAACTATCTCATTTCAATTTAAAAGTCTCATCTCTTGCTCGTGGATTAGGCTTTGGTGATGATCTAGAGTATGCAGATTCATTAACTTTGGGTCGCTCTAT
>CAYFMO010000041.1:0-11150 GCA_964344225.1 uncultured Muribaculaceae bacterium | reverse complement strand
AATGGGCATCCAAAACCCAGAAGCATATGACTTCCACAAAATCTTAAACTGGTAATTCTTCAATAATAAAAATTTAAGCCCCTTACTCTACAAAATTAAGGGGCTTTTTATGTAATAAAATCAAAAGAAACTAGGGTAGTTCTAGGTATTAATTACTCGATTGCTGCTAGAATTTCTTCTGGTGATAAACTTGAATCTAGGATTAGGCTTGGCTTAGCATAGATTACCTTGCGTTCTGACTTTAGTAATTCTTCGCCACCACCAGTAATGTTGACCATTATAACTTCATCCTTTGAAACAACTCCAGATTTTACTGCTTGTGCCAGAGATGCGACTGTTACTGCAGCAGCAGGATGGATGTCTATTCCTTCTAGCTCAAGGAACTTCTGAGACCATAAATCAAGCTCTTCATTCGTAACACTAAACATATCACCATTAGAGTCAACTAGGCAGTCATAAAGTCCACCAGCAACAGCATATGGCGGTTTTCTATTAGCAAGAACTTTTGCCTTAATTGTAGCGGAAGCATTGCGAGAATCTTCTTGAGATATGTCAACTAATTGACGAGAGCCTGCCTTCCAAGAGTCATATAATAGTGTAAATGGGGCATTTTGCGAAGGATAAACTCGCATTTTATGAGAGCCGTAGCGACCATCTTTAATAAGTCTTAAGTTATTTTCCCACGCAGCCATAGCGCCAGTTCCACTACCAACTGCCTGGAAATATGCATCAGGAATTCTTCCGATAACTTCAACAGCTGATAGTAGGGTAGTCCCCATTCCATCCCTACGTGCAACATTTTTTGCTCCGCCTTCAGGGAAATATTTAGGACTAGTACAAATCTTTTCTGATAAAAGAATTGCGTCATAATACTCTGAACCAGTTGGAGTTGCAATAATCTTTACACAGTCATTAAGTTCTTTAGTAAACCATAGAGCATTTAGATTGTCTTCTGGGATTGTAATAACGATTGGAATATTGTTTTCAGAGCAAACTTTAGCAAAGGCTCTTGCGGTATTTCCAGCAGAAGCTAAAACTAAGGTTTTACCATCGTTCGCCCCCAACTTTCCACATACAGAATATGCTTCAGTTTCTTTGAATGAACAAGTCTCAAAATGAGCTCCTATCTTTGGCCAATAGCCAGAAAATGTAATATATAGATTGCTTAAACTAAGTTCTTTTGCTAATGCTTTGCTCTTATATGTTTTAGGAGCACAAGAGCCAGATAAAGTCTTATGGATAGGCAACCAGTTAGCATATCTGTATAAACCATCTAAATCCTCACGTGGTTTAAACCTTTTCTCTTCATATTCTGCTCTTATAAGGCTTGGTACTTTACAGTTTGGATCATTTAAGCTCCAACCTGTATCTTCAAATTTATTTCCGTCTGCTACGCAAACTAGGTGATAATTAGTAGGTTTGAAACTCATAGTGTTATAATTTTAATTTGAATTTTTATCAATTAATTCCGCAATATCCATTACAGGCATATTTGCATATCTATTAAATGTGATTTTACATAGGGGACATGCTGTTATTATAGCATCTGGTGAGGCTGCAGTAAGGTTATTTAAGGAATGTTGTGTTAAACCTTTTCTGTTTTCATGGTTTAAACTTAGACTACCTAAACTACCACCACAACATATGCTCTCCTTACCAGTCTTTTGGGCCTCCACTAATGTACCAATGGAGCTAATAACATCACGAGGTTGTTCGTATATGCTCGAACCTCTTCCTAACTCACACGGATCATGATAAACATACTTTAAAGTAGATTTAGTTATGATAATCTTATTGTGAATTATTAATCTATCTATATATTCAGTATGATGTAGGACTTCTATACCTTCTAAATTATAGTTTTCTTTGAATATTCTATAGCAAATAGGGCAACTTAAAACAAGTGTCCTAGCTCCTGATGATAATATTATTTCTTTATTTTCCTCAATCAATTGTTTGGCTGCGTCTTCTCTACCAGCAAGTAGCATGGGTCTACCACAACATATTGTACTATTCTCATCCATTCTTTTGTAAGCAATACCTGCTTTATCTAAAATGGAAGTAAAAGATTTATTTATTGAAGGACTTAAATCACTCATACATCCTCCAAAATATAATATCTCCGTCTCTGAGCACTTGATATCATTATTCGTATTTATTGTAGAATAATCATGGGAAAGGTTATAGTGTCTTGATTTTCTTTGAGCAAGCCTAATTGTGTCTCCTTGTACACCAACAGGGCAAACAGTTGTACAAGAGCCACACATTAAGCAGGTGTCAGTAATTTTGTTTACTTGTTCTTTGTTATATCTTTTAATTTGACGATTTAAATATACAGTAGTGCTCTCTCGAGTTTTAGTTACAGAACTTAATGGACAGGCATCGATACATACTCCACAACTTGGGCAAGAGTACACTTGCAACTTCACCATTCCTTTGCGAGCTTTATCGATTTTTACTCCTGCATTTCTCATAGGAATGAGCAATATTTCCGCTACTATGTGCATATACCTACTAAATGGTAACACACAGAAAAATGTACCTAGGGCTATAGAATAGGCCCACCATGCGGGAAGAATATTCATCTCGTTACTAAAGAATGTATGTAACATTGAATTTAGTGACTTAGTCAAGAATGAGCCTCCACTAATATCTGCAGTAAAACTCTCAGCCAGTAGTCTTAAAGGGAAGATAGACCAAAGAGAGTAGAGCCCTATACGGTCAGTCAGAGTTGGTTTAGTTGTTCTTTTCATCCCAAACAACTGTGACTGTAGCCTTTTGATTATTGCCAATAAAATTCCACTAAGAACAATTAAGAGGAAGAAGTCCATTAGAAAGAAGAAGAATGATCCTTTCATTGTATAGTCAGATACAGATACGAAATACCTAAAGAAAATAGGGTACCATATCCTATGAATTCTTTCAGGAGTATATAACCATACTTCGATGTGCCCAATAACAATTAGCATAAACCAGCCAAAAGCGATACTGGAATGCATGTAGCCTAGGAGCTTATTGCGTTTCCATAACTTTACGTGAAAAAGGCAATCATTGAACCAATCCTTTACGTTTTTCATAAGGATTTTCGGATTGAGTAAGGATAGGAAGAATTTTTTGCGATCTTCTTTTGAGAGTTCGGCAATGATTCTAATTGCCCCAACTATAGACCAAGTTAGGACGAAAATCATTCCTATCATGAAAGGAATTATGAAATTATTAAATCCTGATGGAACAATTTCCTTCATAATCTTATTTCTTATATATTTTAGTAATTGTAAGTACTATATTTCTTGTGTTTATACCCCTAGGACAAACTATAGTACATTTTCCACAAAGCATACAAGCGGAAAGCATTTCAGGGAGCTCGTCAATTTTTCCTCTTTGCAATAATAGAATGAGTTTTCTAATGCTCATTCCAGAAAAATTTGCAGAAGGACAGGTTGCACTACAAGAACCACAGGCAATACATTTTTTTGCATCAGGTTCTATAGCACAAAGCTCTTCATAAAGGCTTTTGTCAGTTTTATCCAAGTTTATAGTAGAACTTGGTGATATTTTAAAACCAAAATTGCTCATTATTCTTCTGAAATTATTTTTGAATGAATGTTTAAAACAGCAGAACGAGCCTCTGCAAGAGTTTCAGGTATAGTTTTCGGACCAGTACACGCGCCAGCATAATAAACACCATCCAATTCAGATTCAGTAATATCTGAAATATTATTTTTGCTTCGTAAAAAACTATCTGAATCCACGTGCAACCTCATCATATTAGCTAATTTACAGCTATCTGCATTACCTGTCATTCCTGCCATAAGTACAAGTAAATCCAATGTGACTTTCAATGGCTTACCAATTAATGTGTCTTCAGCTTTTATAATTATTTTTCCGTCAATATTCTCGTTTACTTCAGAAACTCTTCCGCGTATGAAAATAATTCCATGATCTCGTTGTGCTTTAGTGTAGAAATCCTCGAATTTCTTTCCAAATAACCTTAAGTCCATATAAAAGCAATAGATTTGCGCATCAGGAAACATTTCTCTTAGTTCAATTGCTTGTTTTATCGCTGTAATACAACAAACTTTTGAACATTGTGGATTTCCTGCTTTCTCATCTCTAGAGCCAACACAATGTACAAAACCTATAGAATTTAATGATGATGAATCTATCCTTTCATCCTCATTTCCATTAAACCATGCTTCTAAATCAGAGTTTGTAACAACATTGTTATAAATACCATAACCGTATTCTTCCTTTTTAGCAGCATCGAATAATTTAAAACCCGTAGTAATAAGGAGATATTTAGTATAAATACTTATACTATTAGTTAAAACTATATTATAACCGTCCTTAAGACGATTAATTGATGCTATTTCAGTATTAAGAAATATATTTGCATCTCGGCAACTCTCTACTAAGCCTTCAATGAGTTCTTGCGAAGTCGTGAGGTCAGGAAATAGTCTATTCCAATTAGCTACGTGACCTCCAAGTTTATCATTTTTCTCAATAATTATAGGTCTATATCCCAATTTGATAAATTGAGAAGCAGCTTCTAATCCTGCCACTCCACCTCCTACTATTACAATTATTTCTTTCATACGAGTCAATTTTTAGAAACATTTTAATACTGATGGAAGTTCTGGTTTCAATAAATCTTTGCCATCTAAACCTTTATATTTGTCTTCTTTATTATATTCAATACCCATTTTATCAAGAAGTGGTTCGATAGCTACTTGATGTAATTGTAAACCAAGATCCCAAGGGTCATAACCTAGTACAAGTCCAGCTACTTCTTCATATGTTAATACAGGTATTCCAAATCCATTTTCCCCATAGGTTTTGCCTTCAGTTTCTGCAATAACATATTGCCACCTATCTAAGAAATAAGCACATCCTGGACAATTTGTTATAATCATATCTGGCTTATATGGCTCCATAGATTCAAATTTTTTATAGGTATTTGATAGGGAATAGCCACGATTTGCCTTTACGTGGTATTGTCTAAATCCATAACCACAACAATGTCTACGTTCAGGATAGTCTATATTATTAGCTCCCCAAGCCTTCACCATACCAGATAGTACATATGGATACTCAGCACCACCTAAGCCTTTAGAAGGAAACATTTTAGCATAATGACACCCAACGTGATCAACAACATTAATAGGCTCACCAGTTAGTTGATTTTTAAGTTTAAACTTGGCCTTTAATGCTATTTCATTACGATACTTAAATATTAAGTCGCTAGTATGTGCAAGGAACTTAGGTTTCACTAATTCCTTTTTACAAGATTTCCATAATAAATCCCTAATTTTAGCCTCTAATTCTGGAAATTGCTCCCAAGTTTCAAGAATTTCCACATAGTTACCAAACGAAGTTATACAAGAAGCAACGTAGTTTTCATAGCCTGCCTCTGCCATAAGTGCAAATTGTCTAGCAACAATTGTCATAGCAGTTTCTTGGGGGATAGTATCACAATGGTAAGCTATGCCACCACAAGTTGTATGATATTCATTTTCATAGAAATCTCTCTTCAAAGTGTCCTTGCAGATTTCTAAAAACAACCTTTCAGAAGCCGGAAAGAAATTTTGCCTTATACAACTCCTTACATAGTACCAATTGTCATCTGGAATTTCCTTTTGGTACTCATCCCATATTCTTTTTTTACCTTGGTGAATCATAGTTATTATTCATTAAAATGTTTGTCTGAGCTGTAATTAAATGTGTATTCATAGTATTCTTCCATTGTCATTCCCATTTCTTCAGCCTTTTTCTTAGAATATTTTTCTACAGCTTCAATTCTTTCTGTCGCTCCTGTTACATCAAAAATTCGCTTTAAATCATCAAGTGACTCTTGTGGAATATTTCGTAGAACTCCTGGTCCGTCTCCTTTATAGTTTGCACCTTGCCTAGCTAAACTGTCATCTAAATTATCTGTATGCCATTTCCAAACAGGTCCCGACTCCATATGTTCTTCCCACTTAAATGTTTCTGGATAAACACAATATCCATAGTTTAGAATATTGTTTGCAAAAGTTTTTGTTAAAGGATATAGTTGTCTTCCTTTCTCCGATTCAGTGAAGTAGCCAAGTTTTGCAGAGAGATTTCTCAATGCCATTATAACGAGTCCTGGTCCGTTTTTTCTAGGACATCTTGTTACACAAGACATACATTCACCACAATACCATATAGTATCTCCTTTGAGTAATTTTTCTATTTCTGCTTCATCTCCTTTCTGGACAATATCAACTATTTGCCTAGGATCATACTTATAGAACTCAGCTGCAGGGCAAATTGCAGTACAAGTACCACAATTTATACATGTTTTCAAACCTTCCTGAATTCTGTAATCCTCTTTTAATAAATCAAATAGCTTTCCCATAATATTTTGATTTTATCATTTCCATTTTGTAAATTTGTAGTCGTCGTATACTATATGCAACGAATATTATCTTTCATTAATACTATAATCATATGTTACTAACTAAAGAATTAGCTATCGAGTTCAATTTAACAGCTTGTAAATTAACGCAATACCTAGCAGCAATGTTTAGAAAAAATTCCATTCCACTAACTCCTGAACAATTTATGCTAATTGATTTTCTCTGGAATGAAGGCAATATGTCGCAGCTTGAACTAGTGAAGTTAATGCAGAAGGATAAAAACTCTGTAACGAAACTCATTGATGCCATCGAAAAGAAAAAATTAGTAGTTAGAAAACAAAATCCCAATGATCGTAGATCGAATATTATTAATCTTACTGACAAAGCTAATGTCCTAAAACCAGATGCAAAAAGAAAGGGTATAGCCATTCTAGATCAAATGGTAGAAGGAATCAGTGAAGAAGAACTTAAAAACTTTATATCCACATTGCATAAGCTTAGTAATAATATGACTGTAATAAGTAAAATAAAATAGTCTTAGGTTGGTTTTATTGCCCTTGCTATGCGTGCACATAAGCCAGGAAAAAATCTTTTGATATATACCATTAAAAGTTCTTTTCCGCCAACTAATACTTCTCTACGACCTTTATTTATAGCAACGACAATCTTTTTCGCAGCTTTTTCGGCAGATATTCCATTAGCTTGACCTGCGTCCAATACTCCGTGAGCTTTACCTCCTTTTTCAAGAGCGTATTTAGATATGTTGGTTTTAACACGCCCAGGACACACTATTGTTACCTTAATGTTTTCCTTATGATATTCTGCCTGTAAAGTTTCAAAAAAGCCATAAAGTGCAAACTTAGAGGAACTATATGCACAACGAAGAGGGAAGCCAAAACGTCCAGCAATTGATGTTGTAACAGCAAATTGTCCTCCTCCACGAGCTATCATCAATGGTAAAAGTGATTTGGCAATGGCTATTGGCGAAAAATAATTAATTTCCATTATTTTGCGACTCATTTCCATCGATGTGTCTTCAACTTTTGCCCTTTGACTAATACCAGCATTCAGCATTACTATATCTATTCCATCTACACTATTCCAAGCCTTATCTGATAATTCCTTAATTCCCTCAGGTTGTCCTAAATCATAAGGTAATATAATAGTTTTGCTTGCTCCTAAAGCATTACATTTTTCTGCAACTGGTGTAAGTCGCTCAACTGATGACGAAGTAAGTATCAGTTGAGCTCCTTGCGAGGCATAATTATATGCGCAAGCTTCTCCTATACCGGAGGATGCACCAGTAATCCAAACAGATATCATATTACAATATAGCCATATTAGGAATATCCTTATCAAATTCACCTTTTGCTAGGCGCTCTTTTATATCCCTGAATGCATCTAATGTTCTTTCAACATCATCCAAGCTATGAGCAGCTGTTGGAATAATGCGGAAAATAACCATTCCTGGAGGAATCACAGGATACACTACTACTGAACAGAATATATGATACTCTTCACGTAAAGCAACTGCTATATTTGTTGCCTGATTAACACCAGCCTTAACGTGCACTGGGGTTACACAAGCTTCTGCAGGTCCTATATCTAAGCCCAACTCGCGGAAACCTTCTTGTAGTCTTCTAGTAACTCTCCAAAGATTAGCTCTTAGCTCGTCACCCTCTTTGCTGTTAATTATTTCAAGACGTTTTAGACATCCTTCTACAACTGGCATAGGAAGTGATTTAGCATAGATTTGAGAGCGCATATTGTATTTTAGATAATCAATAATAACCTTATCAGTAGCTATGAAACCACCAATAGTAGCCATTGATTTAGCATAAGTTCCGATGTAGATATCTACTTCATCCATTACACCAAAGTGCTCAGATGTACCCCTTCCGTGTTTACCCATAACACCGAAACCGTGGGCATCATCAATAAGTATACGGAATTTATATTTCTTCTTGAGTTCTACAATTTGGTCGAGAATTCCAAGTGCTCCTGTCATACCAAAGACACCTTCTGTAATCAAAAGAACACCACCACCTTGAGCCTCAGCATCAGCACAAGCTTTTGCCATTGCTCGTTCACAATCTTCTATATCATTGTGACGGAATTTATATTTTTTTCCAACGTGAAGACGATTTGCATCTATTAAACATGCGTGATTTTCTGCATCATATACAATTACGTCGTGACGTGAAAGTAGAGAATCAATAGCTGACACAATTCCTTGGTAGCCAAAGTTAAACTGGAAAGCAGCTTCCTTCTTTTCAAACTCAGCAAGACGACGCTCTAGCTCTGCATGTAAATGAGTTTGACCTGTCATCAATCTACTTCCCATAGGGTAGGCCATTCCCCATCTAGCAGCCGCTTCTGCATCAACTCTACGAACTTCTGGATGGTTCGCTAGACCTAAGTAATTATTTATACTCCAGCATAGTACATCTTGACCATGAAATTTCATATGAGGGCCTAATTCACCCGTAAGTTCTGGAAAAATAAAATATCCCTCTGCCTTTTCTTTGTATTGACCTAGAGGTCCACCTGAAGATTTTTTAATTCTATCAAAAATATCCATAATAATTAATTGTTAATTTTTATATGATTGTTGTGATTTTTCTTTTGATACTAAAGCCATTAAGCGATATAAAAATTTTGGTAATGGCTTTTTAGGATTACGTTTACCTAAATCGATAAACCATCCTAGTTTTTTTACGATAGGAATTCTGTGAGTTTCTACGAATTCGATTAATGTTCCATCTGGATCTTCTATATATGTAAAGTGTCCTGCAGCATCGCCCATATCAAATCTTTCACCACCAGGGCAACTGTCGACAGTAAATGGATGTCCCATTTTTTCGCAGAACTTTCCTAAAGCCCTCATACCAACTACATCGAAACATATTTGTATAAATCCTGGATCTCCCCAGAATCTACCTTCATATATTTTACGTGGTTTAATTTCCAGATTTTGAACGAGTTCTATTGTGGAATCGCCAAGTAAAGCAGAAAAAGCACCGTGTCTTTTTGGTGCTCCTAATATTACTCGACGACATTTTTTATCTGCATTAAGTAAGAAACCTTGTGTACTATATGGTCCAGTAGTATCACTTAGTATGATATTGTAACCTAATAGTTTTCCATAAAATTCAATGGATTTATCCATATCACTTACCCCAATTACAGCTCCTACGATTCCTCCGCATAATTTATTTTGATTGATGAAAACATCTTTTCTTTCAACAACTTGAAACCAGTTGCCATATAGGTCTTTTACATAAAAGCAAGGAGTTCCATCTGGTAAAGTCTCAATTTCGCTACAATCTTTCCATTTTTTAGAAAGTTCATTACGGAAAGCTACTACGTTTTTACTTTTAATTTTAGCTGCTAGAATACCTAAGTCGCCAACTGAAATTTCGAAAGGACATTCAACAGGCTTGCGCTCAGCATATTGCCATATTTCCCAACCTGCTCCACCTTGAATATTCATCGTAATACAGGCATGTCTTCGTTGTGGTTTATTACCTGTATAAGGGAACATTCTCTCGGCTACAGTGTTATCCTCTAGAATTTTTAAGTCCGCACCGAACATATCAATATGCCAGTCCCAAGACTTTCTTAAATTTACTGTACCTACACCAACCTGTTGTATACCAGTGAAAAAGAATGTTTCCATACTTTTAAAACAAATTTCTAGTTAATAAATTTAGTAAACGCCTAGATAGTAAAAGGGTTTACTAATCACGCAAAGTTAGGTATTACTTTAGATATTCCAACCTTTTTTGTTGCTTATTTGGAAAATTGTTAAAAAATTATGAATGAAAGATTGAAGATAATTGAGTTTAAAATATAACTTATGTTCGAAAATGTAATTAATTTAATAAAAAATGTTGCAAATTGTTATAAAACCTTGGAAATCAGGTTTAAAACCCATATATTCGCTGACGAATAAAATAATAAAATCACATTATAATAAACATTAATATGAAAAATTATTTTAATCTTAAAGGACAAGTAGCTGTAGTTACTGGAGCATCATCAGGTTTAGGAGTTCAGATGGCTAAAGCATTCGCAAGCCAAGGAGCAAACCTAGTATTATTAGCTCGTAGATTGAATCGTCTTGAAGAAAATGCTAAAGCTATTTCTAAAGAATATGGTGTAGAAGTTCTACCATTTGCTTGTGATATCACAAATACTGAGAATGTTAAAGAAGCTGTTAAAGCTACTTTAGACAAATTTGGTCGTGTAGATATACTTGTAAACAATGCGGGAACAGGTGCAGTAGGACCAGCTGAAGAAATTACAGATGACCAATTTAAACACGAAATGAATGTGGACCTTTTTGGAACATTTACTTGCTCACGTGAATTTGGAAAGGCTATGATTAAGGCTAAATATGGACGTATTATCAATATTGCATCTATGTATGGCCTAGTTGGTAATATGATTGTAGGAAGTTCGCCGTACCACGCTGCAAAGGGAGGCGTAGTAAACCTAACTCGTGCTTTGGCTGCTGAATGGGGACAATATGACATCACAGTTAACTCAATTTGCCCAGGTTATTTCTATACAGAATTAACGACAGAGACTCTTAACAGTGATTTCTTCAAGGATATTGCTGAGACACGTATCCCAATTCAACGTTTTGGCAAAGAAGGTGAACTAGACTCATGCGCTCTATTTTTAGCATCACCAGCAAGTTCATATATAACTGGTCAAAATATCGCGATTGATGGCGGGTATACTTGTGTATAAACTTTTTTAGTT
>CAYFMO010000040.1:0-11153 GCA_964344225.1 uncultured Muribaculaceae bacterium | reverse complement strand
TATTAACTTGCTTAATGAAACCCCTAATCATCATTTCTGCAGCATTAAAGTCAGCGATAACACCATCTTTTAGCGGACGTACTGTTTTAATACCCGGGTTCTCCCTCTCTTGCATTCTTTTTGCCTTTTGTCCCAATGCAATCGCCTTACCTGTGGCGTTATCAATTGCAACAATGCTAGGCTCATCTAAAATTATCTGGTCGTCTTGAAAAATGACGGTATTTGCTGTTCCGAGGTCAATAGCTAGCTCTTGTGTTAATCTAAAAAATCCCATTTTATTTAATCTGTTTTTCAAAATTCCTAATAGCTGGTAAAATTACAAAAAAAACTTAAATTTGCATAGAAATAAGTCTATAAAGAACAAAATTGTTTTATGAGCAAGAAAAAGTATTTAATACTAATGGCTGCAGGGAGTGGTTCGCGAATGGGTGTAGATATGCCCAAGCAGTTCATTGAGCTGTCTGGTAAGGCTGTTCTTCAATTGACAATGGAGAAATTTATTCGAGAAATACCTGACATCAAGATTATAACAGTTCTTCCAGCAGCTTACATTGAGTATTGGAAGGACTATTGTTACACTCATAATTTCAATTATACACAGATTTTAGTGAAAGGTGGAATTACTAGATTTCATTCGGTAAAAAATGCTCTAGAAAAAATCCCAGACAATGTCCTAGTGGCTGTTCACGATGGAGTCCGTCCATTTATCACGGGACAACTAATTTTGGACTTATATGAAAAGGCGGAAAATGCTCCAGGGGTTGTACCTGTGGTGCCTTGCGTGGATACTATGAGATTGCTAGAAAATACAACATCAGGAAGTTTGGTGCATTCAGGAGAAAAGGTGGATAGGTCTAAACTTTTTGCCATACAGACCCCGCAAGTTTTCCAATCTGAAATTTTAAAAGAAGCATACCTTCAACCTTATAAATTAGAATTTACTGACGATGCCTCAGTGGTTGAGAATAAAAAAATAAACCTCTCCTACGTATTAGGGGAGAGGTTTAATATTAAGTTGACCTCGCCAGATGATTTATTGTTGGCAAAGGCTTTTATTTCAATGGGCTTGTAACTTATTCTTTTATAGAGCCCGAAGTTAGAGTCGTACTTGGATAATCCTTTACCCAAACTTGACGCTCAATTTCTTGGCTAAGAGAAATTTGTGTATCTGTAGATTGAATGTGTGGAATCTTCTGGATAGTATTTAGAAGAACCTCCATCAAATGTTCGTGGTCAAGGCAATATAGTTTAATTAATATTGCATGTTGCCCAGTTACAAAATGGCATTCTACAATCTCTGGTATATTCTTAAATGAATCAATTACTTCAGCATATTTATTGGCTTCTGATAAAGATACACTTATAAAGGCACAAATATTCAGTCCAAGTGCTTGTGGTTTAACAAGTAGTCTAGAACCTGTAATAACCCCGTTTGCTTCTAACCTTTTAACTCTTTGATGGATAGCAGCTCCAGAAACACCACATTCTCTAGCAATCTCTAGAAAAGGTATTCTAGCATTCTTTATAAGAAAAGAAAGGATTTTCTGGTCAATATTATCAATTTGATAAGACATAGCGTTATAGTTTTTAAGTAATGAGTACAAATTTATAAAAAACTTTTCAATTTAAGGCTATTTTTTTCCTTTTTTCTTACTTCCAGTAGGCTTTGAGTTAGAAATAATTACTTTGCAATCATCTTCAGTCAATGATGATGCATCTTCATCTTTTGGGATTCTATAATTTTTGCCATCAAATTTAATATATGGACCATAAAAACCTTCTATTACTTGAATACCACTTGCTGTAAAGTCAGCAATAACACCACCTTTCTTTTTCTGGGTCAAGAGTGCAATACATTCGTCTAAACTTATTTTTAGAGGGTCAACACCTTTTGGTATAGAAACATTTTGTTTGCCATATTTAATGTATGGACCGTAACGACCAGTTGTGCAAACAATATCCTCACCCTCATACTGCCCTACAGTTCTTGGTAATTCAAATAGTTTCAAGGCTTCTTCCAATGTAATACTTTCAATGAGTTGACCAGGTTTTAGACTAGCGAATTGTCTATTTTCTGCATTCCCCTTTTGGACATAAGGACCGTACTGCCCAAATTTTGCAATAAGTGGAAGTCCATCTTTCGGATCTACTCCAAGTTCGCGGCTAATTCTACTATATTCACGATTACTTAAAGTAGCATCAACTTTATTGTGGAAAGGCTCATAGAAATCTGCTATTACGTCATTCCATTTGATCTTTCCTTCTGCAATCATGTCAAATTTTTCTTCTACCTCAGCAGTAAAGCCATAGTCTAGAATATCCTCAAAATTATCAACTAGAAAGTCTGTGACAATTATTCCAATATCTTGAGGAAGTAGGCGTCCCTTCTCTACTCCAATAGACTCTGTCTTAGATACAGTGCTTATTTTCCCATTTTCTAGAAGAAGATTAGTTACCTTGACCTTTTCACCTGCTTTATCCCCTTTAACAATGTAACCTCTCCCCTTTGTCAGTGTGGAAATAGTTGGGGCATAGGTAGAAGGTCTACCAATTCCTAATTCTTCTAACTTTTTAACAAGAGTTGCCTCTGAATATCTTGAAGGTGGATTAGTAAATTTGCATTCTGCACTTATACTTTTGTCCAACATCCTATCTCCAACTTTCATAGGCGGAAGGAGCACTTCGTCATCTTCTTGGGGTTCATCGTAACTCTCAGTATAAAGTTTTAGAAAACCATCAAAAAGTACCTCAGTCGCTTGAACATTAAATTTTTCTTGACTTTTATCTGAAGATACTTTGATGTCTGTTCTCATAATCTTAGCATCAGCCATCTGAGAAGCAACAGTTCTTTTCCAAATTAGTTCATATAGACGCTTCTCTTGTGCTGTTCCTTCAATCGAAGTATTATTAATAAAAGTAGGTCTAATTGCCTCGTGCGCCTCTTGGGCACCTTTAGATTTAGTTTTATATTGTCTTACTTTTGAGTAGTTTTCTCCGAAGTTTTTAGTAATAAAATCTTTTGCTGTGTTTATAGCAAGGCTAGAAAGGTTTGTAGAGTCCGTACGCATATAAGTAATGAGTCCATGTTCATATAGTTTTTGAGCCACACTCATTGTTTGACTTACAGACATTCTAAGCTTTCTTGATGCCTCTTGTTGAAGAGTTGATGTGGTAAAAGGCGCTGCTGGAGTTCTTGTTCCCTCCTTTTTATCAATATTACTTATTGTAAACTTTGCTCCAATACATTTTTCCAAGAAGGCTTGAGCTTCCTCAATAGTTTTAAATTTTGTATCAAGAGTAGCATTGACGATAACTTTTTCATCCGTTCCTTCTGGATGAAAA
Organism: uncultured Muribaculaceae bacterium; assembly: GCA_964344225.1. Lineage (GTDB taxonomy): Bacteria > Bacteroidota > Bacteroidia > Bacteroidales > UBA932 > Cryptobacteroides. The sequence goes on along the minus strand of CAYFMO010000040.1, from coordinate 7,811 downwards.
ATAGCATCAACTCTATAAAACTGCTCTCTCTTAAATGCCAAAATTTCTCTTTCTTTGTCAACGACCAACCTCAATGCAACCGATTGAACACGGCCAGCGGACAGTTTTGGTTGAATTTTTCTCCACAATACCGGTGATAACTCAAAACCCACAAGACGATCTAATACACGCCTTGCCTGTTGAGCATCAACAAGATTCATATCAATTTCCCTTGGATTTTCAATAGCTTTTTTAATAGCGTCTTTGGTAATTTCATGGAAGACTATGCGTTTAGTGTTTTCCTTTTTCAAACCTAAACTTTCAAAAAGATGCCAAGAAATAGCCTCCCCCTCGCGGTCCTCATCGGATGCAAGCCATACGGTTTTAGCCTCCTTAGCTGCTTTTTTAAGCTCTGAAACAACCTTCTTTTTATCAGAAGGTATTACATAATTAGGCTCAAAATTATTCTCCACATCAATGCCTAACTCCTTAGTATCTAAGTCTCTAATGTGTCCAAAACTAGACTTAACAACGAAGTCTTTTCCAAGAAATTTTTGAATTGTCCCAGCCTTTGCTGGAGACTCAACGATTACAAGATTCCCCTCCATATTCCATATCAACTTTTCAAATTACTGTGCAAAGTAAGTGACTTTAAAGTATATTTTCCAAATTTTGTTGCTATTTTTGCAAAATGTATGCTTTTTAATAAAGAATTTTAACAGAAAAATCAAAATTTATTAACATAAAATGAGTGACGAACTAAAGAAAAAAATTATTAAATGGTTTTGGATTGCCATTGGCGCAGGAGTTGGTATAGTAATACTTCTAATTCTTGCGGTAATGCTATTTGCAGATATACCTTCGTTTGAGGAACTTGAAAATCCTAATGAGGGATTAGCAACACAAATTATTTCGGCTGATGGCAAAGTTCTTTGTACAATTCATATGGAAAATAGGCAATATGTCACATATGATGAGTTATCTCCACATCTAATCCATGCTGCTATTGCAACTGAGGATGCTCGTTTTTACAACCACTCTGGAATTGACTTTTTATCCCTAGGTCGTGTTCTTGTGAAAACCCTTCTTATGAGCGACTCTAGTCAAGGAGGTGGTAGTACAATAACTCAGCAGCTAGCAAAGACACTTTATCCTCGAGGTGATGAGAATATTATATGGTTAAAATTGAAGGAATGGGTAACAGCCGTTAAAATTGAGCGTAACTATAGTAAAGAAGAAATTTTGACTATGTATATGAATTCAATTTTTTTCGGTAGCAATGCTCACGGTATTAATGCGGCTGCGCAGACTTTTTTTGCAAAGCATCCAAAAGATTTGACAGTTGAGGAGAGCGCAATGCTTATTGGTGCTGTCAATAAGCCAACTCGTTATAATCCAAAATTAAATCCAGATAAGGCACTTGGTAGAAGGAATTTTGTTATAAGCCAGATGGAAAAACAGGATTTTATTACTAAGGCCGAAAGGGATTCTATTCAACAAGTTCCTATTAATCTTACTTATGAAGTTCAAGACCACCTAGCTGGTCATGGTTTATATCTAAGAGATATGATAAATGCGGCTATGTCGGCATCTGAGCCTAAGAGAAAATCTTATGCCCAATATGAAGATTATGTTGCAGATTCTATACGCTGGAAAAATGATGCTTTATACGGATGGTTAACTAAAAATGTTAAGTCAGACGGCACAAAATATAATCTTTATACAGATGGCTTGAAGATTTATACTACTATTGACTCAAGGATGCAGAAATATGCAGAAGAAGCTGTGGCAGAACATATTGGTAAGACTTTACAAAAGCAGTTCTGGGCCAATATTAGATATAATAGCAACAAACCTTTTGCTAACGATGTTCCTAGGGACCAAAGGGAACAAGTAATGAATCAGGGTAGAAAGAATAGCGATAGGTATCGTATGATGAAGAACGGAGGAGCATCAGAAAGTGAAATAAAGAAGAGCTTTGATACTCCAACACAAATGAGGGTATTTGCGTGGAATGACCAAGGTTATGTGGACACTACTATGACTCCAAATGACTCTATTCTTTATTATAAGGCCCATATGAGGGCTGCTTTTATGGCTATGGAGCCTGAGACTGGTTTCGTTAAGGCTTATGTTGGAGGGCCTAATTATCAGTATTTTAAGTATGATCAAATAAGTCAAGGAAGACGTCAGGTTGGTTCAGTAATTAAGCCATTCCTATATACATTAGCAATGCAGGAAGGTATGTCACCTTGCCATAAAGTTGCAAATACATCCGAGTATTGGACAAATGAAATGGGGGATACTTGGTCACCTAGGACTACTGATAAAGAAGAGGATATTGGTCGTATAGTTACACTTCAGTGGGGATTAGCACGCAGTAGTAACAATATTTCAGCTTATTTGATGAAATATTTTGGGCCACAGCCAATGGTAGATATGATGAGAAAGATGGGTATAACAGGTTTCCTTGATCCTGTACCAGCTTTGTGTGTGGGCGCCGCAGATATTTCAATTGCTGAGATGATAGCAGCTTATAATACTTATCCGTCAGAGGGGGTTTATGTTAAACCATTATATGTTACTTCTATAGAAGATAACCACGGAAATCTTATTACTAACTTCTATACCTCTAAAACGGAGGCAATTAGTGAGCAGACAGCTTACTTAATGGTTAAACTTATGCAAGGTGTTGTTGATAGAGGAACAGGTATACGCTTGCGAGCAACTTATAGGTTTAAAGGAGAGATTGCTGGTAAAACAGGTACTACAAATGGTAACGCTGATGGTTGGTTCATAGGATATGTTCCTAGATTGACTGCAGGCGCGTGGGTGGGTGCTGAGAATCAACAAATTCGCTTTAGCACTACAGCCCTTGGGGGTGGATCTAACTCAGCATTACCTATTTGGGCATTATTTATGAAGAAAGTCTATGCAGACCCTACTATAGGTATACCAGAGGAAGATATATTTGATGCTCCTGGTGGAGAAAGAATATATATAAACTGCGATGAGGAAAATAGTACTTCAGAACCAAGTTTTGAAGATATATCAGAAGATGTATTTAATTAAAAAATAATGAGTTATAAGTCAATTGCTGTAATATACGGAAGCGATTCTTCAGAATGGGAAGTTTCGATTAGGAGTGGAGAGTTTACAGCCTCTAATATAGATACAAAAAAATATGACGTTTATGAGATTTTTGCACGTTTTGGTGTATGGTCTTTAGTCGCATATAATAAAGGAAAAGGTAGGGTTGTCCTAGCAGAAAAAGAGCAGCCTGCTGTGGATAAAAATGATTTTTCTGTTACTTTGGGTGGTGAAAAAGTTAAATTTGATTTTGCCTATATTATGCAGCACGGGAGTCCTGGTGAGAATGGTTTAATGCAGGGCTATCTTGAAATGATGAAGATACCATTTAGTGGTTGCAATGCTTTTGTTTCAGCTATTACCTTTGATAAATTTTCTTGTAAAAGTTATCTAAAAGATGTGGATTTTGTCCTGTGTGCGGATGATTACTTTATTCGTAAAGGTCAGCGAATGAAGGGATTAGCAGAGAAGGTTGTAGATAAACTTGGTTTGCCTATGTTCGTGAAACCAACAGATGGTGGATCTAGCTTTGGAGTAACTAAAGTGAAACGTATTGAGGACTTTGATAAAGCTGTTGAATATGCTTTCTCTGAAGGTAAAACTCTTATGGCAGAAGGCGCGATAAAGGGTAGAGAACTTACCTGTGCTGTATATTTTGATGGGAAAGATGCTCAGGCCCTACCAGTAATTGAAATTATTTCAGAGAACGAGTTCTTTGACTACGAAGCTAAATATCAAGGTCGTAGTAAAGAGGTTTGTCCAGCAGAAATTACTGTGGCAGAATCAGACCATATTCAAGAAGTTTCAAAGAAAATTTACAAGCATCTAGGTTGTGCAGGCCTAGTAAGGGTTGACTATATTATGGATGGGGAAGACCTGTATTTCCTTGAGGTTAATACAGTTCCAGGAATGACCTCTGCTTCCCTTGTTCCGCAAATGGTTAGGGCGGCAGGTCTTGATATGACCGACTTTTTGACTACTATCATAGAGAATTCATAATTTCCCACAAAATTATCTTATTAAGTAAATTCATAGATGGAGCAATATCTTCTTTGGAGGTTTTTTATCCTAAAGAGGAGGCTCGTTCTTTAGTGAGTTTACTGTTAGAGGAGAAGTACGGTATAGAAAAGTACCAGCACATTCTTAAACCAGAATACACACTTGATTCACAGCAAATTGAATATCTTAATTCTGCAATAGTAAGACTACAAGCGGCAGAACCAATTCAGTATATCTTAGAAAAGGCCACTTTCCATGGAAGAGAATTCAATGTTAATAATAACGTCCTCATACCACGTCCTGAAACAGAGCAACTCTGTACTCTTGCTTTAGAAAAAATTGCAACTATTATTTCAAAAGAGTTCCTTAATAGCACAGACAAAAGTGCACGAGAAGATTCAAAAATAGTGAGAGTCTTAGACTTATGTACTGGCTCTGGATGTATAGCTTGGACTCTTGCCCTTGAAGCAGAATCCACAGAAGTCGAAGCAAGGGGCATTGAAGTATGGGCAGTGGATATTTCAAAAGAAGCATTAGAGCTTGCTTCAAATCAGCCTTTTGACCAAAGTAAGAGGCCTAAGTTTATGCAGGCGGATGTTCTAGATTCTCCAAAAGCTACTTCTTCACAAATATGTCATCTTGAAGACTATTTTGATATTATAGTGAGTAATCCCCCTTATGTAAGAGAGTCGGAAAAACAGCATATGAGAGCAAATGTTCTTGATTATGAACCAGGGCTAGCTTTATTTGTAGCTGATACCAATCCATTAGTTTTCTATAAAGCTGTCCTAGAGTGGGCAAAAGCCAAACTTAACCCAAAAGGATGGGTACTTTTAGAGATAAATGAAGAGTTCGGAAAAGAAACAGCAGACCTATATTCTAATGCAGGTTTTCAAAATATTTCAGTCATTAAGGACTTTTTTGAAAAAGATAGGTTTGTAGTTGCCCAAAAATGTTTGTAAAATATCATATGAACATATAAAATAATCTGCACCTCACGTCATTGTGGGGTGTTTTTTTGTTATTAAACGTCCGAATTTTAAATAGACGGATAATCTTCCTTTCCTTTGCTATCAAACCAAAATAGATGAAGTCAAAAAAATAGAATAATGAACCTCAAAATTTTTGTAGTATGAAAACACTTTTTAATAATATCTTAACTTGCATTCTATTACTTGTATCGATGCTCTTTGTTCTTTCTTGTGAGATAATAGATGATGATTTTGATAAACATTGGTCAAATGAAGAGGTGGATATTAATTTGCGAGATGTGGCACATTTACTTTCATCGTTACCTCTAACTACAGAGCAGATGGGAGAAGTGTATGATGCAGTTAACTCATCATCAGTTAATGGTTATGATGAAGAATATATGATGGTAGATATTTTTGAAACCCCAGGTCAAGGAGTGGGAGATTCAAACACAAAATCTGGTGGAAAAGTATACGAAACACCACTTAGAGATTTAATACTAGAATATGTTGCTCAGCCCACTAAGTCTTGTGCCTGTGATATGAGTTTTGTTAATGATTTGATGAACTCTTCAACGCAGATATACTGGCCATATTCTGAAGATTGGGATGGGGAAACCTTGCCAGTAATAACTTTTGATCCAGATAATGGCTCTGATACAAACTTAGGATATAAGGTGAAAAACAATAATGGTCAATATGAGGTTGAAGAAATTGTTGTGGATGAGGATATGGCAAAGAAAAGACCTGTTTGGGTTGTAAATAATAATACAGACTCAAGCCATAAGACCTTAGAAATCTTAAAAAAAGAAGGCCATTATACTGAAGGTGGAGAAATCATAGTGAATCCAAAGAAAATAACTCAATATAACCCTTTGGGACCATGTATAAAATCTAGCGAACAACCACTTAGAACATTACTACTCAAGTCTTTTACAATGAAGGAGCACTATGACCCTTGGTTTGCTGGCGCCTCTGAGTTTTTTGTAAAGATAGGCTCTGTAGAAAACTTCACTGCTTCAACTGAAGCTGAATTGAAGTTATATGTTCCCACTATTACGGATTTCATGGTAGTAGTAAAAAGAAGGCATATTAATGTCCCACAGGATTTTAATGCTATATTGGTATCTGATTGGTCGGACCAAGTGACAGAATGTGCTTTTATGATAGTGGAAGATGATGGCGGCAAGAAAACTTCGTGGAGTTGTACGGCATTCGTTAGAATAGCCTCAAAAAGCTATGGTATAGAAATAAGTCTTCCATATAATCAAGCTGACGATATTGTTTGGAGGGGACAATTAAGTGCTCGTTTTCTAAAAGCCACAAGCAAAACGGTTGGACACTTTGGTGATGTTGATCTTACCTTTGAGTTTAAAGAATATTAGGAATCAAGCGTAACAACCATTTCGCAGTTTTTGCAGTCAAATTCCAGTGCGAATCTTCTATTGTTGTTTATTAAGAATAGTTGACCAGAGTTTTTTGCTTTGTGATATTTTGGGCAAATGCCTAGTTCATACTTGATACAGTATTTAGTACGCATTAGCTCGGCATCAGGTTTTTGGAGTATTTCATATGCAGGAGAAATTTTAAGAAACCCTAAATCCTTATAGAATTTTGTAGCTAAGTGGTTAGAGATGTTTTCTTTATAACTAGCTTCGGTACAATTGTTTCCCACAAAATTAACTTTAGGGAGTTCTCGATTCATTAACTCATATGATATCGGCTTTAGTTTATCAAGTTCTTCAGAAAGTGTGCGTCTTACGCTATTTAAAAAAGAGGTAGTCATAAACGGAATATCCTCACTGTGTTCAATTTGGCAAGTCTTGAAATTATAGTGATTACTTGTTTTGCAGATTTGTTTATAAATTATGTCTAACATTCTTTCCTTATTGTCTGCAATTTCATTTCCTGCTTGCAACTCCAAAGAACTAAGTCTGCCGTCTTCCGTTCTAGCCTCTACTAACAAGAGAAAATCTCCTGAAGGGATTTTAATGAAAGAAATCCTGGTGTCTACGTTAATCTCTCTTCTAAAACTGCTTTGAGCTAATTGTTTTTCAAAGGCAGTATCAATATTTCTATATAGCGTGGCGCCAATGTAGAGAGATTCTATAGGTTTAGAATTTATTGTCATACCTTTGCAAATATCTCCTCTAAATCCTTCAACCCTACCATCTCTACCTATAAAAGCAAAACCATCACCATTATTAATTATTGTGTCTGGATTATAGGGTTTTATTTGAATGCGATTTTTCTTCTTATTTAACTCAATCACCTCACCTATTTCTTCTCCCATTGCTTTAGCAGCCTCCATAGATGCCCATTCTCCTCTTTCACCATTAATAATTAACTGAGTATAACCCCTATTAAAAGTTTTGTTAAGGTCAGGTTTAAGTATGTGAGAGGTGGTGCCGATAGACGCTCTCGTAAATTCATCAGGATATTTTGCAATAATACTATTCAATCTGTCGGAATATGCTGTTACTACATTTCTAACATAAGATTCATTTTTAAGCCTTCCTTCAATTTTAAATGAGGTTATTCCAGCAAAAGCCAAGTCTTCTAAATTCTCAATAAGATTGTAGTCTTTTAATGATAGTAAAGCCTTATCTTTCACTAGTACTTTACCTGTTTCATCCACAAGGTCATATCTAGACCTACAAGCTTGGATACAAGCACCTCTATTTGCACTTCGCTTATCAATATATTCGGAGATATAACATTGTCCACTATAGCAAACACATAGGGCACCGTGAACAAAAAACTCTAATTCAC
>CAYFMO010000039.1:2523-11170 GCA_964344225.1 uncultured Muribaculaceae bacterium | reverse complement strand
AAAGGGAGAGTTATCCGTTTCAAAGCGTCTCTCTTACAGACAAAACTGGCAATTTGTCTGTGTCACGGGAATGAAGAGAGGCCATAGTGTAAGTTTTGCAGACGTGTCGTCCATGACACCGTGAATGGAAGGGGCCTGACGGAGACAAGTGGTTCGAAAGAACCACGCAGGAAACGTTGGAAAGGATGGAGTCGGAGTAAGCTCCGACGGAACCAAGGCAAACTTGGCACTATGGCCTCGGTCCTAAAAATATCACTCCCACAGACGATATTGATGATTTGTCTGTGTCAGGAGTCAAATAGCAGAGTAATTTGTTGAAAAGCACCTCTGCTACAGATGAAATAGGTGAATCGTCTGTGTCAGGTAACTAAACAAGAGAAATTTATTGCAAAATGTCCCTCTTACATATAAAATAGGGTATTCGTCTGTATCGAGGAGAGGGAAAAAAAAGCGACTAAAAAATGATTTTCAGTCGCCTTCTTCTTTGTATTTACTAACTATTAATTAGTCATTAAGAGATAATCTCTTGAATGAAAGAACTTTAGCTTCTTTATCTGCTGCTTTAACAACATCTTTAACTGCTGTTTTGCCGTCACCCATTTGGAATGCTTGCTCCTCAAGAGTATTCTCTTTGAAGAACTTTTGAAGACGACCTTTAGCAATATTAGCTACCATTTGTTCTGGTAAATTAGCTGCTTTTTCTGCAGAAACAGTTTTGATAATCTCACGAGCTTGTTCCGCTTGCTCAGGAGTAATCCAACCCTTATCTGTGTTAGACTCAATATGAGCTTCACTATCTACGTGTGCTGGGTTAATACCTGCTTTTTCAAGTGCTTGATTGACTGCTCTTTGAACTAGTTCCTCTTTAGTTTTCTCTACTGCTGTCTTGTGCTCAGTATCAATCACATCCTGAGGTACTTCATTAGCAGAAAGAGCAACAGGGTTCATAGAAGCTACCTGCATAGCTACTCCTCTAGCTACTGTTTCATCAAATACTTTGTTGAAACCTACGATAGCACCAAGCTTACCATTAATAGCGTGAACATATTGTGAAATATAAGGTGCTTCAATTTTACCAAAACCTACAAGAGTGTGTTTTTCACCAGTCTTACCAGTTTGCTCGGTAATAGCTGCCTCAACTGTTCTACCGTCAGCAAGTTTGCAAGCCATTAAAGCCTCTGCATCTGCTGGGAAGTTAGCGATAGCCGTATCTGCAATCATATTTGCAAGATCTTGGAACTCTTGGTTTTTAGAAACGAAGTCAGTCTCGCAACCTAGAGAAACGACAATAGCTTTATTACCGTCAACTCTTGCTACAACTGCACCTTCTGTTGTCTCACGGTCAGCTCTCTTAGCTGCCACAAGTTTTCCTTTCTCACGGATGATTTCCTTAGCTCTCTCAAAGTCACCTTGTGCTTCTACTAGAGCTTTCTTACAGTCCATCATACCAGCACCTGTCATTTGACGAAGTTTTGCAACTTCAGCTGCTTTTATCTCCATTTTAAACGTTTTTTAAAAATTAATACTTCGATTACTCTGCTTTCTTCTCCTCAGCCTTTGCTTCTACTGGAGCTTCTGCTGGAGTTTCCTTTGCTGGTTTCTCTTTAGCAGGAGCTTTTTCTGCCTTAACTGGAGCTTTTTCAGCTTTAGCTTCCTTTACTGGAGCCTCTTCTTTTTTTGCCGGAGCCTTCTTAGCTGGAGCTTTTTTAGGCTTAACCTCTTCTGCTGAAGTCTCTTCTTTAGCCTCTTCTGACTTTGCTGTTCTACGAGCGCGAAGCTTTCTACCTGTTGATGGTTGCTCTGTCTTTGTTTCAGGAGCTTCTTTTTCTTTCTCCACCTTTCTTTCTTCTAATCCTTCTTGGATAGCACGACAAAGTATATCCATTATTAAAGAAATAGACTCAGCTGCATCATCATTTGCCGGAATCACGTAATCAATTGGTGTAGGATCGCAACATGTATCAACCATAGCGATAACCGGAATGTTAAGGCGGTTAGCCTCTCTAACAGCATTCATTTCTTTTTGAATATCAACTACGAAAAGTGCTGATGGTAGACGATTTAAGTCTTTTATTGAACCTAAGTTTTTCTCCAACTTAGCTCTTTGACGAGTAATCTGAAGACGTTCACGTTTTGCAAGAGTTGCAAAAGTACCATCTTCAATCATCTTGTCAATGGTGCTCATCTTCTTAACTGCTTTACGGATGGTTGGGAAGTTTGTAAGCATTCCACCTGGCCATCTTTCAGTTACATAAGGCATATTAACTGCTGCTGCTTTTTCAGCAACGATATCTTTTGCCTGTTTTTTAGTGGCTACAAAAAGGACCTTGCGTCCTGAACGTGCAAGTTGTCTAAGAACGTTTGCAGCCTCTTCGATTTTTACTATACTTTTATGCAGGTCGATAATATGGATTCCATTCTTTTGGTCAAAAATATAAGGAGCCATTTTTGGATTCCATTTTCTCGCCAAGTGTCCAAAGTGAACACGTGCATCAAGTAATTCTTGGAAATTTGTTCTTGGCATTGTTTTACTAATTAGTTTGTTTTTAATTTCCTTACAGGTATTGAACATTTACCTGACGGTCTCTTTTCATCAATTTGGAGTAGCGACATTATCGGTCTCCAGAATTTTCCGCAATCTCGGCAATCATCAGGTAGCTTTCGAAAACTCGCATCTTCTGTAAAAGGTCCATCGATTTAGAGCCAGATTGTGCTTTTTGTAAATCAGTTTGTTAATAATACTAACGTTTGCTGAACTGGAAGCGCTTACGTGCACCAGGTTGACCAGGTTTCTTTCTCTCGACTTCACGTGCGTCACGAGTAAGGAATCCTGCAGACTTAAGAGTTGAGCGATAAGCTTCTTTATCAACTTCGCAAAGAGCGCGAGCGATACCAAGTCTTAAAGCCTCAGCTTGTCCTTTGATTCCACCTCCATCGAGATTAACCTTAACGTCAAACTGTCCTGCTGTTCCTGTTACTTCAAATGGTTGATTAACGATATAACGAAGAGTTTCCTCTTTGAAATAATCGTTTACATCACGGCCATTAATGGTAATGTTACCTTTTCCAGGAGCAACATAAACACGAGCGATTGCTGATTTACGTCTTCCAAGGGCGTTTACTACTTTCATGCTCTGCTTAAATTTCGTTTAACTTAATTGTTTTTGGTTTCTGTGCTTGGTGTGGGTGCTCATCACCTGTATATAGATACAAGTTGTTAATTAGCTTTGCACCAAGACGATTTTTAGGAAGCATACCTTTGATAGCCTTCCTAAGTACTTCTGTAGGTTTTTTCTCAAGAAGCTCCTTTGGATTAACAGCACGCTGTCCTCCTGGATATCCAGAGTGACGTACGTACAATTTCTCAGTCATCTTCTTACCAGTAAGTCTAACTTTATCCGCGTTAAGGATGATAACATTATCACCACAGTCAACGTGAGGAGTAAAATCTGGCTTATTCTTACCACGAAGAATCAGCGCAACTCTGGAAGCAAGACGTCCGAGCACCAAATCAGTAGCATCGATTACAACCCACTCTTTGTTAACAGTTGCCGAGTTGGCAGATACTGTTTTGTAACTTTGTGTGTCCATCTTGATTTGTTTTGGTTAATAAATAAAAAATTTGCGATCCCTATACCTCATAGGGGGCGCAAATATAAGCATAATTTTTATTTTGGCAAAATTCCTGAGCCTTAATTTTGCTTGATTTCAGCTATTTATAGTGGTAACGCATAGAATAAATATAAATCTTAGCTTCTTCTTCTGAAACCGTATAAATAATACGATATTCTGAGTTAATGCGCCTCGACCATTTCCCTTTTAAATCAAACCTAAGAGCCTCTGGCTTACCTATCCCTGCGTATGGATGCTCCTTTATATCAAGCAACAAAGCACTTATTCGCTTCATTATTACCTGGTTATTTGTCTTTTTCCAATAATCACAATCTATCTGAGCCTGCTTCAATAACACTATTTCCATAATTCCTCAATATCTACACTCTTTCCACCCCCTTGCTTTATTTCCTCATCTCCTGCACGTAATATATCTTTCATCTTTCTAGACTTGCTAATATATTCCGTTTCTATAATAGAATTATACTCTTCCAAAGATATTACAACAACACTCTCACTACCAGAGCGATGAACTAACAAAGGCTGGCAATCATCTATAACACTATCAAGATAATGCTTCATATTATTACGTAGTTCTGTATAATTGACTGTTTTCATATTTCTTAATTTTGCCTCAAATATAAGTACTTATTTCTGTACTTATAAATTTTAAACAAATTAAAATCATACAGCGGCACCACTAAAACCTTAGATAGATAAAAGATTGAGGATATTAGTGAACTCTCGGTTTATTGGTTTATCAACATGTACGGTTTTGTTGAATGGGATATGAATAATCTCATTATCCTGAACACCTACCATAATGTTGCGCTGGCCGTCTTTTAGAGCTTCAATTGCAGCAACTCCTAAGCGACTAGCCAAAATTCTATCTTGTGCATTAGGACTACCGCCACGTTGAAGATGGCCTAAAATAGTAACTCTTGCATCATAATCTGGATATTCCGCATGTAAACGATCTGCATAGTATTGTGCTCCACCCGTTCCATCCTTTTTGCTTTCCGAAACGATTACAATAGAACTACTTTTACTCTTTCGTACTCCCCTTCCAATGAACTCTTTTAATTGGTCTACATCTGTTTTATCTTCAGGAATAATTGCAGCTTCTGCTCCTGATGCTACCGCACTATATTGTGCTAAGAAACCAGCATCACGGCCCATAACCTCAATAAAGAAAATTCTATTATGCGAGTTTGCTGTATCACGAATCTTATCCACACACTCCATAATAGTATTTAAAGCTGTATTGTAGCCAATTGTAATATCTGTTCCAAACAAGTCATTGTCAATAGTCGCAGGAAGTCCAATGCAAGGAATATCACATTCAGAACCAAGCACTTGAGCGCCAGCCATTGAACCATTTCCACCAATAACCACAAGAGCATCTATACCGTGCGCCTTAAGATTTTCATTTGCTATTGCTCTACCCTCAGCAGTCAAAAATTCTGGACAACGAGCAGTTCTCAAAATTGTTCCACCACGATTAATTATTCCACTCACGCTTTCCGAAGTAAAATCTTTTATTTCATTTTTTATAAGGCCGTCATAACCCCTATAAATCCCTTTTACGTTCCACTCATTACAAATCGCAGCCCTTGTGACCGCTCTAATAGCTGCATTCATTCCTGGAGCATCGCCACCTGATGTTAAAACTCCAATTGTTGATATTTTACTCATAGTCTTAGTTCTATTCTTAATAAACCCTACAAATCTATGAAATTTTAGTTACTTTTGCATACTAATTTTTAATCTATGCGAATTGGATCTATCGATTTAGGAGAAAAGCCATTACTACTGGCACCAATGGAGGATGTAACTGATGCGTCCTTTAGATATATATGTAAAAAATTTGGTGCCGATATGATGTACACTGAGTTTATTTCTTCTGATGGACTCATCCGAGATGCAAAAAAGTCATTAGCAAAACTTGTAACTAGTGAAAGCGAAGCTCCCATAGGCATACAAATTTATGGCCACATACCTGAAGCAATGGTAGATGCAGCTAAAATGGCAGACAATGCAGCGGAGATTGCTGGCGGTTATGGCGCGGATGTCATAGACATAAATTTTGGTTGTCCAGTAAGCAAAATAGCTCGACGTGGAGCTGGCTCGGGAATGATGAAGGAGCCAGATAAAATGGTGCAAATCACTAAAATGGTTGTCGACTCGGTTAGCAAGCCAGTTACCGTTAAGACACGACTTGGTTGGGATGAAGATTCAAAAATCATAGTGGAACTTGCCGAAAGACTGCAAGATGTGGGCATTCAAGCATTGACAATCCACGGGCGTACTCGCTCTCAAATGTATAAAGGAGAAGCTGATTGGACTCTAATCGGAAAGGTAAAAGAAAATCCTAGGATGCTCATTCCAATTATAGGAAATGGCGATATTACAACTCCAGAAGAGGCTAAAACTGCCTTTGATACATATGGAGTTGATGGTATTATGATTGGCAGAGCTACATTTGGACATCCTTGGCTATTTAAAGAAATTAAACATTATCTTAAAACAGGTGAACTTCTACCAGAAATGAGTGTGTTAGATAGGGTTGAATTAGCAAAACGCCATCTTGATAAGTCAATTGAGTTCAAAGGAGATAAGGTTGGTATCCTTGAAATGAGACGTCACCTATCCTGCTATTTCAAGGGTTTACCAAATTTCAAAGAGACTAGACTTAAGCTAGTGACTCTCAATGATGTAGCAGAACTTAATGCAACTTTAGACTACATAGCTGAAAGATGGGGTGGCACTGAAGCTCCTCCAGCAAGCTCGGTCTATAAATAAATTTTGTAAATCCATCGCTTTAATTTATTTTTGCCTGATAATTTATACTGCAAAGATAGTTATGTCGCTACGCTCCTTGCTATGACAAGTAATTTGCCATCTTAAAGGGTGTAATGACATATAGAACTAAAACTTTAATATATCACCTATGATAAACAAGGTATTACTTGCGCCATATTATTGGGCCCTAAGATTTAGACATTTTTTATACGATAAAGGCATTAAAAAATCTAATAAAGCTGATGTTCCCACTATTTCTATTGGAAATGTTACAGTAGGTGGTACCGGGAAGACTCCTCATACAGAAATGATTATTCGCACTCTATTGGCTAATGAGGAATGGAGCAAGAAAAATATAGCTGTTCTTTCAAGAGGATATAAAAGAAAATCAAAAGGCTTCCAACAGGTTACGCATAATGGTTCTGCCAAGTTTTTCGGTGATGAGCCAATGCAAATAAAAAATAAGTTCCCTAATGTTACTGTTGCTGTAGATAAAAATAGGACAAGAAGTTGTGATTTTCTTGCGCATCCAGAGAAGCTTACAGCGTCTAAAAAAGGGAAAAAATGTGTGGATAAAGACTTCCCTAAAGCAGATGTAATTATCCTAGATGATGCCTTTCAACACAGAGCACTTAGTCCTTCACTATCAATAGTTTTAATAGATTCTGGTCGCCCAATATTCAATGACTATCTCCTACCGATAGGAAGTCTTAGGGACATACCTGAAAGAGTTTCCGAAGCCGACATTGTCATTGTCTCTAAATGTATGCCTTTTATGCATAATTGGGAGAAAATTCAGTGGGGTGAGTATTTAGGGTTAAAGAACTTTGATGCAGAAAAATGTACTGGTGTTAGAAAGGATGGGAGCATTCAGAACCTATTTTTTACGACAATTGACTATGACACACCTAGGGCAGCTTTTGAAGAGGGAGATTCTAGGTTCTTATATTCAAAACGATTAATCCTATTTACAGGTATAGCAAATGACACACAACTATTCAATTATTTGAGTAGTACATATAAAATTATCTCAAGGATGAAATTCCCTGACCATCATAAATTTACCAGGGCAGATATCCGTAAAATTCAAAAAATTGCAGATGAGTATCCTACATCTGTTATAATGACAACTGAAAAAGACGCTCAACGCCTAAAGGATTGCAAAAATGTTCCACAAAGTCTAAGACATAGGCTATTCTACGCTCCAATTAAAGCTAGATTTTTAACAGAAAACGGAACAGAGGTATTTGATTCTATTCTTTTGGATGCTTTGAAATAACTTCATTTTGAAGCTCCACGGAAGCCTCGTGGATGGCATTAAATATGTCTGACACAAGATCCTCTGGCAAATTGTACTCCGCACCAAGAGCAATAACTTTTTTCAATATTTGATCCCAACGAGAAGTCTGAAGAATAGCTATGTTATTGAGCTTTTTTTGTTCACCTATCTGCTTACTTATCTTCATCCTTGAACTCAAAGCAGAAAGAATATTTTCATCAATAACATCTATTTCCGCCCTTAACTGCTCAATAATTTCGTTATAAGATGGATTTGTTGTTACAGAATCTCTAACAACCAGCTTATTTGTAAGAAGGTCTTGGAGTTCTTCTGGCGTTAATTGCTGTTTAGCATCGCTCAAAGCACACGATGGGTCACTATGAGACTCTATCATAAGCCCCTCGAAGCCAAGATCTAATGAACGTTGTGATAATTCAGGAATGTACTTTTTATCCCCTGCCATATGGCTAGGGTCACAGAAAAAGGGAAGATTTGGAAAAATCCTTCTAAGCTCAATAGCTAATTGCCATTCTGGATTATTTCTATATTTTTGTTTATCCAGAGTAGAAAATCCCCTATGTATTGCTCCTAGTTTTTTAACTCCTGCTTTATTTAACCTCTCTAAAGCGCCTATCCACAACTCTAAATCTGGACTCAAAGGATTTTTAACTAAAATTGGTACATCTAAACCGCTCAAAGCATCAGAGATTTCTTGAACCAAAAATGGATTTGCTGTTGTTCTTGCACCTATCCACAATAGGTCAATATTATGCTTTAGAGCTTGCGTAACATGCTCTTTAGTAGCCACTTCCGTAGCCACCTTGACACCATAAAGTTTTTTAGCTTTAGACAACCATTCTAAACCAGGTAGACCTGCACCTTCAAATCCACCAGGCAAAGTACGTGGTTTCCATATACCTGCACGAAAAACATTAATCCCTATTGCACTAAGCT
>CAYFMO010000039.1:0-2423 GCA_964344225.1 uncultured Muribaculaceae bacterium | reverse complement strand
GTACGTGGTTTCCATATACCTGCACGAAAAACATTAATCCCTATTGCACTAAGCTCTTTAGCAACGCTTAAAACTTGCTCTTGCGACTCAGCACTACAGGGACCTGCTATTACACTGAGACGGGGATCTGTAAACAATCCCCACTCAGATAAAGGTATTATTTCAAGTTTTCTTTCTAACACTTTTAAACAGTTAGAACCTCTTTTTCTTTTGCTGTTACTAACTCATCAATTTTTTCAGTAAAAGCATCTGTTTCTTTTTGAATAAATTCTTCATATCTCTTTTGAAGGTCCTCTGGCATACCATCCTTTTCTGCTTTCTTTAGCTGCTCCATAGCGTCACGACGAGCATTTCTTACAACAATCTTAGACTGCTCACCTGCCGCCTTTGCTCTCTTAATAAGCTCTCTCCTTCTTTCTTCAGTAAGAGCAGGAATATTACAACGAATTTGCTCTCCATTATTTTGAGGAGTAAAACCAAGGTTTGCATCAATAATTGCCTTTTCAATTGGAGCAATCATGTTTCTTTCCCAAGGTTGAATCAAAAGAGTCTTTGCATCAGGAGTAGTAATTGAAGCCACTTGTGGAAGTGGTGTTGGAGATCCATAGTAATCAACAAGAACATTACTAAAAACCATAGGATTAGCCTTTCCTGCACGATAAGTTTTTAAATCTTCTTCTAAAAAGTCAACAGCATCTTGCATATTGCCTTTAGCTTGCGCCAAAATATTTTTTGCTATTTCAATCATAATAGTTATTTATTTTTAGTGTTTTATTTTCAATTTCTAGACACTAGACATGAACAAGAGTACCAAGCTTTTCGCCTTTAATGAGTTTTAAGAGATTTCCCTCCTCATTCATATCAAACACGATAATTGGCATATCTCCAGCTCTACAAAGGGCAAAGGCGGTTTGATCCATCACTTTTAGATTATCTTCAAGAGCCTTGTCAAAAGTGAGAGTATCATATTTTACTGCCCCTGGATCTTTTTCTGGGTCTGCTGTATAAACACCATCTACCCTTGTACCTTTAAGAAGAACATCTGCTTTGATTTCTAGAGCTCTAAGAGCAGCCCCTGAATCTGTCGTAAAAAATGGATTACCTGTACCCCCTGCTATAAGAGCAACACCACCTTTTTCTAGAAGAGCAACTGCATCATCTCTCATATAATGCCTAGCTATTGGCATCATTGGGGTTGCTGTAAACACCTCTGCTTCAACACCTGCAGAACGGATAGCCATTGCTAAACCTAAAGAATTAATAACAGTAGCTAACATCCCCATTTTATCTCCATCAACCCTATCAAAACCCTTTCCCACACCTTGAAGACCTCTAAATATATTTCCTCCACCAATTACGATAGCAACTTGAAGCCCTTGCTTTACTGCATTTGCAACTTCATTTGCATAAGCTGCTAGACAAACCTCGTCAATTCCTTTACCTGACTGACCACCTAAACTTTCACCACTAAGTTTTAATAAAACTCGTTTATATGTACTCATTTTCTATTTATCTTGAATTTTCCATCAAACAAAAGTATCGAATTATTATGAAACTTGCAAGAAAGAATATATCTTTGCACTGGTTAAAACTAAGTAGAAATAATTTTTATACTAAAGATATGGCAAATATTTTCAAATCTTCAATTGGCAAAAAGCTAATCATGAGTATTAGTGGCCTTTTCCTGATTCTTTTTCTTTTGCTTCATGCAACAATTAACTTCTTAGCAGTATTTGATGCATTTGGACCTAATTGGGGTAATGAAGCTGAAGGTCTATTTGGACTTGGATGTTGGTTTATGTCCACCCCAGTAGTGACTGTTATGGTTCCAATACTTGCTTTCGGATTTATTATCCATATTATTTATGCAATATATCTAACTCTAGGAAATATTAAAGCTCGTGGTGGATACAAACGTTATGCGGTTAGTAATAAAGCTGAAACAGACTCTTGGGCTTCAAAGAATATGTTAGTTCTTGGAATTATAGTACTTGGTGCAATTGCATTACACTTAACACATTTCTGGGCAAAGATGCAGCTTTTACATTTCCAGGGTTTACCACAAGAAAATCCATATACCCTGCTTGAGCTTACTTTCCAAAACTGGTGGATGGTTCTTATTTATTTAATTTGGTTTGGTGCTCTTTGGTTCCATCTAACTCATGGTTTCTGGTCAGCATTACAAACAATGGGATTAAACAATAGTATTTGGATTAAGAGACTTAAAGTAATATCAAATATTTTTGCTACAATAATTTTCTTAATGTTTGCTACAATTGCAATCATAGTTTTTCTAAAAGCTAATTCTTTGCTTTGGTTTGCAGCTTAGCTAAATCATCAATTTATAATTTAGTTGAAAGTTTAATTCTTTATTAACTTAAAAGATTTATTTTTCAACATATTAATAGATATCTATAAAATAA
>CAYFMO010000038.1:0-11240 GCA_964344225.1 uncultured Muribaculaceae bacterium | reverse complement strand
GGCTTCAATGACCCACTTTTAGCTCCAGCTTATCCAATTGAAGAATTCTCGAAATATCAACACGATGTCCCTTATATCCTCGATGAATTTGGCGGCATTAAGTGCGCAGAAGCTAATCCTGCAGAAGATGATTCTTGGGGTTACGGCAACTCTGCTATTACCAAAGAAGACTTCTACAATAGACTAGAATCACAAGTGCGAGTTCTAATGGAAAATACTGACCTTGTTTGGGGCTTCTGCTATACTCAGCTTACAGACGTAGAGCAAGAAGAAAATGGTATTTACTACTATGATAGAAAATCTAAATATGATATGGATCGCGTTAAAGCAATCTTCCAAATGCCAATCATAGAAAAATAAAACTCACATATTGATAAAACCAAAATCTCCCAAACTTCACTTAGAAATTTGGGAGATTTTTATTTAAATCTTGTGTTGTTTTCTATTTTAGAAGAATCTTGCTCTGTTATCTTCTACTTTTGCTGACTCCATCATAGCTGGAATAATCATTTGAGTAGAATATTGGCTCATCTGAGCTTGTCTTTGTTGCGCGTCTTCTTCTGTATAGAAAGCCTTAGGTTCGTGTCCTGTTACTTTATATACATAAACTCCAATATTTCCTGCAAGTGGCTCAGAAATCTTACCAACTTCTGCAACACTGGCAGCTCCTATAAACTTAGGGTCTAACTCTTGAGACATTGAAGAGAACGCGATGCCCTCTTTGGTGCTTACAGCTGTTCCTAATGCCTCTGCTATAGCATTCATATCAGTGAGCCCCGCAATCTTGTCTGCAACTTCTGCTACCTTCTTCTCAGCAAGCTTCTCTTGATAAAGAACATTTTCAATCATCGGAGCTACATCCCCAACTGGAGTATATCCTTTTTTATGGATATCCTTCAATACTGCAACAACATAATGTTCGCTATTGCCTAAAGTAAATATCTTAGAAACTTCTCCTTTTTTAGCTTCAAAAGCCCATCTCGTTACTTCTTTTGTGTTCTCTATTGAACCTAGCTTATCTGCCGCTTCAGACATCTTGTTTAATGGATGAGCATATACTCCTAATTCTTGAGTCGCTGCAGTAAACTCCTCATATCCTTTGTTAGCTTTTACCGCAAAAGTGTTTGCTTTAGAATAAGCTTCGGCAATTGTTTTTTTGCTAGCACGAGCTGTTTTTGCTAAAATAGCAACTTGCTTCTTTTGAACAGGCGCAGTCTTTTGAGTTACTTCAACGATGTGCTTACCATATCTTGTGCTTAATACAAATGGTTTGTTTGTAGCTTCTGAAAAAACAGACTCAAACCCAGGAATCATCTGAGTTGTAGTTAGCCAGCCAATTTCACCAGGATTTGCAGCATTAGGATTTGTATCTAATGAAAATTCTGCTACTAAATTTTCGAAACTTGCTTTTCTAGTATTCAATAAAGCTAAAAGACTATCTGCTTTATCTCCGTTTTCAGGAGAAAGAAGAATATGTCTTACAAATGCTGAGTCTGGTAACATCTTAGTATCAAGAACTCTAACGGCATAGTAAGAATCTCCATCTACTAAAATATCAGAAGTTTTATCTGAATTCGGACCAAAAGCATAGTCATTAACCACTCTAGAAACAGCATTTAATTGGCCTGCTTTATAATAAGACTCATCAAGATATTTCTCCGAATGTTCCATCAAAAACGGCTTCATCATCTCTGTTGTTGCAAATTCTTCAGCAACAGCAACGATTGCTTCTTTTGTTTCATTAATATCTGATTCCGATGGTTTTACATCAAATACAACATATTCAATATCTCTACTTGCCTCTTGTTTATAGAACTTCTTATGCGATTTATAATAATCTTTGATTTCTTTATCCGAGACTACAATAGTTGTATCTTTCTGATATCCGTAAGGAAGCATCACAAACTCTGCTGAGAAAGTATCATTGTTTCCAGCTATCTCATCTTGTAAAACTAAAGAGTTTGAAAGGCTACTATTAACAAATAAAGCATTGTATTTTTGGTAATACAGTTCAGTTCTTATTTCCTCAAGAAGATTAGCCCAAAATATCTCTAGTCTACCCGACTGGTCTGCTTCTTTTTGAGCCATAAACTCATCAAATTGAAGTTGTGAAAATTCACCATTCTGATCCAAAAAGAATGGAAGAGTTTGAATATTCTGTGCAACTTCTTCACTTGTTACGCTAATACCTGCAGCTTTTGCATTTTTAACAAACATGTGATCATTTAAAAACTTCTGCCAAACAGCATTGCGAAGGTAAGTATGTTGTTCTTCGTTCATCACTGATGAACCAGTACTTATCTCATTAACCACTGTCATTTTTTCTATTTCTTGCTGAAACTCAGCATAAGAAATATTTTTTCCATTAATCTCGCCGACCTTGTCATCTACTGAACAAGAGCCAATCATGTTTGGGTCAATAATAAACGATAAAAGTGCAATACCGATTACCACTGAAATAAAAACTCCCAACTTTACGCGAATTTTTTCTAGAACCGCCATTATTTTTGTTTTTTATTGAATTACTTTATTAATTATTTATTTGGGGTGCGAATATAATGATTTTATTGCAATCTTCATTATTTTTTTCTAAAAGGTCCTATAAAATTAACAGAATCAATAACAACCTTAGTACTATCATCTTCCGTAATAATACCGTAACTGTTAAAAGGCCTATAAATTATAGCATTCTTTGCTCTATCATCTGACTCCATCCCATAACCCTGCATAAATCCTTGTGGAGAATAGAGTTTTACGAAGCAATGAGTGTATATTTTTTGATTTTCTTGGTCCCAATACAGGGTATCCGTCTCCATTACTTCTTTCTTAATAAGATTTCTTACAACAACATTTCCAAACGCTTCCCAACGCTCTTTCCCATCTTTATGTTTAGTATGTTTTGCGTCATCTGAAACTATTTCTGTCTCTAATAAGCCCTCATCTGTATAAGCATAAACAGCAATACCCTTTGGAAAGGTTTCATATGAAATAGAATCGTTTTCATATCTTTTCATTATACCAGCTTGCATCCTCATCTTCATAATACCATTCTCTGTTTGTACAAAAAAGGCATTATTTACGATTTGCATAGGGGCATCTTCATGGTCTAGAGGGTCAATTTCAGACAATTTTCCCTTACAAGAATAAATTAGGATAGCAACCGCAAAAGCGATTGCTATCCTACTATAAACTTGTAATATCCTGTTCAAAATTACTTACGTGTTCTAACTGTAGTTGTTGCTCTTAAACCTCCACACGATACTGTATAAGATTGTCCGTCTACCACATCATACATAAAAGCTTCTGCAACTTCTGGATAATATACACTGTATTGAGAAATATATCTATTTGCTTCCTCTGTAAGAGTGCTATCTGCGCTTTTAGCTCTATTCATCATATCTGTAGCAACCCAGAACTTAGCACGAGATTCAATCTCATTACCAGAGCAAGTTAGAGTTCCCCAAATTGTTCCCATTAGAAGATATGCTTTACCTGCTAAATCTGGATCCAAATTAACAACCTGTTGAGCTGCCTCATAAGCTCTTACATTTCTTCCGCTCTTATAAGCATATGCAGCCATTTCAAATAAATAAGATGCATCTACCTTAGAATCAGACTCTTCATAATCAACTGCTTCTTGAAGATATTTTATAGCATTATCAACATCTCCTCTTGAAGAATAAAGTCTATAAAGTGAATATGCCGAGCCGTGTGATTTTTCCCCGTTATACACTGTTAAAACAGCATTCAAGAATAAATCATTATTAGTACAACCCTCTGTTAACTGCATCATTTGAACTATACTCTTTGCGAGGTCTAAATCTTTTGGTGCTGCTGCATATCTTGGAGTATACAGCTCAAGTAAATTTTCGCAACTAGCTACTTTACTAGCAATAAATAAAGTTTCTACTACTCTTTTTATTTCATCTACTTCTTCTTGTTCTTTTTCTGTCTTAGTAGGAGCTTCTTTCAAATACTCCATTGTTGAGGAATAAAGTTCCATTACATCTTCTGCACTTAAAAATGCTCCGTTATTGTAAAGGTCTATCGCAGCGTTAAAATGATTCACAAAAATACTTGGTCTTGTTTGAGACTTGTTTTCTGCTATAATCTCTGAAAGCTCTTGATAGATATATTTTGAATCATTCTTAATATAGTTAACTATATCTAAGCCTTTATTATTAAGAGCTGTAACTTTATATTTTGGATATGTTTCTGCTCTTAGCTCATGTAAAGTAATTAGAGTATCAATTAATTCACGTCTATACTTTTCATTTTTAGCATTCTTGTTAATCAATATTCTAACCATTGAAGTACCATTGATTAGCATATTCTGGCTAGCCTCAGGAGGACAATATTTATAAGCCTTCCTCCAGTTTGGAATTGCTAACTCATAATTTTTCTGTTTAAAATGTTCTGTATAAAATGATAGATACTTCTTACATTCTGTACTATCTGCTGTTGTTCCATACTTTTGAGCTGATGCTGAGAATGAGCTCATAACTAGTATAGATGCTAATAAAAAAATAAATTTTCTCATAATTATTATATATTTAATTATTATTTTTAATTATACCTTGGTTTTTGGAACCATATATCATGGATATTAAATCCAACTACAAATTTTACATATCGTTCTCTTATGAGATTGTGTTTTACTGTTCCTTTCTGCCCCATATCAATTCCAATTGAAACACCATTATACCAACGAAAGACTGGTAATGTCATACCTAGAGTTAATCCAAATCCATCTACATTTCTTCCATTTAGTTTATAATTTGCTCTTTCATAATAAAATCCTCCCCTATACGCACAAGTCTTAAAATAATATCTTATATCGTTTCTATTCGGTACCCATTCAAATCCAGCACGCACAGAATGAGAAACTGATGAAGAGAAACTTATGTCTCCGATAGATGCAAAACCAGGAACTTCAGTTGCATCAAATCCTGATTTACTCCAGTCAGAACGTAGATAGTTAATTTCTGCTGACCACTTGTCTCCGCCCTTAAATGATACACCTACACCTAGTTCATCTCCAAAATTCAGACCAAACTTTTTTAAATCAAATTCTACAACTTTAACTGAATCTATAATTGATGACTGAATTGCATAACTATAATCAGAAGCCCTGCCTAACATTTTGCTTTTTAAACGATAGGTTCCACCCACTACCATTGAAACATTAGATTTGAGTTTTTGTTCATACTGAAGACCAAACTTACCTGTTACACCTCTAACATTCAACTCTTTAGCAGTATTAATAGACCTATACTGACTACTTTCAAAATTAGTATTTGAAGCTTTATCAAGGTTACCAAAAAAGAAGTCTATTTCCGCTCCTAATGAAAGACGCTTCCAAAATGTCACCCCTGTAGCAAAAAACATCTTATAAACGCTACCCGTGCCATATGAATTATAATTTACATTATTTATTTCTGCTATAATATCACTATCTATATGAGAAGAAAAGTTATAGCCCACATCACTAAAAGGAGTAACACCTAACATAAAAGCCGAAGATTTATATATAGGGAAACTCATTACCAGATTATAAATATTAAAAGTATTATGAGCGCTTTTAAATCCTTCTTGAGAATAAACATTATTCTTTTGATTAATTCCAAAGTCTGCCATAAAAGAAAGAGTATCTCTTGCTGTTACAGCTGCTGGATTTAAATAGTTTATAAATCTTTTATTTCTTGATGCTATACCCACACCACCCATACTCTTATTATAAGCCGTTCCTTCCATTGACATTTCCCCTATTCCATAAATTGAATAAGGCGAATAAGAACCATAGGTTCCATTATCTTGTGAGTACAGTGGAATACTAAATAAAACCACTACAATGGATATAAAAGTATATCTAATCAATTTTAGCATAGTCTTGAGCTATTAATGCTAACCCCATCAAAACGAGATTACAAACTACAAAGATGGAGTTTTTCATTCTTTTTCCAAAATAAATTGAGTCTCCACCAGTAAATATTATTACATTTTTGGGATAACGTTCTATATATCCCTCTATTTCAAATAAAATACTTGATATAACACCTGATGAAATAGAGGATTTTAAGTCCATACCAAATTCTTCTATTTCTTCTGGCGTATTAACAAGAGGCAAAGTCTTAGAATATCTATTCAAAGCTTTAAATCTAGTTGTACAGCCAGGTGAAATATTTCCTCCTAAATAATTCCCCTCAATATCTAAAACATCTATAGTCAGAGTCGTTCCAAAATCAAAAATTATACAACCCTTACCTTTAAATAGATATCTAGAAGCTATTATAGATGCCGCTCTATCAGGAGATAAATAAGTAGGTAAGCCATTATTAGAAATAATAGAAGTATTAGAAGAATCTAATATTACTAATTTATCGCATTGAGTAGCTAGCCTTTCATTATTTTTCTTCGATATATTCTTTGAAGAACATATAACCATTACCTCTGGTTTAATTTTTGAGGTTAGTGAAATAATGAATTCTATATTTTTTTCACCTTGGTAACGAAAAGTTTTACCTAAGCTAATTCCATCGGTCCAAGCTGCTTTTAATGCTGTATTTCCAATATCTACTATTAAATTTGCCACTTCTTTATTTTTTGCGCTTACAAATTTAAAAAAATATTTGCAATTTTATTCAGACAACCTCTTTAACAAATGGTGTGCCTGAGAAAGAGAATTTATATTTTTTACAAAAATTCTTAATTTACCATTTGATTGTTTTAATTCAATATTCTGAAAATTATTAAGATTTTCTAAAATTGAGAAAAATTGTTTTGACTTATAATATTGAGATAGTGGATTAGATATAAAGAAGGCTATCATTACTCCATTTTTAATAATTATTTTTTCAAATCCTAATTTTATACCTAGTAATCGTATTTTTACTATATCAAAAAGTCTTTCTGTTTCTTCTGGCATTTTACCAAATCTATCTAGAATCTTTTCGTGCTTCTTATCTACTTCTTTTTCAGACGTTAATGAGTTTAAATCTTTATATATTCTTATTTTTTCAGCAGTAATATCTATGTAATCATCTGGTATTAAAGCTATAAGGTCTGTTTCAATAGTACAATCTGAAATATAATTATCTGAAGTCTTTCTTGTTATAATACCTGTTTCAATACCTAATTCCTCTATAGCTTCTGATAAAATTGTTTGATATGTTTCAAATCCCATATCTGTAATAAAACCACTCTGTTCCGCTCCTAATAAATTACCTGCTCCACGAATATCAAGGTCTTGCATAGCAATATTAAATCCGCTTCCTAAATCAGAAAAAGATTCTATTGCTTTTAATCTTCTCCTTGCTTCATCTGAAATAGATACTAAAGGAGGTACTATTAAATAACAAAATGCTCTTTTATTTGAACGCCCTACCCTGCCACGAAGTTGATGGAGATCACTTAGCCCTATATTTTGTGCTTGATTAATAATCATAGTATTAGCATTAGGAATATCAAGCCCATTTTCAATAATAGTAGTGCATAATAATAAGTCATAATCCTCTTCTATGAAATCTAAAATGCTATCTTCAATATCTTTAGGTTTCATTTGACCATGAACAATACCAATCTTCATATCGGGAACGAGGCGATGCAGAATATTATAAATAGATTGGAGTTCTTCTACTCTATTATGAACAAAAAATATCTGTCCTCCCCTATTTAACTCATAATTAATAATCTTTTTTATTTCATTTTGTTCAAAAAGAATTATTTCTGTTTGAATAGGTATTCTATTTGGCGGTGGGGTATTTATTATAGATAAATCTCTAGCTCCTAATAATGAAAATTGAAGAGTTCTAGGAATGGGGGTAGCAGTTAAAGTAAGAGTGTCTACATTAGCTTTTAATTCACGTAATTTTTCTTTTGCGCTCACTCCAAATTTTTGTTCTTCATCCACAATCAACAAACCTAAATCCTTAAAATCAAAACCCTTACCTATTAATTTATGTGTGCCTATAATTATATCTAAT
Source organism: uncultured Muribaculaceae bacterium (assembly GCA_964344225.1). Lineage (GTDB taxonomy): Bacteria > Bacteroidota > Bacteroidia > Bacteroidales > UBA932 > Cryptobacteroides. The sequence goes on along the minus strand of CAYFMO010000038.1, from coordinate 3,258 downwards.
GAACCATTTTTAAGTTTTTCCTGAATATTTGCTATTTCTTTAGCTGTTCTTAAACGACTTACATAATCTATATTACAAGGAAAATCTTCAAGACGGCTTAAAAATGTTTTATAGTGTTGTAAGGCTAATATTGTAGTTGGCACTAAAACAGCTACTTGTTTACTGTCTGCGACTGCTTTAAAAGCTGCCCTTATCGCTACTTCTGTTTTACCAAAACCAACATCCCCACAAATAAGACGATCCATAGGACAATCATCCTCCATATCCCTTTTAACTGCCTTAACAGCTTTTTCTTGATCTGGTGTATCTTCATACATAAATGAAGATTCTAATTCTTGTTGAAGATATGTATCTCCTGAAAAAGCAAAACCTTTTGATGCTTTTCTTTTAGCATAAAGTTTAATTAAATCCTTTGCAATATCCTTTACTTTAGATTTTGCATTAGATTTTAAATTTTGCCATACTTTAGACCCTAATTTATTTACTTTTACATCCTCTGCTTCCTTAGATTTATATCGAGATATTTTATGTAAAGCATGAACTGATACAAAGACAACATCATTATCTCTATAAGTTAATTTTACCACCTCATTCATCCTTCCCTTATCATCTCTTATTCTAACAAGACCACCAAATATTCCTATTCCATAATCTATATGAACTACATAATCCCCTATAGAAAAAGAAGTTAAATCATTGATAGTTAATTGTTCACTATTTTCAACTGTACGCCTTATAGTTACTCTATGAAATCTATCAAATATTTCATGATCTGTATAGTGACAAACTTTATCTTCATTATCTATAAAACCAGAATGTATATTTTTCCCCGCTATAAATTCTGGTAATAACCCACCATTTTCAGATAAAATATTTTTAAGTCTTTCTAACTGAGACTTTTTATCACCATATATAATAACCTTATATCCTGTTTCTATTTTATTTCTAATATCTTGGGTTAATAATTCAAAATTTTTATTAAAAACAGGTTGAGGACTTATAGAAAACTTAATAAACTCATCATTTTGCCTTTCTAAAGGAATATCTAAATATATCTTTTTAAAAAGTTGAAGAGGCTGCATAAATTCCTTATGCTTATACATATCTGATGAATCTAACCAAACTAGAGTATTTTGAGGTAAAACACTTAAAATAGATACTCCTTTTTCATTATTTATTTCCAATGAAGGAAAAATTTCTACGCTTTCCTTTTTCTCTATTGAAAGTTGGGTATTAGAATCAAATATATTTATTCCTTCTATTTCATCACCAAAGAATGAAATACGAAAAGGATTATTAAAAGAATAAGAAAAAATATCAATTAATGCACCTCTAATAGCAAATTGACCTGGTTCAGAAACAAAATCAACCCTTTCAAAACCCTGATTAAATAATATTTCAATTATAGATTGATGACTAATTTCATCTCCTAAATTTAATTTTAATATTGAATTTTTTAAAGATTTAAAATCAGGAATTTCTTCTTCAATAGCTGATGGATATGTTACAATATATAAAGGTTTTTCGTTATTAAAAGATATTATTTCTGCTATAGCAGAAGTTCTTTGAACATTTAAAGATGCTTTATAATTACTCCTCTGAATATTTTTTCCTGAATCTGGAAGAAAGAAAACATTATCACCTTCTACTAAATTATATAAATCTGCAGCACAATATTCTGCTGTTTCTTTATTTGGCAATATAACTAATTGAATACTATTATGTTGTATAGATGATACTAAAAACCATTTTGCGCTTAAAAATAAACCAGAACATAATATATCTTTTTCTGTATATAATGAAGATTGTAATTTATTTGTAGTATTTTTATTTATTAACATTTTATTAAAATTTATGTTAAAAAGCTGTTGAATTATATGTTGAAAACTATTAATAACTAAATTAGCATTTATATTTTTTTTGTATAAGCAGAAAGTAAATATAATTTCAAAATTTATTTATGATTTTTTATCGGTAAAAAAATAATTAGTTTATCAACATTATTTTAAAATTTTTATATAATGAATATCAATTAGTTAAGTATGTTTTTAACATATTAACAGTGATATAATAATCATCATATTATTTAAATAAATATATATATTTGTATATAATTAAATTTTGATTTTAGCGATATGACACAAAATGATTTTGATCCTCGTGATATTAATGACGGCAAAGATAAAGATTTAGATGGAATAATTAGACCACAAGAATTAGAAGAGTTTTCAGGTCAGGATAAAATAATATCTAATCTTAAAATTTTTGTAGCTGCGGCAAAGATGAGGGGAGAGGCTTTAGATCACGTACTCTTTCATGGTCCTCCAGGCTTAGGAAAAACCACATTAGCTCATATTATCGCTAATGAACTCCAAACAAATATGAAAGTAACATCTGGACCAATATTGGATAAACCAGGTGATTTAGCAGGCTTATTAACATCTCTTGAAGAAGGGGATGTATTATTTATTGATGAAATTCATAGGTTATCACCAGTAGTAGAGGAGTATTTATATTCTGCTATGGAAGATTTTGTAATTGATATTATGATAGATAAAGGTCCTGGAGCTCGTTCTGTTAGGATTGCTTTAAATCCTTTTACTCTTGTAGGTGCAACAACAAGAAGTGGTCTTTTAACATCACCTTTAAGAGCAAGGTTTGGAATTAATTGTGCAATGGAGTATTATGATACTATAACTCTAATAAAAATAGTTAAAAGGTCAGCTAAAATTCTTAAGATTGAAATTGATGAAGATGCTGCATTAGAGATAGCTTTAAGGAGTAGGGGAACACCAAGAATTGCTAACTCTTTACTTCGTAGAGTGAGGGATTTTGCACAAGTAATTGGAGATGGTAAGATAGATTTAAAAATAGCTAAACACGCTCTTGATGCATTACATATTGACAAAAGGGGATTGGATGCTATTGATAATAAGATACTTAGGACTATAATAAGTAAGTTTAAAGGAGGACCAGTAGGAGCTAATACTATTGCAACAGCAGTAGGTGAAGATCAAGGTACACTAGAGGAGGTTTATGAACCTTTTTTAATCAAAGAAGGTTTTATTATAAGAACTCCTAGGGGTAGGGAAGTTACTGAATTAGCGTATAAACATCTTGGAATTGATATACTTAATCCAAATGAAGGAAGTTTATTTTAAATAAATGTATTAGGAATAGCTTTTTAATTGTTTATTCCCTTAAAAATTCGTAAAATTGTGGCGAAATTTAATTAATCAATAAAAAATGGCCGAAAAA
>CAYFMO010000037.1:0-11250 GCA_964344225.1 uncultured Muribaculaceae bacterium | reverse complement strand
GTTTCGGTAGTACAAAGGGTTTTGAAAATGCGATGCAACGTGGCGGTCCTCACGGTCATAGATAACTTGGCATTTTTTTTTGTTAGTAATACAAATATATTTAACTTTGATATTATAAAGTAAATTTTAAATTTTTTGTATTATGAAAAAAGTAGCGCTAGCTTTATTGACAGCAACGGCTGTTTTGATGTTATCATCGTGTCAGGCAAAAAAATGTGAATGTAAATCAGTTGTGAAGATTGGTGAAACTGAAATTAAACATGGCCCAACGACTATAGAAATAGAGGAAGGCCAGAAATGTAAAGACCTTGAGGGTAACACAAATGCAGGCGGATTACAAGGTAAAGTAACTTGTAAGTCAATTTATTAAGATTTTGAAATTCATTTATGGATGGCGATTAAAAAGTTTTTTTAGTCGCTTTCCTTTTTCTCAAACATCAAAATTCTCATTGTCTTTATATTAATATTTTTTAACTTTGAGAAAGTTGAACATTTAAATTTGCATTATGAAAAAAATAATATTATTACTTTTGACATTATCGCTTTTTACATTGTCTTCTTGTCAATTTAAAAAATGTGTTTGCTCTTATGATAATGTTGTAACAGGGACTCACGTAGATGCCCAAGAAGAAGAGTTGGAAGGAGGACAATCGTGTAAAGAACTAGAGGTTGCTCTTAATATGCCAGGAGTAGTAGAAAATGTTTCATGTAAGGAAGCATTCTAGATTTATAGAAAATGCTTTCCTTTGAGTTTCAACAAATTATTTCTAACTTTGCATTTCCTGTGAAATAATTTTAAGATGAAATTGTAGTATGAAAAAAATATTTTTTGTTCTTATATCGGTAGCTATTTTAATATTATCGTCTTGTCAAGTAAAAAAATGTGAGTGTACGACAAGTATTAAGGTTGGTAAAGGTGAAATGACTACGCAAGATGATATTGATTTAGAGGAAGGCCAAACTTGTAAAGATTTGGAAAAGGAAATGCTTATTGGTGATGTCCAAGGAGAGGTTTCTTGTAGACCGATTTTCTAGGAATTATAAAATTCTATATGGGGAGGTTGAGCCTCCCTTTTTACTTTATGAAAGTTGTATCTTTTATTTCTCGCCTAATTTTAGGTTTAATTTTTATAGTCTCAGCAGTGCTAAAATTCATCTCTCTAGATGAGTTCGGTTTATATATTTATTCTTTTGAATTTTTATCTTTTGATTTTTCATCATTAGCTGCTAGGGTTCTTGTAATTTTTGAGTTTTTATTGGGGGTCTTTATCCTTACATTTTCTTATCTCAAACTTATAAATCTAACTACTTTAATAACAATCATACTTTTCTCTACTTTTCTATTATGGCGTATACTAGTAGGGGATACTGATTCTTGTCATTGTTTTGGAACTGTTGTCGATATGAATCCAACAGAGTCTCTTATTAAAAATGTAGTTATTCTTCTTTTTTTAGGTTTAGGTTGGAAAGTACCTCAATGGAAACCACGTAAATTAATCTTAGGCTTAATCACACTAGTTGTACCAATCCTAGTTTTTGCTTTTTCTCCACCTGATTTCTATTTTCGTCTTTTTTCATCTTCAGATGAGGATTTAATCGAGGAAAAACTTACTCAACAGTTAGAGTATAATCAACTTACTTCAGGGCGAAAGCTTTTATGCTTTTATAGTACTTTTTGTCCTCACTGTAAGACAGCAAGTATGAAGACTTCTCTTATTATTCAAAAACATTCTCTTCCATTGACTCAGATACACGCTTTTTTTATGGGGACAGAAGAAACAAGATCTGATGTGGAGACTTTCTTTGAAGAATATGGAAGGTCTATCCAGTTAAATTATACTATTTTGGAGCCGCTGGTATTTATAGATATGACATCAGGGTCCATGCCAATCTACGCATTGGTTGAGGACGGTAAATTGGTTAAGGAATACGATTATCTTTCAATAGATGAATCTGAAGTAATTGAATTTCTCACTAGTAATTAGGAGCTTAATACTTAACGGATGTCTTTATTAAACTTCTGACTAGAAAAGCAAGTAGAAGGAGAAGGAAAATGAAAGTGCTCGTTCTTCCTACAATATCTCCAGATTTAACAAAGAAAGTTATCTTATCATTAAGGTTGATAGTGCCATTTAAAGTTGCTGGTACCCACCAGTCTGTTGGATTTATTATTTCTCCCCTCTGATTTATAAAGGCAGAAATACCTGTGTTAGCACTTCTTGCTATGCTTCTTCTTGTTTCTATTGCTCTTAATGAGGCATATCGCAAATGCTGTTTGTAGCCAGGAGTGTCTCCCCACCAAGCATCATTTGTAATAATAGTCATTGCTTCAGCCCCCTTCTTAATGTAGCCAGTATAATATTCTCCATATACTGATTCATAACAAACAGCACAGCCAATTTTTATCTTTTCTTCTTCATTTACTACATTTAAAAGACTTATCTCATCTTGCCCTATACATCTTCCCATAACACCACCGAGTGCATCATCTAACTTGCAAAAGATTTGTGGATATGGAGTGTGTTCTACGCCAACGACTAGTTTGCTTTTATGGAAATACTCTGTTCTTTCAGAACCATCCACAATTAAAGCTGTATTATGAGCTTCATACCACATCCCATCATAAAACGGCCTAGCAGTATGACTTGGGGCATCTTTAGAGTATATAAATTCATAGGTACTTGCACCAAAAAGTAAGTTTACATTAGGATAATTTTTTAAAAATGAAGTAAATCTTTGCCAGCTTTGGTGTTCTTTATAGTCATTAATATTGAAACCACTAGTGAAGGTCTCTGGAGCAACAATTAATAAAGTTTGATTTTGGTTAAGGCTATCTCTATTATCTAAGAAAAATTGGATTTGTTCTAAGGCTATTGCATCTTGCTGTGCTTGAGTCATAGCCTGAAACTTATTATAAGGATCAATATTAGGTTGAATAATAAGTATTTCTAGTGGATTTTCTTTTTCTTCGTAGTTATTCCATATGACTCTAGAAGTGATAAATGGCGCTATAAAGAGAGTAAGTATTCCAAGTATAGCTGCCGTTTTTGCCTTGATATTAAATCTATTCCATCGTCCATCAGAAAGTACCACCATAAGGCCAAAAATGCTCAAATTACACAGCCATATCCATAGTGAACCACCAAGGCTTCCAGTATACTCATACCATTGAATAGATTTAATGCTACCTGCAAATGAGTTTCCAAGTACAAGCCATGGCCAAGAGATTTCTGCATCAAAATAGAAATGTTCCCACGCAATCCAGACTGAAACAAGGAAAATATAAGGTAAAATGCCCTTGAAGCGCTTCTTAGAAAGTCTAAATAGGCCAAAGATTAAAGACATCTGAAAAGCATTTGCAAAAATTGCAAAAAGTCCACCTCCTATCGTTGCATTACACACCCAAAATGTTGTAAGTGCATTCCAAATAACAAATGTTAGATAGTGGTAAATCCAAATACGTTTAACTTGGAGATTACTTGCAATCCTTTCCATCGCAAGAAGGGGCACCAATGCAAAGAGCGCAAAAAATCCGGTTCTAGGAATTAAGAAAGGTATAGATAAAAATATTGAGCTTAGAATTGCTAGGCTCCAAAGCAATGTTTTTTGTTGTTTCATACTATCTATTACGTAGTTTGCACAAAGATAAATAATAATTATTATTTTTGTAAGATTTTAGTTTTGTAGTTATCGTAAATAACTTCCATGTGTCGCAAATGATAATAATATGATAATAGATATTTTAAAAGGATTTTTTGTAGGCGTTTGTGCTTCTTTACCCCTCGGTCCAATAGCTATAATGGTGATTCAAAAGTCGCTGAGTGTTGGACATAGGGCAGGGTTTATAACAGGACTAGGGGCTTGTCTAGTTGATACTTTCTATGCTGCGATTGCAATATTTGCATGGGCCTATGCACAAAGATTTATTAACACATACCAAGAATGGATATTTTTAATAGCTGGTATTGCTTTAATATTAATAGGCTTAAATATGACTTTTTCTAATCCTTTTAAAAGAGTGCGCTCTAGCTCAAAATCAGGAATTTCAATCAAAGATTTTATTCAAGCAGTGATTATGGGTATCACAAACCCAGGAGCAATAGTTGTCATATTTACATTATTTGCATTTTTTGGTATTCGTGCAGGTAGTTCAGGTCATTGGGCTATCGCTCCAATTATACTTTCAGTTGCAGCTGGAGCCGCTGTATATTGGTTTTCAATTAGTTGGCTATTAAGTCGCTTTAGAAAAAAAATTAATTTACGTTCAATTTTGTGGATAAATAGGGTAACAGGAGCAATTGTGGTTATCATTGGTATTGCCCTACTTTTTGAAGGTATATATCAAGTTGTATTTCAAAATCTTCTACATTAAAACATAGTAAACTATTTCTTACAAATATTAACAATATGAAAAATAAAATATTTACTCACATTCTTCTAGCTTTTGGCTTGATATTATTTGCTGTACTATTAACTCATATATTTTTAAATATAATAACACGCCATGGGGATGAATTTGTACTTCCAGACTTATCTTCTATGTCTGTGGAGGAAGCCGAGCAATTAGCCGACGAATTGGATATGAAACTCCTAGTAATTGACTCAATTTTTGTTAGGGGCATGGAAAAGGGTGCAATTTGTCAACAAAATCCACCAGCAGGAAGTAAAATCAAAAAAGGTAGAAAGGTAAGGGTTGTTATTAATTCAATTTTACCAAAGAAGGTGGATATGCCAAATCTTGTTGGATATTCAACAAGACAAGCTATTGCTGAACTTAGCGTAAGAAGTCTTGGTGTTAACAGACTTATTTATCAAACAGATATGGCAACAAATAATGTACTAAGCCAACAATTTAATGGAAGAGAAATAAGACCAGGTACTAAGATTGAAACGTATTCAAAAATTGACTTGGTATTAGGCCTAAATCCAAATGACAATACAACTGTTGTACCTAATACAATTGGATTAGTGAATGAAAGGGCTGTTTCTAAGGTTCACGATAGTTATTTAAATGTTAGAAGATTAGTTTTTGATTCTTCAGTTAAGACTTATATTGACTCAACAAAGGCTATTGTTTATAGACAGTCTCCATTACCATCAAATCATCCTGTTCTAATAGGTGGAGAAGTTACACTTTATCTTTCTATTGATGAGGAAAAAGTAGGAAAATAATGTCTAACAACTACGAAAATATTGATTTTGAGCTTGAAGAAGTAGAAAATGAAGACGAACAGCAAGAAATGTTCGAGCATTTTCGCTTTGATATTGAAAAAGGACAAACCCCTATACGAGTTGATAAATATCTATCCACTCATATGGAGAATACTTCTCGTCATCGTATTCAACTAGCAATCAAACAAGAATATATAAGAGTAAACGAGAAGATTGTTAAGGCAAATTATATCGTACGTCCTGGGGATGTTATTACCTTTGTAATGCCTTATCAACGAAGGGGTTTAGAGATTCATCCTGAAGATATTCCTTTGAACATAGTTTATGAAGATGAGGATCTTTTAGTTGTTAATAAGCCTGCAGGGATGGTTGTTCATCCAGGTCATGGGCATTTTTCGGGTACTTTAGTTAATGCTTTGGCCCATCATCTTGGAATTTCGCAGGAGGCAGATGGAGAGGATGAAAGAATGGGTGTATTAGTTCATAGAATTGATAAGGATACTTCTGGGCTATTAGTTGTAGCTAAAAATGAAGAAAGCCAGTTGAGCTTGGCAAAACAGTTTTTTAATCATAGTACAGAAAGACGATATGTAGCGATAGTTTGGGGAAATCTTAAGGAGGACGAAGGTACTATCGTTGGAAATATAGGTAGAGACCCTAAGGATAGGTTGAGGTTTGCAGTTTTTCCTGAAGGGGATAATGGTAAGCACGCTGTAACTCATTATAAGGTTATTGAGAGATTTGGTTATGTAACAGTTGTTGAATGTCAGCTTGAAACAGGCAGAACCCATCAAATACGTGTACACTTTAACTGGTTGGGGCATCCACTTTTTAATGATGATAGGTACGATGGTTCTGAAATTAGAAAAGGAACTATCTATGCTAAATATCGTCAATTTATAGAGAATTGTTTTAAGTTATTGCCGCGCCAAGCTTTGCATGCCAAGACTTTAGGCTTTATACATCCGCGCACTAAAAAGTATATGAGCTTCGATTCAGCACTCCCAGACGACATGCAAGCCCTAATCGATAAATGGCGCAACTACTTAAAAAAATAACAAGCTAGTCGTCTAGCTTGTCATTTTTTTCATTGTAAAATTCATTCTGCAGGACTGTAAAATCTGTAACCTCTACTAGATTTAGCTTGCATTTGTACTTCTTTTTCCACTTACTAAGAATTGAGAAGAAGCCTTTTTTGAGATAAGCACCCAGAATAGGACTAACCTTAAGTGTCAATTTCTTATGACCCTCCGATGTGTAGTAAGCCAATCTTCTTTCAATAGCTTCATCAATCACAAGGCTAGGTGCTATTTTCCCAGTTCCATTACAAGTAGGGCAGACCTCAGCAGTATTAATCTCTGTCGCGGCTCTTACTCTTTGACGTGTAATTTGCATTAAACCAAATTTAGTAAGAGGTAGGACATTGTGCTTTGCTCTGTCTCCTTCCATAAGCTCAGTCATTTTCTTGTAAAGGGCGTTCCTGTGTTCGTTGCTTTCCATATCTATGAAGTCAACAACAACAATTCCCCCCATATCTCTAAGCCTGAGCTGTCTGGCAATTTCTTCTGCTGCGTAGCAATTGATGTCAAAATTATTTTGCTCTTGTTCCTTATTTTTGGATCTACTGCCACTATTGACATCTATTACGTGCAATGCTTCTGTGTGTTCAATCACAAGATAAGCGCCCTGTTTTAGAGGGACCACCTTACCAAATGAACTTTTTATTTGTCTAGTTACCTCAAAGTGGTCAAAAATGTTAGCCTTTTCTTTATATAGCTTTACAATTTTCTCCTGCTCTGGAGCTATTAGAGAAATATATTCGCAAACCTCTTCATAAACGGCCTCATCATTTACATAAATATTTGCAAATGAATCGTTTAGGAGATCTCTAAGAATGGTAGTGGTTTTGCTGTACTCAGTGAAGAGCAGCTGCACTTTCTTTGATTGAGCAAGGTCTTTCCAAGAGTTTTCCCATTTTTCTATTAGTGCTAATACTTCTGCGTGTAGAATAGCTGATTTTTTTCCTTCAGCTGCAGTTCTGATGATTGCACCGTAGTTCTTAGATAGGATGCTCTTGACAAGTGTCTCTAGCCTTCTTCTTTCTTCTTTCGAAGAAATCTTTTGTGATACGCTCACTTTCCCAGCAAATGGGAGTAGTACAATATTTCTTCCTGCCAATGAAATTTCTGCAGTCAGTCGTGATCCTTTTGTTGAAATAGGTTCCTTAACTATCTGTACCATAATCATCTGGCCAGGCGAGAGGACATTTTCGATTCGTCCTTCTTTTTCCAAGATGGGACCTAGCTTAATGTGGGAGTAAAGACTCTTGTTATTAGTGTTTGCATTAGTTCTTTTGACAAATTCGTCAAAAGCATTAAAGTACAATCCTAGGTCTAGATAGTGAATGAAACCCTCTTTTTCGTCTCCTATGTCAACAAAAGCAGCGTTTAGTGAGGGTAATAGTTTTTTTACTTTTCCAAGGTAAACATCACCTACAGAAAAACTATTGCCAACGCTGGACTCCTTGTTAAGCTCAATCAGTTTACCATCTTTCATTAAAGCTATTGTAACATCTGTTGCGCTTACGTCGATAATAAGATCTTTTTCAGACTCCATTGGTTATTTATAAGAACTTTATGGCCATTTGGCCTATGAAACTTGGTCTATTAGACCAATTTAAATAAATAGGCCGACCTAACCAGGTCGGCCTCATGCTTTAGCAGACTGCTAAAATGGCAGACACTGAAATCTTATTTCTTCTTTTTGTGTCTGTTTTTACGTAAACGTTTTTTACGCTTATGTGTTGACATTTTACGTCTTTTATGCTTCCTTCCGTTTGGCATATTAATAAATTTTTAAGTTAAATTATTGTTTCTTTACTTCATCAACGAAAGCCTTAGCTGGCTTAAATGCAGGGATGTTATGTGCTGGGATGATGATAGTAGTGTTTTTCTTAATGTTTCTTGCTGCTTTCTCTGCTCTATGCTTAACAATGAAACTACCAAAACCACGAAGATATACAGGCTCACCTTTAATAAGAGATGCCTTAACTGTTTCCATAAACTCCTCAATAACAGTTTGTACAGTGATTTTTTCAATACCAGTTGCTTTTGCAACCTCGTTTACGATTTCTGCTTTAGTCATAATTTTATATTTTATTTTATTATTATATCAATTTTCCTATTTTTCCAATAAAGATGTATCACGCAAAAATAGAGTTATTTTTTTAAATATCAAAATTCTAGCTATAAAAAACTAATTTTAGAATCTTTTACGCCTATCTGTCATAAAATTTTCCATTTGGCACAAACATTGACCTTATAACTATGCCGATAAAATATTGGGCAAACTCTGCCATAATGGCAGTGATATTTATGTGTAAGTTATAAAAAACTATTATAAAAATGAAGGATTTTAATGACATGTTGTCTCAGTTAGGAACTGAAGTAAGTATTATTCCTGTAGTTCAGGGAGAGGTAGGGGTTCCTTTTGATGATACGCAAATGCCTAATTCTTTACCAATTTTAGCCTTAAGAAATGCTGTGCTATTTCCAGGGGCGGTTTTCCCTATCACTATTGGTAGGGAAAAGTCAGTTAGATTAATTAGAGATGCAGAGCGTACCAATTCTTCTATTGGGACAGTTCCACAAAATGATTTAGCTTTAGAAGATCCAAAACAGTCAGATTTATCTCAATATGGTACAGTTGCCAAAATAATTAAAACATTGGAAATGCCAGATGGCACTATTACAGCCATACTTCAAGGGCAGGCTAGGTTTGAGTTAATAAGAGTTGTAGCGGAGAATCCATATATGCAAGCAGAAGTTAGGTATCATAGAGATATTTTGCCTGAGCCAGGGGATAAAAGTGCAAAAATGCTTGCAGAATCACTGAAAGAAAGGACAATTCAAGTTTTGAAGATGTCTGCAGCGCCAATGTCTATGAGAGAGGGCGCTTCTGCGCTTAAGAGTATTGACTCCTTTGAGTTTTTAGTAAACTTCATAGCGACTACCATAGAGGTCGATAATTTTATGGATAAGGTGAAACTTCTCCAATTAAACGACTTAAAGCAAAGAGGTATGGATTTACTTGCCATACTAGATACGCAGATAGAACTTTTAAAGATTAAGCAAGACATTAATCTTAAAGTTAAAAGTGAGATTGATCAGCAACAAAGAGAATATTATTTAAATAATCAGCTTAGAACTATCCAAGAAGAACTTGGAATGGATGATGCTGAGGAGTTTGTGAAGCTTAGAGAGAGAGCTGAAAAGAAGTTGTGGTCAGATGAGGTTAGGGCGATTTTTGAGAAGGAAATCTCTAAGCTTGAAAGATATAATCCTAGTTCACCCGATTATAGTATTCAGTATAATTACATTCAGTTTATGCTGGATTTACCTTGGGGTGAAATGTCTGAAGACAATTTGGATTTAAAGCACGCTCAGGAAGTTCTTGATCAGGATCACTTTGGTCTAGAGACAGTTAAAGAAAGGATTGTAGAATATCTTGCTGTATTGAAGTTAAAAGGCAATATGAAGTCGCCAATTCTTTGCTTATATGGACCTCCAGGAGTGGGGAAGACAAGTCTAGGAAAGTCCGTTGCCAGGGCTCTTGGTAGAAAGTATGTTAGAATTGCCCTTGGTGGCGTACACGATGAGTCAGAGATTAGGGGCCATAGGAAAACTTATGTGGGTGCACTTCCGGGAAGAATTTTAAATGGAATCAATCGTGCGGGTACTTCAAACCCTGTTATTGTTTTAGATGAGATTGACAAACTAAAGAGTGATTTCAAGGGTGACCCATCATCGGCTTTACTTGAGGCATTAGACCCAGAACAAAATACTACTTTCCACGATAATTATCTGGATATTGATTATGATTTGTCAAATATTTTATTCATTACGACGGCTAATACTATTTCTAATATTCAGCCAGCGTTGAGGGATAGAATGGAAATGATCCCAGTGGAAGGATATTTGGCAGAGGAAAAACTAGAAATCGCCCAACAATTCTTAATACCTAAACAGATAGAAGAGCATGGTTTGAAGAAAACGCAGTTAAAAATTGATAAAACTGCTTTAGAAGCTGTAATTGAGCAATATACCCACGAATCAGGGGTGCGTGGACTAGAGAGACAAATAGCAAAACTTGCTAGAGTAACTGCAAAAAAGATTGCTTTAGATGAGGAACGTCCTGTTTCTATTAAAAAGAAACATTTGTATGACTATCTAGGTTTGCCAAAGTATACACGTGATAGACAAAAGGGTAATGAAGCTCCTGGAGTTGTTACTGGACTTGCTTGGACTTCAATGGGAGGAGAAATTCTTTTTATTGAGACATCTATTAGTAAAGGTAAGGGCAATCTTTCAATGACAGGAAGTTTGGGCGATGTGATGAAGGAGTCTGCAACAATTGCCTATCAATATATTAAGGCGCATCCTGAATTACTTAATGTTACATATAAGGATTTTGAGAAGATGGACGTACACGTACACGTACCTGAAGGCGCTGTTCCGAAAGATGGCCCATCGGCTGGTATAACTATGGTGAGTTCAATGGTGTCAGCTTTCCGTCAAAAGAAGATTAAATCTGGGGTTGCGATGACTGGTGAGATGACCTTACGTGGCAAGGTCTTACCAGTAGGTGGTATTAAAGAGAAGATACTTGCAGCTAAGAGATCGGGTATCGATACAATTGTAATTTCTGAAGATAACAGAAAAGATGTAGATGATATTAAGGAAATATACATAAAAGGTCTTACCTTTGTATATGTTAAAACTATCGATGATGTAATTAATTTTATCTTTGAGTAGTTTTAGGTTGGCACATTTAGTGGTCACATATGCCAAAGGCACTAAGCTAGTATGGATGTAAAAATAGAACAATCTTGGAAGAACGCATTAAAGAGTGAATTTGAAAAACCATATTTCGCTTCTTTGGTGCGTTTTCTTAAAGGTGCAAAGGCTTCGGGAGAGAGGATTTATCCTCCTGGGGGTCAAATCTTTAAAGCCTTTGAGCTAACTCCGACAGATAAGGTAAAAGTTGTGATACTTGGGCAAGACCCCTATCACGGGCCAG
>CAYFMO010000036.1:0-11262 GCA_964344225.1 uncultured Muribaculaceae bacterium | reverse complement strand
TCGTTGAAAGAAGTCATAATTGAGCCGACCCCAGCATCTATAGCGGCCTTGTAAGGAGGGAGATATTCATTATACATCTTGCTAGGACTCATATCCACTCCCATATAATCAAGTCCATTGTCAACACCACCATAAAGGGCAAAGTGTTTAACACAAGCAAGCATTCTTTCGTTGCCGTATTTTAACTCTTCAGGGGTACCTTGATAACCTCTAACCATTGCTTTAGCAAATTCGCTGGCTAAAAATGGATCTTCACCTGCACTTTCCGAACAACGTCCCCAGCGAGCATCCCTACTAATGTCTACCATTGGATTGAAAGTCCAGTTGAGACCATCAGCAGTAGCTTCTAAAGCAGAAATTTTAGCTGCAGTTTCTATGGCTTCTAAGTCCCATGTAGAAGCAAGTCCTAGTGGAATAGGAAAGACTGTTTTATGACCATGAATTATATCGAAACCCGTTAGAAGTGGTATACCTAAGCGTGATTCTTCAACAGCAGCCTTTTGATAAGCTAAGACATTGTCGTATCCATAGGCATTTAGAATAGCTCCAACACGACCAGCCCTAATTTCTTCCAACACATTTTCGCATTGTTCGTTTCCTGTTATAACTTCTGAAGGAACAGCAGGAAGGTTCATTTGTCCCAATTTTTCCTCTAATGTCATTTTAGACATTAGTTTATCAACGAATTTATCCATTTCAGACTTTTGTCTGCATCCAACCAGAATGGTAAGCATGCTTAATAGAACAATTAAAAATCTATTTTTTTTCATTATTGAATTAGTTTGATGTGTTTATATGTAGTGTTATAGAAATCGTGTACCTTACAAAGTTAACAATTCTTATGAATTTTTTAATGAATTTAGTAAATATTAAAATTTTAAGGATTTTGTTTGAATTTAATTTTTGAGTTTTTTCAATATATTGATAACTTAGGTGCTTAAAAAATTAGAATCAGAAATCATTTCAAAACAAAATTCTAGCACTATAATATTAAATAGAAGATTATGAAACAGAAAAGATTCATCTTACCAGAAGATCAGATTCCAAAGCAATGGTATAATATTCAAGCAGATATGCCTAACAAACCCATGCCTATGCTCCATCCTAAAACGAAAGAGCCAATAACTCATGAAGATTTAACTGCGCTTTTTTGTGCAGAGTGTTCTAGACAAGAATTAAATCAGACGGATCGATGGATTGATATTCCTGAAGAAGTACTTGAAAAATATACTTATTATCGCAGCACACCATTGGTGAGAGCTTATGGCCTTGAAAAGGCATTAGATACTCCAGCCCACATATATTTTAAGAATGAAAGCGTTAGTCCTATAGGTTCGCATAAACTTAATTCTGCTCTTGCCCAGGCCTACTATTGCAAACAAGAGGGCGTGACTAATGTGACTACAGAGACAGGTGCTGGACAATGGGGAGCAGCATTAGCCTATGCAGCAAAGGTATATGATCTTGAAGCTGCTGTTTATCAGGTTAAAATAAGCTATGAGCAAAAGCCTTATAGGAAGAGTATGATGCAGGTTTTTGGTGCTTTAGTAACACCTTCGCCTTCGATGTCTACTCGCGCAGGCAAGGATATTTTAACAAAGTATCCCAACCATCAAGGTTCGCTTGGAACGGCCATTTCGGAAGCTGTTGAACTTGCTCGTATGACTCCGAATTGTAAATATACCCTTGGTTCAGTAATGAATCATGTTACTCTACATCAGACAGTCATTGGTTTGGAGGCAGAAAAGCAGATGGAGATGGTAGGTGAGTATCCTGATGTCGTAATTGCTTGTTTCGGAGGAGGTTCTAATTTTGGTGGCCTTGCTTTTCCTTTTATGAGGCACAATTTTACAGGAGAACGGAAAACTCGTTTTATTGCTGCAGAGCCAGCGTCTTGCCCAAAACTAACTAAAGGAAAATTTGAATATGATTTTGGTGATGAGGCAGGATATACTCCTTTGCTTCCTATGTTTACTCTTGGTCATGATTTTCAACCATCAAATATTCATGCTGGTGGTCTAAGATACCATGGAGCAGGAACTATAGTTTCTCAACTTCTTAAAGATGGATATTTGGAAGCGATGGATATAGAACAAAAAGAATCTTTTGAAGCAGGATGCTTATTCGCAAAAGTGGAAGGGATAATTCCTGCTCCAGAATCCTGTCACGCCATTGCTGCAGCAATAGATGAGGCTTTAAAGTGTAAGGAAACAGGAGAACATAAGACAATCCTTTTCGGTCTCTCGGGGCACGGACTCATAGATATGGCTGCCTATGATCAGTTTTTAGCAGGAAATCTGAAGTAAGAGATACAATTAGGAACATAAAAGCCCAAAAATCAATGAAAATTCATTAAATTTGTATGTTTGGGTACAAAATATTCTTGTTGAAAAATTTAAATACAATCATAAAATAATAACACAATGAAAAAGTTTATCTTAATTCCATTTTTAGCATTATTTTCTTTTGCTGCATCGGCGCAGTATTATCAGGATAGCAATAATCCAGATATTTTAAAACATGATATACATCCAAGTACCCCTCCTAGGGTAGAGTTTGTGTTGCCACAAGTTAATGGATATACTCTATTTAAATCAGACTTACATGTTCATACAATGTTTTCAGATGGCACCGTCACCCCTGAGCACCGAGTTCAAGAAGCTTGGTTCGATGGTTTAGATGTTATAGCCATTACAGACCACATTGAACATCGTCCTTATGAAGAAAAATTACTGGAGTTTGTGAAACCTTATACGAAAAAAGGAACAAAGCCAGTAAACAACATTGTAGTTAGAAAGGATGCTACAAAAGAAGGTTTTTTTGTTGACTTAAACGTTCCTGTAGCCTTGGCTCAAAAAGAAGCTGAAAAATATGGTATTGTAATAATTCCTGGTACAGAGATAACAAGAGAACCTAAGGTAATTGGACACTACAATGCATTATTTGTGACAGATAGTAATGCAATTTATGATACTGATCCTTTTAAGGCAATCCAAAATGCAAAAGCTCAAGGTGCAATCGTTATGCACAACCATCCTGGTTGGACTAGACCTAATATGGATATTCTTGAGTTTGAACAAAAGGTTTATGATGCAGGTTTGATTGATGGGATTGAGATTATGAATGGTGGAGAATTCTATCCAAAAGCTATTGATAGAGCTTTGAAATATAATTTCTATATGTCAAGTAATACAGATTTACATCCATCTTCTGCAGAATCTTATAGGGCTCAAGGGAATAGAAGGCCAATGACTTTCATTTTAGCAAAGGACTCAAGTTTAGAGTCTCTTCGTGAAGCTTTAGAAGCAAAGCGCACAATTGCATATTCATTCGGCTCAGTAGCAGGTCCCGAAGCTTTATTAAAGGCGTTATTTGATGCTTCTGTGCAAGTGAAATATGTTTCAACAGACTCAAAAGGAAGAAGTACAGTGACTTTAACAAATAACACATCTTTAAACTTCTTATTGAGAACAGAAGGTTATAATAAGACAATACTGAAACCATTCACTACTGTAAGGCTTACATTTAAAGCAGGTGATAATCTTTGCATAGTAGAAAATTTCTGGGTGTCATCAGAGGAGAGAATGGTAGTTAATATTAAGTGGTAAGAGAAAGAACGATAATTAGATATGAGTAAGTTTATAGTTGAGGGTGGACATAAATTAAGTGGTAGCATTAAACCACAAGGAGCAAAAAATGAAGCCTTGCAGGTTATCTGCGCTACACTTTTAACAAAAGAGGAAGTAGAAATTAGCAATATTCCAGAAATCCTGGACGTGAAAAACCTCATTCTTCTTTTAGAAGGAATGGGAGTTGATGTAACAAGGAAGGATAAGGGACATTATGTTTTTAAAGCAGAAAATATAAATCCGTCCTATATAAAAAGCAAAGACTTTGTGAAAAGTTGTGCTTGTCTTAGGGGTTCTGTGATGGTGGTTGGGCCGCTTTTGTCTCGTTTTGGCTCTGCATATTTTCCTAAGCCAGGTGGGGATAAGATAGGTCGCCGCAGGGTTGATACTCATATCTACGGTATGATGCAGCTTGGTGCTACGCAAGAGTATGACAATGATAAAAAAGCATTCTTTCTTCAGGCTCCACAAGAGGGTTTGGAAGGACGTTATATGACCTTGGATGAAGCATCAGTTACTGGTACTGCAAATATTATTATGGCTGCTGTTTTAGCAGAGGGAGAAACAACTATTTACAATGCAGCCTGTGAACCCTATGTTCAGCAATTATGTAAATTGTTGATATCAATGGGGGCAAAAATTTCAGGAGTTGGCTCAAATCTTTTGACAATTCAAGGTGTTAAGAAACTACATTCTGCCAAGCACAAGGTACTTCCTGATATGATTGAAGTAGGAAGTTTCATTGGTATGGCTGCTTTGAACAGAAGTTCTATTACGATTAAAGATGTTTCTTTTGATGATTTAGGGGTTATTCCTGAAGCATTTCGTCGCTTGGGTATAAAACTGGAAAGAAAAGGTGATGATATTTTTGTTCCAGAGCAAAAGAGTTATGTAATAGATTCTTTTTTGGATGGTTCTATTATGACAATTGCTGATGCTCCTTGGCCTGGACTTACTCCAGACTTGTTGAGTGTTATACTTGTAGTTGCAACCCAATGTAAGGGCAGTGTACTCATCCATCAAAAAATGTTTGAAAGCCGTCTCTTCTTTGTGGATAAACTCATTGATATGGGTGCACAAATAATCCTATGTGATCCACATAGAGCTGTGGTTATTGGTCACGACCACAAATTCCAATTAAGAGGAAACAATATGACATCGCCAGATATTCGTGCTGGTATTGCGCTACTGTTGGCGGCAATGTCGGCTAAGGGTACGAGTGTCATAAGCAATGTTGACCAAATAGACCGTGGGTATGAAAATATTGAGGTCCGTCTCAATGCTCTCGGTGCTAAAATTACGAGACAATAGTCTCAACTAGAGAATATAATATGACAAAAAAAAGAAAATCTTCTAAAAAAGAGAAAAGTAAAAAACCTCTCCAAGAATACATTGGTAAGGTGCAAATGACCAGAGACCGTTATGCCTTTGTTATCATTGAGGGGGAGGAAGACGATGTTTTTGTTAAGGAGTCCAAAACTAAAGGGGCTCTTAATGGAGATATCGTGCGTGTTGTAGTTACAAGAGAAAAAACAGATAAAACCCGTAAGGAAGGTCAAGTTGTTGAGATAATTGAACGCTCAAAGAGACCTTTTGTAGGGGTACTTCATATTGTTGGAAAACAAGCGTGGGTCTTAATGGAAAGTAGATTTATGCCTTATGATATTGTTATTCCAATAGCAGAAGAAGATAAAACCAAATATCGTAAACATAAGCCAAAACAAAGCGTAGCAGCTCAGCAGGATGAAACAGGGTATCTAAGGCCATTGAAAGACAGAGAGTTTTCAGTTGTAGGTGTTAGAGAGTCCTATGAGGATGGTGGTAGCGGAGAACTAAAAGTTCGTTCAGGAATGAAAGTGGCTGCGGTTGTGGATATGTGGCCGAGGGGAGAGATGTCTCCATATGGACGTATAGTGGATGTTCTAGGAGAACCAGGTAAGAACGACACTGAAATGCATGCTATTTTGGCTGAGTATGGGCTTCCATACCGCTTTGAGCCTCAAGTTGCTAATGCTGCAGATAGTATTTCAGAAGAAATTACAGAAAAAGATATTGCCGAGCGTAGGGATTTTAGGGATGTATTAACATTTACTATTGACCCCGTAGATGCGAAAGACTTTGATGACGCCATTTCATTTAGAAAACTAGAAAATGGTAACTATGAAGTTGGAGTTCATATTGCAGACGTGACTCACTATGTCCAGCCTAGCTCATTGGTTGATGAAGAGGCGAAAAACCGTGGAACATCAGTTTATCTAGTTGATAGAACAGTTCCTATGTTACCAGAAAAACTTTCAAATAAGCTTTGCTCATTACGTCCAAATGAAGACAAGCTTACATTCTCTGCAGTGTTAGAGATGACACCATTAGCAAAGATTGAAAGCCAATGGTTCGGTAGGACTATCATTAGGTCAAATTATCGTTTTGCATATGAAACTGCTCAGCAGATAATTGTGGCAGGCGATGAAGCTATGCAAATGGACTTGCGTGGTGGCACAGATGGGCATTATGGGGAGATGACACCAGCAATGATGGGTGGTGGAGTTACTGAAGGCTGTGTGATTCCAGACAATTGTAAAGAAGCTATTCTTGTTTTAAATGAACTTGCTTCAAAGCTTAGAAATAAGAGATTTGCGAGCGGTGCCATTAGTTTTGAAAGGCCAGAGATGAAGGTACTAGTGGATGAGCAGGGCCGCCCAATTGATGTTTATCAAAAAGAATCAGTTGAGGCTAACTGGTTAATTGAGGAACTCATGCTTCTTGCAAATAGGACAGTTGCAGAATTTGTTGCAACAGGTTGTAAAGGTGTTAGGACGGAAGGAGCACCATATAAAGTTGGCAAGACAAAGGCAAAGACATTTGTTTATCGTATCCACGATGAGCCAAATCTGGACAAACTTGACAATTTAAAGCTATTTATTTCCAATTTTGGCTACAAGATGGGTGAAACAAATAGTGGGAAACAGATTTCTAAAGAGCTTAATACACTTTTCAAAAAAGCGAAGGATAAACCAGAGTACAACGCAATTGAGCTTCTTTCGTTGAGGACGATGGCAAAGGCAAGGTATAGTACAGACAATATAGGCCACTATGGTTTAGCGTTTAAATATTATACCCACTTTACTTCTCCAATTAGACGTTTTCCAGATATGTTAGTTCATAGGTTGCTTTCTAGGTATCTTGCAGGTGGCGAGTCCGTGAAGCAGGAAGTTTATGAGAAGATGTGTAAATATGCTTCAGAACGCGAAATTGTAGCCGCAGAAGCAGAACGTGCAAGTGTTAAGTACAAACTTGTAGAGTTTATGCAGGATAAAGTAGGCTATGAGTTCCAAGGTAATATTTCTGGTCTTACTGAGTGGGGAATGTATGTTGAGATAGATAAAACTAAGATTGAGGGTATGGTAGCCCTAAGAGATATTCGCTCAGACTATTTCGAGTTTGATGAGGAGCGCTATAGGATAGTAGGCAGGAGGACAAAGGTTGTTTACAATCTTGGAGACCCTGTTAGGATCCGTGTTAAACGCACAAATATAGAGCAAAAACTCATTGATTATGAGCTAGTTGAGACCGGGCTTGAGGCTAGAATACGCGAGCGAGTAGATTATGAATATGGTAGGGGAACATCCTTTGTTAAAGGTGAAGATGGCTCTTTTGACAACGTTACCGTAGGCATAAATAAAGCTGCCCGCAAAGCAAAAGTTCGCAAGGCCCGCAAAGAATCTAAGAAATAGCAATTTTCCACGAGGCGACACAGCAATTATTGACATAAAAATTGCATTATTACCAAATATTGGTAACTTTGTAAAAATTCAAAAACATGAAAACAACATCGGTAGCCATTGGGCCGCATTTTGAAAACTTTATAAAAATGCAAATAGAGGCGGGTAGATATAAAAATGCCAGTGA
Source organism: uncultured Muribaculaceae bacterium (assembly GCA_964344225.1). GTDB lineage: Bacteria > Bacteroidota > Bacteroidia > Bacteroidales > UBA932 > Cryptobacteroides. The sequence continues at coordinate 3,727 of CAYFMO010000036.1, read as the reverse complement.
AGTTATTCGTGCAGGACTTCGTCTTTTGGAAGATGATGAAAGTCAGATTTTAGCATTGAGAGCAGCAATTGAGGAAGGAATGAATAGTGGTATAGTTGAAGATTTTGACCCTGAATCTCATTTAAAATCTCTTAAATCATCTCGTTCAAATGGCTAAGCTTCTATACACTAAAAAGGCGATAAGCGATCTCACCTCTATATGGGAATATACAGTTGATAATTGGTCTGAACCACAGGCAGATAAGTATTATTCAAAAATAGTGTCTGCTTGTAATAGTCTTCTGGTTCCTTCTTTAGTTTTAGCTATGTCTTATGAAAAAGTAAGTCCAGACCTTAAAGGTATAAAGTCTGGACATCACATAATATTCTATAAAAAACAAGCTAATGGTGATATATTAATTCTCCGTATTATGCATGAAAGAATGGATTTAAAGCGCCATCTATAACGCTTTTTTGAGTTGGGTGTCGTAGCGGAGATTGACTTTGACACCAGCGCGTTGGAACCAGTATCTGGTTACGATTTCTTCTTCGATGAATGGAACGATTTCGTCTTTCTTTAGACGGATGATTTGTTCTTTATCCATTTCGATAGCTTTTTCAAGAGCTTCGATTTGCTCTTTCATTGCATCTGCAAGACCCTCATCTTCAAGCTCTTTCTTCATTAAGTCGAAATGAGTTTTTGCCTTGCTTCTATAGTCAAAATCTTTGGTTTTTGCGAAGTTTATGAAGTCTTCGAAATCCTTTTCAGTAAAATAGAACTCATCCACAGGAGCTATGCTTTCATGTCTTCTTGAGTAATCAATAGCATATTCATCCACAACTCCGCTTAAAACAATTGAATACACTAATCTACTATATGCAGGAGTCTCAATTATTTCATCTGGTGTAATACCACCACCATCGCGTACAATGCGGCCTGAAGCTGTTTTGAATTCATTTGTAAGAGAATCAGGAATATGCCCTATGTTGCCATTTTCATCTCTATTATTGTAATCAATTGCCTGTACACATCTTCCACTAGGAGTATAGTATTTCCCAGTTGTAATTTTTAGATATGAACCATATGGTAATGGCCTAATCGCCTGAATCAAACCTTTTCCAAAACTGCGAGTACCCTTTATGACTGCTCTATCCATATCTTGTAATGCTCCACTTACAATCTCCGATGAAGAAGCTGAGCCACCATTGATTAAAACAATGATAGGAAGATCCAAATCTAGGGGCTCCGTAGTGGTTCTATATTCACGATAAGAGTCTGCTGTTCTACCTTTAGCGGATACTACAAGTGAATTCTTTGGAACAAATAAAGCCACAATCTTTATTGCCTCTTCCATAAGTCCACCACCATTGCCCCTAAGGTCATAAACAAGTCTCGTCATTCCTTGTTTTTTTAGTTCTATAATATTCGATCTCATTTCATCTGCAACTCCCTCAGTAAAACCACTTTGAAGTATGTAACCAGTTGTATCATCAAGCATTCCAGCGTAGTCAATATCTGGAATATGAATACGTTCACGAACAATAGTAATATCAACAGTATCTTTTGTATAGGCTTTCTTTACCTTAAATTTCACCTTGGTACCAGGCTTTCCTTTCATCCTCTCGCTACTTTCTTTGCTTTCCAAATCTTTCGTTGGAACGCCATCAATTTCTATAATTTCATCCCCACATCTGAGTCCGTATTTGTGAGCAGGAGAATTTTCATAGGGTTCATTGATAATCACATTTGAGCCCACTTTTTTATGGATGATTGCACCGATACCTCCATAAGTTTTAGATAGCATCATTTGCCAATCCTCATTTTCCTCTTCAGGCATGTAAACCGTGTATGGGTCAATACTATTTAGCATTTTGTCAATGCTCTTTCTCATCATTAGTTGAATAGGTAGACTATCCACATAGCTCCTATTGAGTTCTTTAATAATAGCATTTTGAGTTTCAACCCATTGACCTAGTTTGAAACTTTTAGATTGAGCGCTAATCTCTACGCTAAATAATATAGCCAGAATAACTGACAAAAGGATTTTAAGGTCTCTTTTCATTTTTCAAAATTTGTTGCAAAAATACTAAACTGTTTTGACTTTATGAGAAATTTTGCTCATTTTCCCTTGAATTTGGTAACTTTGTTGCCGATTTGTGGGAAGTCACGGCAGATACAGTGAACAAATTTTATACCCACAAAGAATAATTGAATATTAAACAGAAAATGAAAATAGTTTTTGCAACAAATAATAAAGGGAAATTGCGTGAGGCGCAGGAGATTTTAGGTAAGGGTTTTGAGCTTATTACCCCATCGGATTTGGGAATTAAAGAAGATATACCAGAGACAGCTGATACATTAAAAGGTAATTCAAAACAGAAGGCAGAATATATTTGGAAAAAATGTAATTGTAATTGCTTTGCTGATGATACAGGACTTGAGGTGGATGCCTTAGGTGGGGCTCCTGGGGTTCATACCGCTCGTTATGCAGGAGAAGATAAGGATTTCAATAAGAATATGGATAAGGTGCTTCACGAGCTTTGTATTAAAGAAGGAGAGGCTCGTATGGCTGCTAGCCAGGGACTTAATGTGAAAAAAGTTGTGAGAACAGCTAGATTTAAGAGTGTTGTTACCTTGATTATTGATGGAGAGGCTCATTATTTTGAGGGTACTCTTGAGGGCGTCATAGCACGTGGGAGGTCAGGTAAAGGTGGTTTTGGCTATGACCCTATTTTTATTGCAGATGAGTATCCGGGTCTAACCTTAGCAGATATATCAGAAGAAGAGAAAAATGAAATTTCTCATAGGGGAAAAGCCTTAAGGGCTATGGCAGATTTTCTGAAAACAACGGGGATGAAATAGATTCAAGAGATGATAAATAATACTGACTTCATTGTCTTACATATTACTAAATTCGGCGAGAGCTCCGTCGTCGTGCATACCTTAAGTAGAGAGTATGGAAGGCGTGGATTTCTTGTGCAGGGTGTCGGTAAGAAAAAGGCTGCTATGTCGATGTTTCTACCTTTAAATATTCTTGAGGCAGAAATAGTTGAATCATCAAAATCTAATTTATATATTGCTAAAAATCTCCATCCAAAGCATCATCTTAACGGAATTCGTGAGAATATGTACAAGAATTCTATGACGATGTTCATTTCAGAGGTTTTGTACAGAACAGTAAGAGAGGGAGTATCTGAGCCTGGTCTATATGAATGGGCAGAAAAATCAATTTTATTGTTAGATGCAATTGAAGCAGATTTTAGTAACTATCATTTGAAATTCTTGCTTGAGCTTGCATCACAGTTGGGCTTTAGGCCTATGGATGAGGACTTAAAGCCTTTCCTTGGAGCCAACTATCAAATAGTTATGGACTTTATGAGGCTCTCCTTCGCAGACTCACTTCTGGTGCCAATGAATGGGGCTTTAAGAAACAGCATAGCGGAGTCTATCCTTCGATATATTGAATATCATCTAGATTATCCACTAAATATCCAATCTCTCAAAGTACTCCGGGAACTATTTACATAAAAAATACTTATATTTGGGCATAAATAGTTTGTCTTACAACACATTAAACCCCAAATCAATACGAAAAAGGTTAGTTATTTAATATTATTGATGGCCACCGCTTTTTTCTTTTATGGTTGTTCTGCAAGTAAAAAATCTATGGAGGTTTTGTTGCAAACGATATCAACAATTGATATAAAGCTGTAAAAGTTACGATTTTAGCTCAAGAGAAGCTTAGGT
>CAYFMO010000035.1:0-11347 GCA_964344225.1 uncultured Muribaculaceae bacterium | reverse complement strand
AATACCTTCGACTCAATCGACCAAACCCACCTCGAACAACTCGTTGGTTTACTAATGTAAAGATGTACTTTAATCGCTTGTGAAACGGATATTGTTGCACTTTTATCCGTTTCGCAGTAATATTTAAATGCGTTTTTTGAATAATCCAAAATATTCCATTACAAATGGAATATTTTTTATCTGCGTGGCGGTTATTTTAAGAAAATATCTGTGTTACTACCACATTATCATAACCTACTGGAAATTTACTGATATTTCTTGGTGTGTTCTGCAATTAAGCCGGCGTCATCGAAGTAGTTGATTTGCATCGCTTTGCGGACATCTGCAAGGACTTTAGATGCTTCTGCTCTGGCTACTTGGCTACCTTTTTGGAGGATATCATAAACGGCTGGGATATCCTTTTCATATTCTTTTCGTCTTTCACGAATTGGGGTAAGAATGTCCTCCATAATATTGAAAAGGAATTTCTTGGTTGTACCATCTCCGAGACCACCACGTCTATAGTGAGCTTTTAAGGCTTCAAGGTTTTCGTATTCAGGTAAGAATTTAGCAAAATGCTCATCTCTACAGAATGCATCAAGATAAGTGAATACAACATTTCCTTCGACAGTGCCAGGGTCTTCAATCCTAATATGCTCAGGGTCTGTGAACATACTATTCACCTTTTTCTTAATTTCTTTTGTATTGTCCGATAGATATATACAGTTACCTAAGGATTTACTCATTTTTGCTTTACCATCTGTTCCAGGAAGACGTAAACAAACCTCATTCGTTGGAAGAAGTGCTACTGGCATTACTAAAGTTTCACCGTATAAAGAATTGAATTTATGAACAATCTCCCTAGTCTGCTCAAGCATAGGTACTTGATCTTCGCCCACTGGGACTGTAGTGGCACGGAAGGCTGTAATATCTGCTGCTTGACTAATAGGATAAGTAAAAAAGCCAACAGGAATACCTCTCTTTTGTGGATTCTCTTCTTCCAAGCCACCTTCAGCATAACCACGCATCTGGATTTCTGTTTTTACAGTTGGGTTTCTTTGAAGACGAGCAACGGTGACTAGATTCATATAGTAGAATGAAAGCTCAAAGAGTTCAGGTACTTGGGATTGAATGAAAATAGTCGATTTTTCAGGATCTAAACCACATGAAAGATAGTCCAAAGCCACTTCTATAATGTTTTGACGAATTTTTTCAGGGTTTTCTGCATTATCGGTTAAAGCCTGTGCATCGGCAATCATTATAAAAATCTTATCAAATTCTCCTGAATTTTGGAGTTCTACTCTTCTTCTTAAAGAACCAACATAATGTCCTAAATGTAGTTTTCCAGTAGGACGGTCTCCTGTTAGAATTATCTTACTCATATATATTTTTCCTTGTTTCTTTTTACAGGCAACAAATTTACAAAAAAAAAGCAAGTTGGAAACCTTTTCGACTTGCTTTCTACAAAATTAATAACTTTTATCTTTCAAATTCGACACGTGCACGTGATTTTGCAAATGTTTCGACATATTTATTGAGATTGTCCCTCATGGTGTCGGCTTTGTATGCTGTAAGAGCTTCCCAACTTTCAAAATCGGCATTTAGAATTGCATCATAAGCAGTTGCAGATTCATTGCGATTAATTCCAACCTCGATTGCCACTAAACCTGGAATAAGTCCCATGAGGGACTCAAAGCGTTCCTTGACATCTTCAGCAATTTCTTTTGGAGTTTTACCATCTGATGGTTTAAACTTCCACATTACACAATATCTAATCATAAATATTTTGGATTAATGTTGTTAATTAATGATTCGCCCACTAAATTAGATATAAAAATTATTATCTGCAAACAAAACTTTAAAATAGGTTGTGACATAAAAATAGTGTAGATTTAAATACTTTCTAACAATACAATTTATTATATTTGCTTGCTGAAGGTATTTATATAAATAAGACATTGAATATTAACTTGCTTGAACTACTTGACATAGACTTTCTAAGAATATTAGACTACATAGGAACTTTTGCATTTGCAATTAGTGGTATTCGTATTGCAGCACAAAAGAATTTTGACTTTTTTGGAGCATATGTTGCAGGTTTTGTTACTGCAGTAGGTGGAGGTACATTGAGAGACTTAATGTTAGGAGTCACCCCATTTTGGATGGTACAGCCTTCATATGTTATTATAACAGGGCTAGCTTTATTATTTGCAATTGCATTTGGAAAACTTACATCAAAACTCGATTATATTTTCTTTATATCAGATGCCATTGGTATATCTTTATTCACAGTAGTAGGTTTGGAAAAGAGTCTAATGGAGGGCTATCCAATGTGGGTTAGTATTATTATGGGTACGATAACAGGTGTTGTCGGAGGTATGCTTAGAGATGTCTTTGTAAATGAAATTCCTTTCATATTTAGAAAAGATATTTATGCAATGGCCTGTTTGCTAGGAGGTTTTGTGTATTATTTATGTTTCAGTTTAGAAGTTGCGCCAGCTGCTTCTCAAATGATTGCAGCAATTTCAGTGTTCATAATAAGGGTAGTTTCAGTGAAATACGGAATAAGTCTACCTGCCTTGACTCCTGATTCTGATATTAGAGATGCAAGAAAACTTAGAAAAAAATAAAACTATAGCAAAGAACACTTTACTCTTATATGTAAGGATGTTTGTGCTAATGCTTGTGGGGTTATATACATCTCGCATAGTTCTTGGTGCATTAGGAGAAGAAGATTACGGTATTTATAATGTAATCGGGGGTACTGTTGCGATGTTTACGGTTGTAACAGGAGCTTTGGTATCCGCAATTATGCGTTTTTTAAACAATGCGAAAGGAAGTGGAGATGTAAATAAACTTAAACAAGTTTTTTTGACGGCTTTAGCGATTCAATTAATACTTACTATTGTGTTCATAGCAGTAATGGAGCCAATAGGGCTATGGTTTATTGAGAAAAAAATGGTTCTAGATCCATCAAGAATCCAAGCAGCTAAATGGGTCTTACAGTTTTCATTACTATCTTATGCTATAAATCTTCTAGGAATTCCATATTATGCATTAATTATAACTAATGAAAAGATGGGTGCTTTTGCATTTTCTGGTCTTATTGAGGGATTTGGAAAGCTTGCAGTGGCATTTCTGATTTTGCGTTCTCCTATAGATAGATTGGTGTTTTATGCTAGCTTAATGGCAGTTGTAACACTAATAGTTCGGTTAATCTATGCTTTATACTGTAGAAAAAATTTTGATGAGTGTAGAGTGAGTCTAAGGCTAGATAAAAATTTATTTAAGGAGATGCTGAGTTTTGCAGGATGGAATTTCATTGGTTCTACTGCAGGAATCCTAAGGGAACATGGTGGTAATATCTTAATTAACATCTTTAGTACTAGTCCTGCTGTGAATGCTGCTAGGGGAATAGCAGTACAACTAAATGGGGCAGTACAGAATTTCGTAAGCAATTTTATGACTGCTCTATCACCACAAATTATGAAATCTTATGCAGCAGGTGATGTGGAGTATATGAGCTATCTAGCTAAGAAAGGTGGACGTTTTGCTTTCTATCTACTTTTGCTAATATCTCTGCCTATAATGTTTAATACACATTATCTCATAGATATTTGGTTAGGAAAAGTTATGGACCACACTGTGCTATTTGCCCAATTATTTTTAATTTTTGCAATGTCAGAGTCCTTGATTACGCCATTGAATTATGCAGTTGCAGCAACTGGACATGTTAAATGGCAGCAGATTATAGTGGGTGGACTTCAACTCTTAAATATTCCAATTTCATACGTTTTATTACGAGCTGGTCATATCCCTGAGGTGGTAAATATTGTATCAATAGTGCTTTCACAATTTTCACTTTTTGCAACATTATTTATACTCAAATATTATTGTGGCTTTTCAGTTTTTTCTTATATTAAGACCGTATATCTTAATGTTTTAATAGTAACTTTACTAGCCATATTGCCTCCGCTTTTAACAAAGCAGTTTATGCCTGAGGGCTTTTTAGGTTTTTTAATAAATACATTAATTTGTTTAGCAAGTACAGTCTTTGTGGTATGGTTCGTAGGTGTGAATAAGGGTGAGAGAACAGCTATTAAAACAACATTATTATCTAAATTTAAAAGAAAATGACTCATAAAATAGCTATAATATTCGAGGGTGATGTCACAGACCGTAAAGGTTTGTTTAACTCTGTTTATCATCGTGCTAAAGAGCTTATGAAGTATCCTGAGCTAGAAGTCAGTCTTTTCTGTATTCAAACTTATGAGAGTTCATTAATTAGATTATTGCGACGCACTAAAAAGAGGGAGTTCATTGAACAAGCAGAAGTTGATGGTCTAAATTTTAATATATTTTGGTATAAATTTACTATCAGAAAACATTTATCAACTGAAGTAATACATAAAACTCCGTTATCTGTATTTTTTCAGCTGGGAAAGTGGGCAAGACTTTTAAAAGATTACAATTATATTTCAGCTCATTCTTTTCTTGCAGGTCAATTAGCCTATACAGTAAATAAATTTTATGGAACACCGTTTGCAATTACATGGCACGGTTCTGATATTCATACTCATCCTGCTAGAAATACTTATTTTTCAAAGCAGACTTCAAATCTGGTACATAATGCAAATATGAACTTCTTTGTAAGCAAAGGTTTATTGCAAATAGCGAGACGTCGGTATGGGCATTCATTCCAGGCAGAAGTGTCATACAATGGTGTTTCAGAAAGATTTTACAAGTTTGACGATGAGAAAAGAACCGAACTAAGAAGTAAAAATCATCTTTATTCCCACACTAAAGTAGTTGCTTATATCGGAAATTTTTATCCAGTTAAAAACACTAAAATATTACCCGAATTATTTGCTTCCATAAGACATAAATATGATGGAGATTTAGTGTTTTGGGTGATTGGTGGGGGAAAACATAGTGGTCCCGTTCTTAATAAATTAGTGGAAAATCGTCATATAGATTTTGTAATTCTAAATAATCAACCATTTTCAGAAATGCCAGCCCTAATGAATTGCATTGATGTGGTTGTAATACCTAGTCGCAAAGAAGGTTTTTCACTTGTTTCTGCTGAAGCAATTGCGTGTGGAGCCAATGTCGTAGGTACTGATGTTTGTGGTGTCAATGAAGTTTTAACAAAAGATTTTTTAGTTACATTTGATGATAATTTAGTAGAAAATATGGCACAAAAGGTAACACATTATCTAAAGAATCCACAACGGCAAACCATTCCATCAAGTTTTGCTTGGAAGAGTGCTGTTGAAACTGAATATAATACTATCTTAAAATTGTCAAAACAACGTTAAATAACAATTATATGAAAAAGAAATTAATATTAGGACTTTGTCTATTTGCTTTTCCATTAATCTTGGTGTTATAGATATTACAAGGTTCGCAGCCGGTGTATTTATAAGACAATCAGTTGAAGATGCTACTCATGGAGTTTCGGTCCCTAGAAATAAACTATTATTTAATAATGGTATATACCTTCTTCCATATACTGGTGCTGGTAGTGGACTGACAAGGGCACGTTTGTTTACTCCTGATATAAAATTTGAGAATAATGAAAATCTCAAAGAGTTTGTAGTTACTATTCAGAGGAATTATGGTGAAGTTCGCGGTGAAGTTGACGGTGGAGTCTACGGTGGAGTGATAAATAAGATACCTTATAGGCAGCTGAATGGCATACAGAAAGATATTATACAATATTGTTCTATACCAAGGACATCACGTGAAATATTAGAACATATAAACTATAAATATCATTCAGACGCAGTAGCAAAATTTATTAAGCCATTGGTAGAAATGGGCTATTTAGAATATACCATCCCTGATAAACCTAATAGTCCAAAACAAAAGTATCGTAAAAAATAATGATTAAATTTGTAGTAACCAATATCAAAAACAATGAGTGACAAGGCGAAAGTTTGGGATCCGTTGAGGAAGAAGGAGGTTGTGCTGACTCCAGAGGAGGAGGTGCGGTCGTGGTTTATTGGAGTTTTGGCTAATGAGATGAAGGTGCCACTGCATATGATGATGAGTGAGGTTGGGATGAAGTTGGGGGATAAGCAGTTTAGAGCAGACATTGTTATTTATGATAGAAAACTTGAACCTTTGGCAGTAGTAGAATGTAAAAGACCCGAACTGCAGATTACTGAGGATGTTCTTAATCAGGCTATTAGGTATAATATGGTTCTTGATGTGAAGTATATAATGATTACGAATGGGGTTAAGACTTATATATGTAGGAAGAAGGGGGAGTTAGCATCCGAAGGTTATGAGTTTGTTGATAGGGTTCCGACATATGAAGAGATGATAATATGACAAAAATAATAACAGAAGGATTTCTTGAACATAAGATTTTTTCAATAGTGTCAGAAGTGGCAGCCAATCTTGGTGTGCGCGCTTTTGTTATTGGTGGCTACGTGAGAGATTGCTTTTTGGGAAAAGATAGTAAGGATATCGATATAGTAGTAGAAGGAAGTGGAATTGAATTAGCAGAGGCCGTTGGAGAAAAGGTGGGTAGTAACGTATCTGTTTTTAAAAACTTTGGCACAGCTATGTTAAAGTATCACGGACTTGAGGTTGAGTTTGTAGGAGCAAGAAAAGAATCCTATCGTAGGGACTCTAGGAAGCCTATTGTAGAAGATGGTACATTGGAAGATGATCAACAAAGGCGGGACTTTACTATTAATGCGATGGCTTTTAGTCTTCAAAGGGAAGATTTTGGTGCTCTAGTAGACCCGTTTGGTGGTATTAAAGACTTGGCTGCTGGTATTATTAGAACTCCTTTAGACCCCGAGGTGACTTATAGCGATGACCCACTTAGAATGCTCCGAGCAATTAGGTTTGCAACGAGGTTGACAACTCCTGAACAAAAATTTACTATAGTTCCAGAATCATTGAAAGCAATGATAAAAATGAAGGATAGGATGAAGATTCTTTCAAAAGAGCGTATTGTAGACGAACTTAATAAAATGCTAGTTTGTTCTAAACCTTCAATTGCTTTTAAATTAATGGATAAAACGGGTTTGTTAGATTGTATACTTCCTGATTTATCAAAGCTAAAAGGGGTAGATGAGCAAGATGGAAGGGCACATAAAGAGAATTTCACGCATACACTTGAGGTTCTAGACAATGTTGCAGAGCTAGAATTAGAAGCAATATCGAAGAGGGAGTTAAAGGATTATTATTTTGAGGATGGAGTAGAAGTTGAGAAAGTTAGAACTGAGCCTAATGTGTGGTTGCGTTGGGCTGCTCTTCTTCATGATATTGGAAAACCTGCCACTAAACGTTACGACCCGAGTTTAGGATGGACCTTCCATGGACATGAGGTTGTTGGTGCTAGGATGGTTCCCAAGATTTTTAAGTCTCTAAAATTACCTCTAAATGAAAAGATGAAGTTTGTACAAACGCTTGTGGGTCTTCATCTTAGACCTATAGCTTTAGTTACAGAGGAAGTTACAGATTCTGCTGTGAGGAGATTATTGTTTGATGCAGGTAATACTATTGATGATTTAATGTTGCTTTGTAATGCAGATATTACATCTAAAAATCCCAAAAAGGTAGTAAGACTAAAGTCTAATTTCCAATTAGTGCAAGAAAAATTAATTGAAGTTGAGGAGAAAGATGCAATTCGTAATTTTAAAAATCCTATTACAGGGGAGTATGTTATGGATGTTTATGGGATACCTCCATGTAATAAGATAGGGCAGCTGAAAGAATTAGTTAAAAATGCAATTTTGGATGGTGAAATAGAAAATACTTTTGAGGCTGCTGATAAATATATGAGGCTAAAGGCTCCAGAGTTTGATTTAGAAGCTCTTCCTGGAAAATAGTATAGTCACAAACATGGTAGTAGTAGACAAATTTTTAGATTATATAGCGAACGTTCGAAGATACTCTCCTAGAACGGTAGCTATCTACGAGTCTGCCATTAATGATTTTATATGTTTTCTCGAGAAGGATGGAGAAAAAATCAACCAAAAGCTTTTATTAGACTCGCTAATCCATCAAATAATTAGAAGTTATCAAGTCTATATGATGGAGGAGAGGGGACTTTCTTCAGTTACAATTAATCAGCAGTTATCAGTCCTTAGTAGCTTCAGTAAATTCCTGCTTAAAGAAGACTATATAAAATCTAATCCGATTGCATTGATAAAGCGTCCAAAAGCTCCAAAACTTCTACCAGTTTTTTATCAAAAGGGAGTTTTGGATGAATATTTTGAGAAGACAGAATATGTAGTGTCCCAAGATGCTTTTGAGACTTTTGTTTTAGGTGTTGAAGGTAAGGCAATTAGTAAGAAAAGGGCAATTGAATTATATGATGCTCGTCTTAGGCGTGCTATAGTTTCAGCCCTTTATTCTTTAGGTTTGCGCCGTAGTGAATTAATCTCACTGCCTATTTTTTCTCTTGATTTTAGTAGAAAAGTTGTGGTGATTTCGGGTAAAGGAGATAAGATGCGAGAAATTCCAATGATAGGTGTTTTTTATAAAGAAATTTCACTATATTTACAATCAGTTGAGGTGCTAATTGGCAGAAAAAGATCTTTGAAAGAGCCAGTATTTGTGACGTCTATGGGTAAGCCCTTGTATTCTAACTATGTAGATAGGGCTGTTAAAAAAGAATTAAGCAATGTTGCAGGTTTAACTGGTAAACGTTCACCTCATGCTTTGAGGCATTCGCTAGCTACAGAGTTGTTAAATGAGGGAGCGGAACTTAGTTCAATAAAAGAGATATTAGGACATTCTTCTCTGGCTGCTACTCAGGTATATACGCACAATAGCATATCAAAACTTAAACATATTTATAAAACCGCCCATCCTAGGGCTAAAAATGGAGGTAAAAATGGAGATTAGAGTACAATCCATCAAGTTTGATGCAGATAAGAAGCTGCTGGACTTTATTGACAAGAAAGTAAAAAAGTTGTCAAAGTATAACGATGCGATTAATGATGTAGAAGTGGTATTATCTTTACTACCAGACCATGAAAATAAAAATGTTAAGATTTTTGTCTCAGTTATTGGAGAGGGTAGCCTTGTGGTAGAGAGAAAATCAAATACCTTCGAAAACGCAGTTGTCGATTGTGTTGATGTACTAAAGGAACAACTAGTAAAACGCAAAGAAAAAGCAGTAAAATAATTTCTATTATTAAATAAATGTTAAATTATGCTGGGGTACTAATTATTAGTGCTCCATTTTTATTTCAAATTAGGATTTTTTCCTATCTTTGTCTACTATGGCAAAAGGGTATACCCAAATAGATTCTCTAGCTAGGGAAATCATTCAGGATGCAAAAAAAGGCAACTTGAAACCAGTGTATTTACTAATGGGAGAAGAACCATATTATATAGATATGGTTACAGATGCTATAGTTGAAAACGCTTTGCAGGAGCATGAGAGAGATTTTAATCAGACTATATGCTATGGTGCAGATGTTTCTGTTGATGATATAATTTCTACGGCTAGGAGATACCCTATGTTTGCAGATAGGCAGCTTGTTGTCATCAAGGATGCACAAGGAATGAGGAACTTGGAAGACCTAGCTATTTATTGCGAGAATCCTTTGGAGTCCACAGTATTAGTCATTGCAATGCGTGGAGCTAAGGCAGATAAGCGTAGGGCATTTTATAAGTCAGTTTCTAAAATTGGAGTAATATTAGAGTCGGAGCCCTTAAGAGACTATGAGATTGCAAATTGGATAGTTTCTTTCTATAAAAATGAAGGTATGAGCATTGAGCCAGAAGCTGCGGCTTTACTAGCTGAATATGCTGGTACTGATCTCAATAAGATTGCGATTGAGACTCAAAAAATGCTAAAAAACTTACCAACAGGTGTTACTAAGATAAATATCCAAGATATTGAGAAAAATGTTGGTATAAGTAGACAGTTCAGTATTTTTGAGTTAAGTAAGGAATTGTCGTTCAAAAATTCAACTAGAGCTTTAAAAATAGCTGCCTATATTAGCTCCGCAGCTCGATTTGCAATGCCAATGGCTGTAAGTGCTTTATACACACATTTTTACAGGATTTTAAAGTATGGAGCTTTGCTTCTATCCAATCCCAATCCAAGTAGGGATGAGAAAGCTAGAGTTTTAGGAGTGAATCCTTTTTTTGTGTCCGAATATGATACAGCAGTAAGAAACTATCCGCTTACTAAATGTATGGCAGTAATTGCATTATTGAGAGACTATGATTATAAAGGCAAAGGCGGTGATGCAGGGAATGCTACTCAGGCAGAATTAATGGTAGAATTAACAACTAAAATTTTAAACATATAATATGGGATTGATTGTTTGTAAAGAGATTAGTAAATCTTTTGGTGAAAAGGTTGCACTAGACAATGTTTCACTAGAGATACCTAGAGGAAAAATTTTTGGCCTTCTAGGTCCTAACGGGGCAGGAAAGACCACCCTGATTAGGATTATAAATAGAATTACTATTCCAAATAATGGACAGGTTTTATTTGATGGAAGACCTATTACACAGGAGGACGTATCAAAAATTGGTTATTTGCCAGAGGAAAGAGGTCTTTATCGTAAGATGAAGGTTGGAGACCAGGCAATGTATTTTGCTCAACTTAAAGGTATGAGTTCAAAAGAAGCATCACATGAGTTAAAGAAGTGGTTTGTAAAATTTGGTATAGAAAGTTGGTGGAATAAAAAAATTGAAGAGCTTTCAAAAGGTATGGCTCAAAAACTTCAATTTATTACAACTGTAGTACATAAGCCATCTTTGTTAATTCTTGATGAGCCTTTTTCTGGATTTGACCCGGTTAATGCGAAACTAATTAGAGAAGAAATTCTTGCTTTAAAAGAGGCTGGTGCTACTATTATTCTTTCAACGCATAATATGGAGTCAGTTGAGGAACTTTGTGACGAGATTGCTTTAATCAATAATTCTAAACTTGTTATAACTGGCGAAGTTAATGAGATTAGAAGAAAATATGGTAACAATAATGTTGAACTTATTTATACCTCTGATTCTGAATTAGAACCAGTAGTAGGGGTTTATACAGTTCTTTCAAATCGTGACGATGGTGGAAGACATACTGCAGTTCTATCAATAGAAAAAGGGAAAAATCCAAATGATGTTCTAGCAGCATTGTTAAAGAATAAAGTTCAAGTAAATTCTTTCAAAGAATTAGTGCCGAGGATGAATGATATCTTTATTAAATTAGTAACAGAATAAGCTTTAAAAATTGACACTATGAATTTAAAGACAATAAACGTAATTATAAAACGCGAGTACCTAACACGTGTAAAGAAAAAATCTTTCTTATTCGTTACTTTCTTAGGTCCTATTTTCTTTGCTGCTCTTACTACTTTACCTACTATTATTATGTTTATGGCCAAAG
>CAYFMO010000034.1:8684-12322 GCA_964344225.1 uncultured Muribaculaceae bacterium | reverse complement strand
GCATGATTGTAGGAATAACACCCTTACAAGTCTCTGCAAGTTCCAATCCTTCGCCACCACAAAGGTTAGCCATTTCTAAAGCTGCCTCAAAACCTTTAAGAGCGTCTTGATAATTTCCTAAGGTTAGTGCTTCATTAGCTGCTTGTGCAGTTGTAGTTGCCTCTCCTAAGTCCTGTGCGGATACTGTAGTTGCGGTGAACATTACCGCCAATGCAATAAATAGAATCTTCTTCATAATTTATAAATTGTAGTTAATTAAAATCAAATGTTGTAGTTTGAATAAAGTCACAAATTACAAAAATAGGAAAAAAAGTTGTAAGTTTGCACCTCAATTAAAAAAATGAGATATGATTAAAAAATATACAGCAGTTTTATCACTTTTATTTTTGCCTTTTTTTGTTTGGGCAAATGAAATTGCAATTCTTCCACAAAATCCAAATTTAACAACTGGCACCCTTCCAAACGGGACTCACTATTATATTTACAAGTCTCAAGCTGTGAAAGGTATGGCTGATTTTGCTTTAGTGCAAAAACTAGGCCCCGACATTAATGATGCAAATAATTATGGTTTTGTCACAGCTAAAGCGCGAAAAACCTTAGCAGAACTTCCACAGTTTCATAATCAAGAGCCTCAATCTTATTTGATATCTAATGGTGCAAGTCTTAGTAATGAAGGTTTTATAGAGTTTAGAAACGATGCTACGATATATAGATTTAAGAATATTTTAATTGCTAGGAAAGATGCGGTCATAGATTCAACTTTACTAGTACTTTTTAGTATAATAAATGATTTTTCGTCAGATGAGACAGACTTTCAAAAAGAATGGTGTTCACCTGAACGTAATGCTATAATAGTTTCTGGTGATGTTGATCCGCTAAAAATTAAAGAAAAGCTTTCAGTTCTTTCTCTTATGGTTCCTTCAAAAGAAGCATCTAAGGAATTACCAAGATATTCATGGATATCTTCTGATGAGTCAACTTATAATGTTAACAAAGTAGAAGGTAAAACTCTATCAAAAATAGAATTATCTTATTCTATGGCAAGGATGCCAGAAGTTTATATGAACTCAGTTCAGCCTATGATTATGGAAAAGTTCATAGGTGAGCTATGTTTAGTTCTTGAGAATCGTATTAAGGATATACTTTTTGCCAAATCCATTCCATATACATCACTATCTTGTACATATTTATCTAGTCTTGACTCATCTTCTGATGAATCATTCGATGTTTCAATTGAGATACTAGAGTCAGACATAGAAAAAGCTTTATCTGCAATCGCTATTGCTATGGGTACAGTGGATTGGAATGGAATAGATGAGTATGAATATCTTTATGCAAAAAAGACCTACTTAAACTTATTAGAAAAGAAAAATGAGGAGAAATCTATAACAAATTCGGCATCACTAGAACGTTGTATAGCTGTTTTTTTATATAATGCACCTCTTTCTTCACGCCAGGAAGAATATAGATTTATAACCAATAGGGTAATGGATGATGCTGTTGAGCTAAAACTTTTAGAGCAAATTTCAAAAGCGTTACTAGACTCTAAAAAGAATTTAAGTGTTAAAATAACAACTTCTCGTGAAGATATTAATGTTGCTGATTTAAGAAAGGAGTTTGAAGGCTCGTGGAATGGTTCATATGATTTTAATTTTAAAAATTGGTATGGAGGAGAGTTATCTTTTGATGTAGTGACTAACCAAAAGTTAAGTCGAAAGATGAAATCAGTATATAGCCGTAAAGAACCAATTTCTGGTGGCCAGATTTGGAGGTACTCGAATGGTGTAAATGTCATTTATAAAAAGATGAAAACAGGGGGGAAGCTTCATTTTGCCCTTGCTTCTACGGGTGGCTATGCGTCATTGCCAGAACTTGCTACTGGTGAAGGAGCCTATTTGACAGATATTTTTAAAACTTTTGCTATTGGTGATATTCCTGGGGAAGCCTATAGAAGGTCATTGGCAAGTAAAGGCATTGAAATTGATGCTAAAGTAGGTGTTTTTGACTCTAAGATTTTCGGAACAGCCCCTATGGATAGTCTAAGTTTGACTTTAGCTGTTTTAAAAGATATTGCTTTAAATAGAAAAATAGATACGTTAGCTCGAGATGCATATATAGCAAATGTGCCTCTTCAGCTTGCCTCAATGGATGGAACAACTAAGGAAAGATTAGTCAAAGTCGAAGAAGTACTGTGCCCAGGCTATTTATATTCTTCATTTATGTCGCAGGACGTAGTAACAAAGTCTTTATATGAACGTGCAGATGAGTTATTCGCCAAGATATTTAATAATATAGATGAGAGTTTCATTGTTTTAATTGGGGATCAAGATGAAGAGATTGTACAAAAACAAATTCTTCCAATAATATTGACTATGCCTGTTTCTCCAGTTGTTATAAATCGTCCAATAGTGCGCGTACAACCTATAGTTGGAAATAAGACCATTGTTGAACAAAGTAAGAATCCAAATACAGATTTCATAGTTTCAAATGAATTGAGACTAACAACGGAAAATTATATTGCGGCTCAAATTTCAACATTTTTGCTTCAGGATAGACTGTCAAATAGATTAACAGCTGATGGCTTCCAAGTAAAATCGACAATGAGATTTAATCAAAGTCCAGATGAAAGATTAACAATATATTTATCACTAGTACCAGTTAATCCAGAGGGTTTGGCAAATCCTCGTACTAATCTTACTGCATTGGAGCTAATTGCAAATATGAGAGCGGCCTTAAATGAAGATATTGACATTGATTATATAAAGAAATTATTGCCATTTTATCAGGCAATATTAAAAGAGGAATATAATAGAGATAGTCAAAAGCCAAGCTTAATTTCAGAGGCGGTTATGCTTAGGTATATGAGTGGTAAGGACTTGATGACAAGATACTTGCCTTCTTTAGACTCTATTACTCCAGAAGTAGTTATGAATGTAATAAATAAGCTTCGTGATGGAGCAACAGTAGAATATATTGTAGAATAGGATGGAATACAGAACTATTATTCAAATAGAGGATTGCTTAATCTCGGAAGAGATTTTTACAGAGTATTTTGCATGTGATTACGAAAAATGCAAAGGGGTATGTTGCATTATTGGCGCAAGTGGAGCACCTTTAGAGGAGTCTGAACTTGAAAAAATTGAGCGAAATTATGACAAGTTTTCTCCACAAATGCAGGAAAAGGGAAGAAAGACTATTGAACAAGTGGGATTTCATGAAATAGATTGGGATGGCGATATAGTGACTCCTTTAATTGATGGTAAGGAAGAATGCGCCTATGCTGCCTTTGACGATAATAATAACTGTTTCTGCGCAATGGAAAAATGCTGGTTCAAAGGTCAAGGGGATTTCCGTAAACCAATGTCTTGTTGGCTATATCCAATCCGTGTTTCCAAGCTTAGCAACGGTATGAAAGGCATAAATTTCCATCGTTGGCATATATGTCAGGATGCTTTCAATAAAGGCAAAAAAGAAAATATCCGCGTATATGAATTTTTACGCGAACCTCTCATACATCATTTTGGTAAAGGCTTCTACGCCGCCCTCGAGGAAGCATCTAAACGATATCGATAGTTTTGGCTTTGCAAAACCTGGTTCAAACACTAGTATTCTGTTTATAATAACAAAGCCACAAACTT
>CAYFMO010000034.1:0-8584 GCA_964344225.1 uncultured Muribaculaceae bacterium | reverse complement strand
GTGGATACTTATGAACCTCGTCAAAGAAAAGGTTATTGCAATAACCAAAAAATAGTCAAAAAAGGTTACTGCGATAACCATTTAAGTCAGTTATTCCTCTTTATTCAAAAGGTAGTCGATGCCCATGCAGAAACGGATGACATCTTTGCGGGGGCCTTCCATTGTAAGGGTATCGCCTTCTTTTATGACTGTAATTCTGTCCTCATACATTCTTGAGAGCTTTCCTATTGCTGTACGTTGGCGGAAGCTAAGCTTGTTCTCCTCTTCACTTTCAACTTCAAGAGAGCGGTCTTCAAGGTATGTTTTTACTATTAGTGCAATTGAAGACCAATCGCCTTCAGCTTTGCAACTTCTTGATACAAAACCAACTCTAGGATACACAGCAGAGATTACTAAGAAGATAAGAGCAATTTTTATTAAGTCCGTTGCTCCATTGCGGAAGATAGCATTTAAATTACCTTCAACGAGGCCAAGGAGAGTAAGTACGCCTAATACAAGGCAAAGAATAACAGAAAAATAGATGAAGTATTTAATAACTCTAATAAAGTATTTCATAAAATATAAGTTTTAATAGCTAAATATTGCAGTTTGCTTAGCAAATATATAAGAAAATTCTTTGTTTTTATTATATTTGCTCTGATTTAACAATTTATACAAAAGATTATGGTAGAGAACAATCAAAATTCACCAGAAAAAGTATTGAAAACCCTTATTGGAGTTTTAGCTGCAGTTGCTGTAGTTTTAGCAGGAGCTTTGGGTTATATTTGGTATAATTTAAGTCAAGAAAAGAAGGCCTTAACTGAAGAAATGGCGCTTCTTAAGTCTGATTATGATGGTCTTTCTAAGGAATACGAAGGGCTTTCGTCTAGCTACGACGAAGTAACAGTTCAATTAGACTCATCTCGTATGGTGGTAACTGAACTTTTGGATAGAATACAAAAGACAAATGCTGCTAATAGAGCGCAGATGAGGAGATATGAGAAAGAGTTAGGAACTTTAAGAAGTGTGATGAAAACATATGTTGTCCAAATTGACTCATTACATACTCTTAATCAGCAACTTACAGCAGATGCGGCTGCTGCAAGACAGGAGGCTGCTAATACAAGGAAAGAGGCAGAAAAACTGACTAGAGAAGTTAAGACTTTAGAAGGTCAGGTTGCAACAGGTTCAAAGATGAGAGCTAGAGACATTCGTTTAGAAGCTTTCAATTCATCTGATAAAATTACCGATAGAAGTAGTAGGGTAGTTAGACTTGTTACTAGTCTTTCTCTTATAGAAAACTCATTGGCAGCAAAAGGTCCAGTGACAGTATATATTAGAGTTTTTGTAACTCCTAAAGATGGAGGTGAAGAAGAATTACTAAGTGCAGGAGCTTCACAAACATTTACTGTAGGTGACTCAGAGCCAATGCTTTGTTCTGCATTTAGAGAGGTAGACTATCAAGGTGACGAAATCGAAATGGCTATCTATATGAACTTCAACAAAGATCAAAATTTACCGGGTGGTGTATATAGAGTTGAGGTTTATACAAAAGATGGCAAGTTAGGTGATGCTTCGATTCAGCTTAGATAAACCTAGTGATTTATATTCACATACCTTTTTGCAAAAGTTTTTGTACTTATTGTGATTTCTATTCAGAACTGGCTTCAAGGCCTCAGCAGGAATTTTCTAAAGCCCTGAGTAGAGAGATACGTTATAGTGCAGATATCTTAAAAGAACATTCAAACTTAACTAAGGTTAAGACAATTTACATAGGAGGTGGCACCCCATCGGTGTTGCCTCTTTTTGCTATTACAGAAGCTGTAGCAACATTGAAAGAATGCGGTTATAATCCACCATATGATGAATTCACTTTAGAGGTCAATCCTGAAGATATTGTTGAAAAAGGTTTAGACTATCTTGAGGCATTACAAGAATTGGGTGTTAATCGTATAAGTATGGGTGTGCAATCCTTTGATGATGAGATTCTAAAATGGATGAATCGAAGGCATACCGCAGAAACTGCTGTGAAAGCCTATAATCTCTTAGAGAAGGCAGGTATTGATAATATAAGCATAGATCTTATCTTTGGCTTACCGCAATTGGATGAATCAAAATGGAAGGAGACTATAAATAAAGCCTTAAATATTTCAAAATTAGGAAATTTACCTAAACATATTTCAGCATATCAACTTTCTATTGAACCAACAAGTGCTTTAGCTGGGATGTTGGAAAAAGGCGAGTTTGTTGAAGCATCGGATGAAGATTGTAGGTCACAATATGATATTTTATGTACAACACTGGGCGACGCAGGCTACAATCATTATGAGATTTCAAATTTTGCTTTGCCAAGGTATGAAGCTGTACACAATTCATCATATTGGAAACATATTCCTTATTTAGGATTTGGGCCAGCTGCTCACTCCTACATAGCTCAAAATGGTAAGCATATAAGAAGATGGAATATTCCTGATTTACATGAATATATAAAAGCAGGTAAGTTAAGAGATTTTTCTATAGTGCGTGAAGAAGAGGTGTTAACGGAAGAACAAATCTTTTTAGAAAAAATT
This sequence comes from uncultured Muribaculaceae bacterium, assembly GCA_964344225.1. Classification (GTDB taxonomy): domain Bacteria; phylum Bacteroidota; class Bacteroidia; order Bacteroidales; family UBA932; genus Cryptobacteroides. The sequence goes on along the minus strand of CAYFMO010000034.1, from coordinate 6,035 downwards.
ATGTTGGGTCTACGTACATCCAGAGGAGTCGAAGCGGTGATTCTCGTAAATTATAATCCAGAAAAAACGGAAAAACTACTTCATGAAGGGAAATTAATATATACACAAAAGGGGTATATACGCATACCTGAACAATATTTTTTCATATCTGACTCAATAATTGCATCTTTATGTCAATAATATTCACAAAGCATTCTTATGAAACGTCTAATTTTTATAACTACATTTTTTTTATTATTATCGAGTATAACTAAGGCTACTCCTGTTTGTATTCAAAACAAACTACCTGTTATCCCTCTGCCGAACGAGTATTATCAAACGAAGGGAGAATATGTTTTTCCTAGTATTAATAAATTCTCTATCAGGGGTGGAGATGTGTCAGTTCTAGATTTAAAAGAATATATAAAGTCGTCACCATTTAAAAAGCTTCAGGGAAAGGGTAATACCAGTTTTAAGTCAGCTTCAAGATTGGGGTTATACCACCTTTGATTTAGAAAATGAGTATGGAGAACGAAAATTAGCTCAAACAGGCTTAAAGCATAAGGCAGTTGGAGCAAAAGTTATTTATAATATTCCTTGGACTAAGAACTACCCAGCCGCAGGCGAAGCAACCTTCACAGATGGAATCATAGGTGGTTGGACATATAGTGACAGACGTTGGCAAGGCTATCTCACGCCGTTGGATGTAACTATAGATTTAGGAAAAGAGACCCAAGTGAATTATATTGGCGGTACATTTATGCAACTAACTGGACCAGAAGTTTTTATGCCAGAATATGTTAAAATTTCAGTTTCAAATGATGGCGAAAATTTCAAAGAAATAGCAGAGGTTTGGAACGATATTGCAACTACAATCCCTGACCTAATTTTCAAAGACTTCAGCACTATCTGCAACGAACAAGTTAGATTCATAAGATACCAAGCAGCCCGCAGCCCCAAAAAAGGCTGGCTCTTCCTCGACGAAATCGTAATCAATTAGTAAGAAAACAGTAGATTTGCTGTAATAATTCAATGAAATTCCATATATTTGCAAAGATTGCGCTATTATGCTTTCTGTGCATTTTTTGTGTAGTAATAAGATATGAATTTAGATTTATTTAGAGAAATATTAGAAATAGACTCTACTTCTGGAAAGGAAGGAGTGTTGGCTGATTTTTTATCAAGGAGGCTTCTTACAGATAAATCTAAAGTGGAAATATTTGAGGTGGGCGATGGGACTAAAAATCTTTTGTTTTCGTGGGGAGAGCCTAAGCTGATGTTTTGTACTCATATGGATACTGTTCCGCCTTATATCCCGCCGACTTTCTATGAAGATAAAATTGTGGGAAGGGGGACGTGCGATGCTAAAGGGCAGATTTTTGCAATGTATGAGGCTTGTTTGGAGTTGGAAAGTAGGGGCTATGAGGGGTTTGGCTTATTACTTCTAGCTGGTGAGGAGACTGGCTCATTTGGAGCAAAGGCGTTTAACAAATCTCATCCTGGAGCCGAATATTTAGTAGTAGGGGAACCAACTGACAATCATATGGTTTCATATGGTAAAGGAACCAAGACTTATGAGATTAGCTTTAAGGGCAAGGGGGCTCATTCTGGTTATCCTGAGTATGGGGAAAGTGCAGTTGAGCATTTTATGGAATTTTCAGACGCTTTGCGTTCGATAGGGTTTCCTGAAGATGAGGTGCTGGGAAAAACAACTTGGAATATAGGTGAGTTACACAGTAATAATCCACAAAATATTTTGTCTGACTATCTTTCATTTAGGATTTATTTTAGGACAACATTTGCTTCTGATATAGTTGTTTCTAATGTTATGAAAAATATAGCAGGAGCCGAAGCAAAATTACGTTTTGGAAAGAATGAAGCACCAGATGGTTCTGATTTATTGGCAAAAGATGTAGCACCTTGGCAAAAGGCAATGACTGTAAATTTATTAGGAGGTGATAGTCCTTTGAGGTTTGAAACTTTAGAAGGTTTTCCTACTACAGTAGTAGCTTTTGGTACTGATGCGCCGCATTTGAATAAATTTGATAAAAAGATTTTATGTGGCCCTGGGAGTATTCTTGTAGCTCATACTGAAAATGAACACATACTCATTGCTGATTTAGAAAAAGCAATTGAGAATTATATAAAGATTTTTGAAAATATACGAAAATGATAGTAATGAAATTCGGAGGTAGCTCCGTTGCTAATCTTGAGGCTATTACAAGAACAATATTTATTATTGGTAGTAAATTACATTTAAAACCAGTAGTAGTGGTTTCCGCCTTGTCTAAGGTTACTGATTTATTATATTCCATTTCTGATGCGGCAAAATCGCAGGATGCAGAAAAGACAAATGAACTTTTAGATCAATTAAGAGAACGTCATATAAATTTGGTTACAGATTTACTTCTTGAGAATCCTTCGCTTCATTCTCAGGCAACAGCAAGGGTAAATGAGATTTGTGACAACTTATCTGAACTAGCAAATGCTATTTGTACATTAGGAGAACTTTCAAATAAAAATAAAGCTACAATTATATCAACGGGCGAGTACTTATCTTCTACAATTATATGCAATGCAATGAATGCAAGGGGCATAAGGACAAATTTTGTAGATGCTCGCCAGATTATGATTACTAATAGTGATTATCTAAAAGCAGAACCAAAGGAGAAGGATATTACAGAAAAGGCTCTTGAAGTAATACCGAGGGCTTATGAGGGAGTGGATGCTATTATTACTCAAGGCTTTGTGGGTATTAGTAGGGAAGGCGAGCCAACTGTTTTAGGTAGAGGGGGGTCAGATTATTCTGCTTCACTTTTAGGAATGGCCTTGGATGCAGACCAAATTGAGATTTGGACAGATGTGGATGGTGTTAGAACTGCTGACCCTAGATTTATTAAAGGAACAAAGTATTTAGAAAAAATATCATTCGAAGAAGCAGCAGAAATGGCTCATTTTGGTGCAAAAGTACTTCATCCACTCACTATTGAACCTGCAATTAAAAAGGATATCCCAATTTATGTTCTTAATTCTACGAATCCTTCAGGCCAGGGCACTGTAATTCTCAACAATGAGATGATAGAAAATGGAGTGAAATCTGTATCTTTTAAAGAGAATATCCAGGTTATAAATATATTCTCAACTAGGATGATTAATGCCTCTGGTTTCTTGCGCAAAGTATTCGAAATCTTTAGTGATAGTAAGATATCAGTTGATTTGATTAGTACTTCTGAGGCAAATATTTCAGTTACAGTGGATGCTTCCCAAGATATTGATAAGGTAGTTGAGAAACTTTTGGAATTTGCTGATGTTATAGTAGATTCTGACAAGTCTCAAGTGTCAGTAATAGGGAAGAATATTGTGAAACTTAATGGCGTCCTTAAGAGGACTTTTGCTCCTTTGAAAAACTGTAAAATTTATATGATTTCACAGGGTGCTTCTTATGTTAATATAAGTTTTGTTATTGATAGAGAAGGAGTTATATCGGTAGTTCAAGAACTTCATGACTATTTATTTTACGGAGACAATGAAGATAGTAATTAGTGGATATGGAAAAATGGGTAGGATGATTGAGAAAATCTTACTCAATAAAGATGTTGAATATGTGGGCTGGAGTGAGTCTATTCAAGATTTTGATAAGGCTTTAGCAGCTGAATCTGTTTGTATAGATTTTACTACCCCTGATGCATTTAAAACAAACTATAAGTTTCTTGCAGAGAATTTCAAGGCTGTAGTAGTTGGAACTACAGGTTGGAATAATATAAAGGATGAGGTCATAGCGTATTTTGAGAAATGCGAAACGCCTATGATTTATGCTTCAAATTTCTCTATTGGAGTCAATGTGTTCTTTGCAGTGACTAATCATATCTCAAAACTTTTAGGAGAAACAGGGGGATATAGCCCATATATGATTGAAATGCACCATTGTCATAAGTTGGATGCTCCAAGTGGTACAGCAAAGAGCCTAGCTGAGATTGTGGATGGAAATATGCATACAAAGCTTGATATACAATCGGTTAGATGTGGAGAAATACCAGGTATACATACCATAGGCTTTGAGGGAACGGGTGACAGGATTACTATTACTCACGAGGCTTTTTCAAGGGAAGGCTTTGCTCAGGGAGCAGTTGCAGCTGCATTAAAAACAGAGGGACTTGTGGGAGTCCATGATTTTCAAGACATTATATTTAAGAAATAGCTTATTGACTTATAAAGGTTTATCATATGAGTAAAAATATATTTAAAGGTTGTGGAACCGCATTGGTTACGCCTTTTAAAAACGGTGAAGTAGATGCTGAAGCTTATGCTAAATTAGTTAGGCGTCAGGTTGAAGCAGGTATTGATTTCCTCGTACCACTTGGAACAACAGGAGAGACGCCTTGTCTTGAAGATGAAGAAAAAATAAAAGTTTTAGAGATAGCTAAAGAAAATGCGGCAGGTAAAAAATTAGTAGTTGGAGCAGGTTCAAATTCATTAAAGCACACCTTGAAAACTATGGAGCTGCTTGAGCCACACGGTGTTGATGCTTTTCTTGTTGTAGTACCATACTATAACAAACCAACTCAGCAAGGTCAATATGAATATTTTAAAGAAGTGGCAGAGTCAACGGATAAGCCTATAGTACTTTACAATGTGCCGGGAAGAACAGCTGCAAATATGACTGCAGAGACAACCCTAAGACTTGCTGAAATCAAGAATGTAATAGCAACAAAAGAGGCGTCTAGTAATTATGCTCAAATTTCAGAGGTTATAAAAAATGCTCCAGAAGGCTTCACTGTTCTAAGCGGTAATGATGATGAGACTCTTTCACTTATGGCAACAGGAGCTAGTGGTGTAATTAGTGTTGCTTCTAATGTGGCACCAGTGCAGATGGTTCAGTTAGTTCAAGCGATGGCAAAAGGAGACTTGCTAAGGGCAAGAGAATTACATTATAAGTTAATGCCATTGTTTAAGAATTGTTTTGTTGAAAGTAATCCAATACCAGTTAAGGCAGCATTAGCTAGTTTGGGTTTGATTGAGAATGAGTTAAGATTGCCATTAGTTCCTGCAACAAAAGCAACTTATGAACTAATGGTTAACACTGTTAAAGATCTTGGACTGTAGAATATAATTGAGAATCAATTCTTGCGAAGATAGCCACGTCGCTGACGCTCCTCGCTATGACATCCTAAGATATCACCCATAGCGTAGTATGGGGTCTTCGCAACAATATAAATGTTTAAAAAATGGAATTAAAGAAATTTTATGAGGTATGCCGTGATCTTGAGGCAGGTAAGGTAAGAGTAGCAGAAAAGATTAATGGGGAGTGGAAAGTAAATTCTTGGGTTAAAGAAGTGATATTGTCCGGTTTCCGTTTAGGAAATCTTAAGGATATGAGTGAGGGGCAGTTTTCATTTTTTGATAAGGATACGATTCCTGCAAGAAAGTTTACTGCTGAAAACGGCGTTAGGATAGTACCAGGGGGCTCTAGCATTAGAGTGGGTGCTTATCTTGCTCCTTCTGTAATTATGATGCCACCATCTTATGTGAATATAGGTGCTTATGTTGATGAAGGTTCTATGATTGACTCACATGCTCTTGTAGGTTCTTGTGCACAGGTGGGTAAGAATGTCCATCTTTCAGCAGCTTCTCAGCTAGGAGGAGTTTTGGAACCAGTTGGAGCTTTGCCTGTAATTATTGAAGACAATGTTTTCATCGGTGGTAATTGTGGTATTTATGAGGGGACAATTGTTAAAGAGAATGCAGTTATTGGGACAGGAGTGATTATTAATGCTTCTACTGCAATTTTTGATGCTACAAAAGGTGAATGGATTAGGGCAAATAAGCAAGGCCAAATTGTAGTGCCAGAAGGAGCTGTAGTTGTTGCTGGAAGTAGACCTATGACTAAGGGGGCAGGGGCAGAGCAAGGTATCCATCTTTATACCCCAGTCATTGTAAAATATCGTGACTCAAAGACTTCCGCTTCGGTAGCCCTCGAAGACACTCTTCGATAATATTCATTTAACTGATACAGACGAAAGCAAATACCCTTAAAAGTTACCTGACACAGATGAAAC
>CAYFMO010000033.1:0-12719 GCA_964344225.1 uncultured Muribaculaceae bacterium | reverse complement strand
TTGACAGCCTTGGTGTTCCACCAGAAAACATCCTATTCGACGACTTTGGTGGTTAATTATAAATAAAATGGCCTTTGAAAGGATTTTCAAAGGCCATTTTTATTTCTAACATCTGTCACAAAAGAAACAAGAATTATCTTAACCAAGCAGTTGCTTTAACAAGAAATTGACAAGGAAGAGGGACATTGGTGCCTAAGCGGATTTTTGCTTTACGAATTGCTTTAGCTAAGTAAGGATGACTCGAAAACAAATCCAAACCATATAAAATAGAGTACCATCCTGCCTGAATCAAAATATCATCAAGAATTGGCGATATGGGATTTAGTGAAAGACATCTTCCTGTGTACTTATAACTATACTTCTCGTATAGGTCTAGAAAATTCAATGCGAATTCCCAATGACGTTTCTTACGATTTTGGCGAGTTATTGCTCCAGGATTTGACTTACGATAGTGGTAGATATACTCTTCAAGATAAACTATTGTATTAGAGTAGCCAACTAACTGAGTCGAAAGATAAATGTCTTCTCCATAGCTATATTGTGGGAAATAAATTTCGTTATTTTTATATATAATCGTCTTGATACATTTGGACCACACAGAGCCTGGCATCTTATGATTATAAATATCTCTTATGTAATGTGACTTAGTAGTGAACTGGCGAGATTTCTTAAATGATCTTCTATTGTCATACTCTTTGATATAATCGAAATAGATTACATCGGCGTCGGTCTCTGCTGCAATCCCAGCAATCTTTTCTAATGAGTCTGGTGCAAGCCAATCGTCTGGATCCACGTGATACACATAATCACCTTTTACATATGCCATTCCTGCCTTGCGAGCAGTTGGAAGACCGCCATTTTCCTTATGAACAATTTGTATTTTCTCTTTTAGGTGGCTGTAATGATTGTCAATCAGCTCATTAAGAATATCAATTGACCTATCCTTAGTACCATCATTCACGAAAATGTATTGAATATTTTGATAAGACTGTTCAAAAACAGATTTCGCAAAATATTCAATATATTTTTCCACCCCATAAATCGGAACAATAAGAGATATTTTTACATTTTGCTGCATAATACTATGGCCTTTAGCTCTTAAACAAAATTACTTTTCAAACCTAGATTTATTTGGAAAAATCTCTTCAAAAGTCACCAATAATACAGTCCTAAGTGACTCATACCTTTCTTCACTCAACTTAACATCATTTATACATACAAATTTATGAGTCGGATTATAAAGAAACTTTTTTAATGACTTTTCTGTCGCTAAAGCCAATGAGAAATGCTTTTTAGAAATCTCTTCATTAATGTTCAGCCCCTTATATTTCATATAGTCTAGGAATAAGTACTGATTCAAATTCTCTCCCGAACGAGTTTTAGTTGAAGAAGTTCTTATAAGCTCATCCCTAACAATATCATAAACCTCCTGACATTGACTCCTTAGCATAGGTGTACAAACATGTTGTGGTCTTAAGAATAAGCTCGATGGTTTCAAACCTAGTGCTTTACGAGCCGCTCTATCGGAATTCCTAGTTATTTGCTTGAACATCCCTGACACAAAAAAATGCCTTGTGAAACGTAGTACTATGTTGCCATCACGGAAAAAGTCTCTAGGCTCACAATCTAAAACAGGAAAAATATCATCATTAAAATAGATATACTCCTCTGCAAGTCCTTTAATATTATGGAGATGTAATTCAATGGGATTAGCATTAAAAGTTGGTAGAATATCATTAGGAATTATATCCTTATGTAAAACGATCTTAAGATTCTCTGTATCAGCCCATTTTGGAACCTGTGAAGTGTGAGAAACAACTAAATATACATTCTTAATAAATGGCATCTTAGTCTCTATTCCCCTCATAAGATACTTTAATGTACCCCAATCTCTAAACCTCTTCTCTAAAATAGGAACATTAGTATATTTCTCATAATCCTTTTTCCATATAGGATCATTCCCATTGACATATGTTATAACTATATCCATTATTATATTTTCAAATTTCAGTTATTTACACCAGATTTACGCAACTTATGCTTAACTACAGCTCTTATTATCCTGACTTTCAATGACATCTTGGTACCTTTTGGAATGAGATCTAGATTTCTCGCGAGCTCAAAAGTTAATCTTTTTTCTTCTGGAGTTTCCATAACCCTAAATAGATGACGAAGTTTTCTCAAAAATGAATCCGTTGGGTATTTAGCCAGCTGAACTTTTTCAGTAGCATTAAACCGTTTTGAATCGCGTAAAAACTGCAAGCGTCCAACATCTGAGGAAGCAAAGCTATGGTAATTCTTCCACGATCTTGTATAAACAGTACTTCCACCGCGTTGATAATAATAGTACAAAGCCTTTGCAATATAACCTACTCTTTCAACCAAGTCTAACATTCTATATGAAATAGCCCTGTCTTCATACTTAACCCCTTCAGGAAATCTAATCTTCTCAAATAAAACCTTTGCATATAAACTCGTACACATACTTGAACAAGTCTCTGCCTTAAAATTCTTTTCTATCATCTCATTAGCAGTAAAAATATATGTTTTACCACTCTCTTCAAAAGGATATTTTGGAGGACGGTTATCATATATGCCAACCCAATTGGAAGTTACTAGTTCTAGGTTTTCACTAATAACAAAAGTGTAGAGTTCTTCATACATTGTTGAAGAAACATAATCATCACTATCCACGAAAGCCACAAACGGAGAAGAAGCAATGTCAATCCCCGTGTTCCTAGCTACAGAGACATCCCCTATTTCAATAGAAACAACTTTAATTCTTGAATCTGCTTCTGCTAGCTTACGACATAGGGCCAAAGAGCCATCTGTAGAAGCATTTTCTACTAGAATTATCTCTATATCTTCAAGTGTCTGCAACATCAAAGACTTTACGCATTTCTCTAAATATCGCTCTGTATTATGAACTGGAACTATTATGGAAACTTTAGGCATTAGCTACTATTTTTTATTTAATCCTACCACTATTCAATTTGTAGTCATAAGAATGCCTACCTTCTTCACGAAAGTCAGCGTTATATCTTTCTAAAACCGCCTTGAATATTTCTTCATATTGGGGTATGAACAAATCGTTCTTAGATAAAGTATGAGAAATGATTTCCCTTGCAAGTTCCTGAGTAAGAGATAAATCTGTCTTAGAACTATTAAAACTTGTACCTTTCATTGAACCTGGCGAAACATTTAATATTCTATTTGAATACCCTGCTTTTTCTAACTCAACATTAACACTTTCAATGAAAACTTTAAGAGCAGCCTTACTGGCTCCATATACAGCAAAAAATGGAGAAGTCATAAAACCAGCTATACTCACCATAACTGCACAATAAAAATCATTCTTGGAATGAATTTTATCATAAAACTTATGAATTAACCTCATAACAGCAGTTGCATTGACTGCCATACTATCCACAATATGTTCCTCTGAGACATCTTTAAAAAGAGATAGCTTTCCAAACCCTGCTGTTATAATGAGTCCATTAATATCCTTAAATTGATTAAAGAAAGAAAAATCCTCTGAACTTAAATCAAAATGATGATAAATAAATTTTGAATTGATATATTCCTCTGGAATTTCTTTTATATCAACAATATAAATTCGTTCACATTCTTTATCCAAGGCCAATTCTGTCGCTATAGATAGCCCTATACCATTAGCACCACCCACTACTAAAACTCTTTTCATACTGGCCTTACTATCTTGACTCATAACACTTTAATATTTACACAATCAACATACTGTTGCATTATCTTAGCCATTGCTATACTTTCCTTTGGAGTCAAACGTGCTGAATTAATACGGCCATTAACAATACAAGAAGCAAATTCTTGTATTTCATATCTTAAACCAGGTTCATTCCAAGCATAGAAATATTTTTTATTCTGATTTTGATCTTCAAATCTTAACTCAAAATAGTCAGTCTTCCACCAAGGAGAAGGCACATAGGCATAACCTTTTGTACCAGAAACAATTAGACTACCCTCTGTCTTTACACCCAAACCTAGTTGAAACGAAGCTACCGCTGAATCATATCGAGCAATTCCACGTGTATAGACATCAACACCATCCTCATTTAGTTTACTATAAAAATTAATATTCTTAATATCTAGGCCTAAGAGTTTTAAAATAGGCAATAAAGTATATGAACCCATCTCAAATAAACTTCCACCTGCCTGTTTTGGGTCCAATTCTCTTAACAAAAGCTTTTTATCCCATAACTTTGAAATTGAGGCATCCATCCCAACGACCTCACCTATTTGTCCGCTTTTTACCAACATAATCAAATGATTAAATGCAGGACAAAAAGCTGTTTTATTCGCTTCTAGTAGTACTAAATTCTTAGACTTAGCCAAGTCAAATAGTTCCTGTGCTTGAGCTTCATATAAGACCAAAGGTGTTTCACATAATACATGTTTTCCTTGCTCAAGTGCATATTTTGCTTGTTCATAATGCAATAAATGTGGTGTTGCTATGTAGACCGCATCAACTGTTTCCACCATTTCTTCAAAACTATTTGCAATAGGAATTTCACCATTTTGCTTTGAAATTCTCTCTGCCGCACTACAGTCTGCATCATATAATGACTTGACAAATACCGAACTCACTTTAGTTATCTCTGGCACGAACCTCTCTGAAATACGACCACAGCCCGACACCCCCACGGAAATAACATTGTTCGATTTCTCCCTTAACATAGTGGATGAAATTCCTTCTGTTCTAGGAAGATAAACAACCTCACAGTAATCATTCAAATAATCGAAATGCCCCTCCCAATCAGAACCAACAGCAAAAATATCCACATTATATTTTTGTATGTCATTGATTTTCTGTCCAATATAATCCTCAATGATAATCTGGTCAGCCAGACCAGTTGCTCTTACTGCTTCAACTCTCTCAAGAACATTATCTCTAACATTTAATTTTCCTCTTGCTAAATCAAAACTATCATTTGTAACACCTACAATTAAATAATCTCCTAGTTCTTTAGCACGTTTCAATAAATTTATATGTCCCTGATGGAGAAGGTCATAAGTTCCGTATGTAATTACTTTTTTCATATTATCTTTATCACATCTGATTTGCTCAATCTGTAAAAATATATATTTTTTTTCATATTTGAAAAATTACTAACTTTGGCAGGATTTATAAGACCTTACTATAATGAGCAACGTAGGAAGTGCCCTGAGCTGGGGATTAAAACGCATTAACAAGTCCTTTAGAAATCTTCTATCATTTTTTATTCGTCTTTTCTGTCCTGTCAAAAAGGGAAGAGTCGTTTGCTGGTCTTTTAATTTCAAACAATATAGTTGCAACCCACGCTATTTAAGTGAATATTTACAAGAATATTTTCCAGAAGATTATGATATCTATTGGATTGTAAGGAACGGTGTTAACATAGAACAACTCGACAGACGCATTAAGTTTGTGAGGTTTCGTTCTTGGAGATATCACATACTCGTTAACACTGCTGAGTTCCTCATAACTAATAGTAGAACTGATCCATATGACATTTTTTGGTCTAAACGACCTAATCAAAAATATCTTATGCTATGGCATGGTGGAGTAGCACTGAAGAAAGTTGAATTAGATGCGGGGAAAAAATTGGGGTATGGATATCGCCACAAAGCAAAAGTGGACTCAAAGATTGCAGACCTAATGATTTCTGGAAATAGAAATCAAACAGAACTCACACGTTCGAGCTTTGCATACAAAGGAGAAATACTCGAACATGGCTACCCTCGTAATGATATATTATTTAAGCCAGAACTTCACGTGGAAATCAAAAGAAAACTTTGCAAGGCTTATAGTATACCTTTCAAAAATAAGATAGTCCTCTACGCTCCAACTTTCAGGAGAGATTTTAGCATAGAAGCATATAGAATTAATTGGAGAAGGCTCTTCCCCTATTTCATAGCGTTTTTTAAAGATGAGAATGTTAGTATTTTCCTTAGACTCCATCCAAATTTAATTGGCAAGGTAAATATTAAATCTCTTATCAATTATGAAGAAGTCGTGGATGTAACTTTATATCCTGATATGCAGGAATTGCTAAGTATCAGCGACATATTAATAACTGATTATTCTAGTTCAATGTTTGACTTCCCTATGCAGGGGAAACCTTGTTTTCTTTATGCTCCTGACATTGAAAAATATGATCGCGATAGGGGTACTTACTTTGATATAAGAACTCTTCCATTCCCTCTTGCAGAAAACGAAGAAGAACTTATTAAAATTATAGGGAACTTTAATCCAGATACCTATAAGCAAGATCTTGACAAGTTCTATAAGAAAACTATTGGTCTATTTGAGAAAGGAGAAGCCAGCAAAAATATTGCTAAATGGATGAAAGAACATTCTATGAATTCTTAATCCACATATCTTAAAACTATCTGTCTGATAAAATCAGCTACTCTTTTAGCCTTATCGGTTGCAGACTCAAGCATTTCTGCAATATTCTTATACTTCATAAGTTCAATTGCGTCCTTTTCTGTAGTAAAAATATGACTTATGTAGTCCTCATATGCTTCATCCGCAGCATGTTCCAACTCTTTAATACGATCACAAAGCTTAATAATAGTCGAACGATTGCGCTTTAAATCTTTTAACTGAATCATTATTTTAGAAAGTGATTCTGCTCCTGCTTCAATATACTGTGCTAAGTCCACTAGTTGGCCACTAATCGTAGTAGGAAGGTATAATAAGATAGCCTTAGCTGAAGAATTAATGCCATCAATGAAATCATCCATACTGGTGGCAATGAACTGAAGGTCAACTCTTTTAGATGGCGAAAATGAATAATCATATAACTCATCGAAAAAATCTACCAATATTGCATCTGCTTGCTCTTCATAAGCCTTAATTTGTCGTTCTAAACTCCTCCATTGAGTTAAATCTGTTGTCTCCATCATCTTAGCTAAATCGGTTGCTGATTGCAAAGCAAAGCTCGCCTGTTGTTGATAAATAGGCATTTGAAATGACTTTTGTCCTAATAGATATCTTAATCTTCTAAATGGTGCCATAGCTTTAATAATGATGTAGAACTTCAAATATATCAATTTTATTTAAAATTTGTCGCTATTTAATATAAAAATAAAATCAATAATGTCTTAAATCTTGGTTTTAGTATTAAAATTATTCTTAATCCCATAAAGAAAAATCTTAAATCTAAAGAAAGAGAAAAAGCTTAAAAACTTTTCTTGTGTTCTGCGGTTAGTTTCATTTCTGCCCTTTAGTTTTGCAGAAAAAGGATGAAAAAGAAAAAGATCGCGCTATGTCTGATTTTGTCATTACTATCTATTAACATTTATGCTCAGGAAGAAAGGGGAAAACTAAGTGTATCGTCGGACCTAGGATTGTGGTTAATAGATTCAAAAGCTAATATCTACTTAGCTTATCAATTCAAAGGTTCTTGGTATATGGAAGCAGGATATACCATAGATATGGAGGGTAGAGGACGTCAAGAGAGCATCTCCATTGGAAATTGGCTTGTGAAGAGAGATAAAGGAGGCTTAAAAATGAAATTAGAAGTAATAAATCAAAATCAGCCTAGCGTTGATTTAAGGGTAGGTCTGAGTTATCAACTCTATATTTTTAAAGGAATTTTTATAGACACTGGTTTCACCTACCCTTTTATAAAAGAGGACAAACTAAAAATAACTATTAGAATAGGATGGGAGTTTTAAAGAAGATATCAAATATAAATGGCTGGGTATCCAAAACGTTTCTAGACGCAGTTCTGCGACACACCTTGCTACTGGTTCCAGTTTTCCTGGCCATTATATTTGGTTGCCAAAAAGCAGAAATGAGCTTTGGATATAAAAAGAGTCAGGAAGTTAAGCCTGAACGATTAGATGCATTTATATATGAATATGATAGTCTGATGAGACTTGATGCTTATAATATTTTCCAAAAAATTCAAGGAAATATTAGTCTCGACTCTAGGTCTGGGAGTAAGAGAGTTGTTTTACTTGGGAATAGCCCCATTAAAGATTATTATTGGCACCAAATACAATCCTACTCAGCTCTTACTTCGTTATACCACGATATTGAGAATGAAGATATTGAAAGGCCTTTTATGAATTCTATTTTAAATATCTCAACTGGTGGTATAAAAAAAATAAATGTGAGGTTAAGGCCGTTTTTAAGCAAAATAGTTCTTAGAAGTATTCGTTGTGATTTTTCAGGGAAGCCATATGAAGATTCTCAATTAGAAAATGTTAAGATATATCTAACAAATATATGTGCTAGGGTCAATTTTACACAAGAGGAGTTCTCCTATCCCGTTAGGTTTGTAAATCAAGGAAGACTAAATGATTGGACAAAATCTTACACCATTCAAACCATTAGTAAAAATCATTTTTACCCCAATGTCGAGTTGTTTTGTTTTCCTAATACCTGTGCTCAAGATGGGATGGGAACTCCTTTTACTAGATTAGTTATTGAGGGTAGTCTCAACGGCAAAACTTACTACTACCCTATCAATATCAATAGAAAGCCAGGGAATGGCGTAGAACGAAACCGGGAATATATTTTTGATATAGTCATTACACAAACTGGTACAAATGATCCCGATATACCTATTGAAAAAGAAGAAGCTGAAATCACTCTAAAGATTGAAAAATGGAAAGAAAAAACAGAATATTCAATTGCATTCTAAGGCTATGGATTATTGTATCACTGGGTTGTTCAGAAAGAATTAGGCCAGAGCAAGTTATTGACACTCAACTAGTAATCAAGACTAACACTATCATTTCTAAAACTAGAATGCCCGATGAAAAGAAGATCAAGGACGTACATTTATTTATTCTAAATGAGTATGGGGTTGTAGAAAGTGTTAAGCACTTAAGTATCAATGATTTTAAAAATACAGTCTTTGGACTAACTTATAGCTTAAGTCTAATAAAAAATAAGAAGTATGAGATTTATGTTTGTACTAACCTTGAGTACGACCCACAAGCTTCGAGTTTGGAAGAACTCAAGGAAATATCTTGCTATTTTGCATACCCTGATGACTATTCGGAAGGTATACCTATGAGTGGTAAAACAGGTATTTTTGAGGCTGGAAGTGCGGAGAAAATTGAGATAAAATTAGAACGTCTTTTGGCGAAAGTAAGTCTAAAATTTGATAGAAGCCAATTATCAGATGATGTTGTAATGACAGTCAAAGGAGTACAAGTAGGTAATTGTCCCAAAACAGCTAAGGTATTTACTGAAAATATAGTTAAGAACTCTGATGAACTATTTGCTAGCGGCTTCTATCTCAATGAGATGGAGTGCTGGGCCTTAAACAATAGTCTTGGGAATTACACTAGCGACGCTGTGGACCTTTATATACTTGAAAATATGCAAGGAGAAATTAATAATCCTGACGGAACAGCTGACGGAAAAATATTCAAGGATGATGACCCTAGGGCTCTCTGTACATCCTATGTAGAATTAGAGCTAGACTATAAATCACAAAAGTACCAAACCAATTATGGTCGTTTGAAGTATCGTTTCTATTTAGGAGAAAACCATAGAGACATTAATGTAGAGCGAAACTGCCATTATAAAATTACCATATGTCCCACTGATGATGGTCTGAATGGTAATAGCTGGAGGATAGATAAAACTGGTTTAGAAGAGCTCAATCAGCCTGTTTTCTTCAATGTTTATCCTGGCAACTATATTAAGAGCTACGTAGGAGAAGATGTCTATGTTTGGTGCGAATATAGTCCTAGCTATGCTCCCTTTGATATAGGCCTTGAAGAACTAGAATATGATAAAGCCCGTGGTATATACGACTACACCATTGATGAAAACGGTAAAGGTGTAACCTTACATCTAAAAAAACCAGGGAGCGGTATCCTATATTTCTCTTTCGGGCACCCAATTAATGACCAAGCAATGGTTTATATAGAAGTTATCCCTTAGCGTTATGGTCGTCTCGTGGAAAATTATAGGTATTTTGCGGTGTAGGATACTTTGCAATTCTTAAGGTCGTCGGGAGTTCCAGTAAACACTAAGTGTCCACCCTGATCTCCAGCTTCTGGACCTAGGTCGATTATCCAATCAGCTGCTCTGATTACATCAAGATTATGTTCCACAACAACTATAGTATGACCTTTTTGCAAAAGAATATCAAAAGACTTTAGCAATTTCTCCACATCGTAGAAATGTAGACCAGTAGTTGGCTCATCAAATATGAAGAGTATTCTTTGTGGCTTACCCTTAACTAGAGTATCACTCATTGATAAGAAATATGCTAGCTTAATACGTTGACTTTCACCTCCCGACAGAGTACTACTACTTTGTCCTAGCTTGATATATGAAAGGCCAACATCCACAAGAGGTTGAAGACGTTCTGCAATTCTCTTTGCTGTGGCATCCTTCTGCTTACCAAAAAACTCTATAGCTTCATCCACACTCATACTTAGAACATCGTCTATATTCAAATTTTTATATTTAACCTCAAGTATCTCAGGTTTAAATCGCTTTCCACCACAGGCCTCACACACCATAGTAACATCAGCCATAAACTGCATACCTATCTTCACAAAACCCTCTCCCTGACACTCAGGACAACGACCACCATCAATATTAAATGAAAAATGTGATGGGGTAAAACCATTCATTTGTGCAAATGGTTGACTAGAAAATAATTTACGAATATCATCGTAGATTTTTAAATATGTAACTGCATTCGAACGCGAACTTCTACCTATAGGATTTTGATCCACATATTCCACCTGTGTAATTCTATCTAGATTGCCGGATAGCCCTCTAAATGTTCCTGGAGCTGCTCCTGCTTTATTTAAATATCTATATAAAGCTGGATACAAAATATCACCAACCAATGACGACTTGCCACTACCACTAACTCCTGTGACCACGGTCAAAACACCCAAAGGGAACTGCACATTAATATCCTTTAGATTATTCTGCATTGCTCCCTCAACGTTAATTGAATATTTCCAGGGCATTGGTTCTCTCTCGTATCTAGTTCTCACTCCCTGTAAATACTGGAGAGTCAAAGATTTCTCAATATCAGCTGGTTCATGTTCTTTCAACAGCTTCCCTTTGTAAACAACCTCGCCACCATAAATCCCGGCCTTAGGACCTATGTCTATGAGAAGGTCTGCAGACCTCATAATTTCCTCATCGTGCTCCACCACCACAACTGTATTTCCTATATCTCTTAAACTCTTTAAAACTTTTATAAGCTTTTGAGTATCGTGAGAATGTAAACCAATACTAGGCTCATCCAAAATATATAAAGAACCAACTAATGAACTTCCCAAAGCGGTCACAAGATTAATCCTCTGGCTTTCACCACCCGACAAAGTATTTGAAGCACGGTCCATAGTTAAATAAGCAAGACCAACATCACTAATATACTCCAAACGGAACAATATATCTTGAATTGCCTTAAAAGCAATCATATAATCATTCTCATCCAAATCAATGTTCTTCAGGAAGTCCATCAATTCAGTCACATTCATCGCTAAGAGTTCAGAAATAGTCTTTCCTGCAACCTTCACATAATGAGCCTCCTTCCTTAAACGCGTCCCCCCACAAGCCTGGCAAGTAGTCCTGCCACTATAACGACTCAACATATACTTATATTGAATCTTATATCTATTTTGTTCAACCCATTCAAAGAACTCATTAATACCAATTATTGAATCATCCTCAGTCTCACCCTTGCGACCATTCCAAATTATATCTCTTTGTTTAGCATTTAAATTACAATAGGGTTCAAAAATAGGAATATCATACCTCTCGGCATTACGAATGATATGATTATTGAACCAACTCATCTTATCCCCTCTCCAGCAAGCAATTGCACCATCATAAATTGACTTACTCTTATCTGGAATGACTAAATCAGGACTTATGCCGATGATTTTTCCCAAACCGCCACAAACAGGGCAAGCTCCAAGCGGACTATTAAAGCTAAATAAATACTCATCTGGTTTCTGGAAACTCATCCCATCGGCTTCAAAACGATTGATAAATTGCTTTAACTTTACCTTCCCATCCACCTCTTTTCTAACATATAAGGCTCCATTACCTGCTTCAAAAGCAGTAGCAACAGACGAATGTAAACGCGTATTTAAATCTTCCTTTTCAAGTTCATCTAAATCCGAAGAAGTCTTAAGTCTATCAACCAACAAGTAAAGCTCTTCTGGATAATCCCCCGACTCTGCTTTTTTCATAATATCTTCAATACGAAGAACTTCATCAGTGAAAAAACGAGAATAGCCCTGCTCTTTCAAGCTCAACATCAATTCAACCTTATCCTTCCTACTAGCCCAATCAAGATCGGCTAAGATATAAACAGCAGCTGGTGCATCTTCTTTTATGTATGAAACAACATCTGACTCCGAATGGCACTTTACCTCCTCACCAGAAACTGGCGAATAAGTCCTACCTATGCGCGCATAAATCATTCTAAGATAATCATAAATCTCAGTCGTCGTTGCTATTGTTGAACGTGGATTTCTAACATTGACCCTTTGCTCTATAGCAATCGCCGGTGGAATTCCCTCAATGAGCTCCACATCTGGCTTAGACATCCTGCCTAAAAATTGACGAGCATAAGACGACAAACTCTCAGCAAAACGGCGTTGCCCCTCTGCATAAAGAGTATCAAAGGCTAAGGATGACTTTCCCGAACCCGAAATACCTGTTATAACTACAAATTTGCCACGAGGAATCT
>CAYFMO010000032.1:0-12758 GCA_964344225.1 uncultured Muribaculaceae bacterium | reverse complement strand
CAGAAAATAAATATCCTAATGAGCTCAGTGGTGGTATGCAAAAGAGAGTGGGTATTGCAAGGGCTATCGCTCTTAATCCAGAATATCTCTTCTGCGACGAGCCAAACTCAGGTCTTGACCCATACACTGCAATTTTGATAGACCAACTCATCCAAGAACTAACCCAAGAGTTCAATATGACAACAGTCATCAACACCCACGATATAAACTCTATGTTAGAAATCGGAGATACAATTGGCTTTATATATAAAGGTGAAATGCTTTGGCAAGGTGACAAAAACTCAATTTTTGAAACAACCTGCGAAGAACTTAAAACTTTCATCTGTGCTAACACCCTGGCACGCAATATAATGGAAGAAAAATCTAAATAATCCAACTACATAACAAGAAGAAACACCAAGGTCTGAAATTAACAGAAACCGTGGTGTTCATTTTGCCAAAATCCGCATAGATATATAGAAGGTTAGATTAAATATGGAAACGTAGCCCTAATTCCACTCCAAAATTTAGAGGTTGGGCTGTTCTGATGCTTTTTGGCTGAGAATTATCAAAATAATATCTTAGACTTGGATCTATATAAATTCCAAACCAATCAATTATTCTGTACTCTACACCCAGGCCAACATTTGTAGACCATTGAACACCGTCTACTTTCTTAGTGTGAGTGTATTGTGTATCCTTTAAAACAAGGTAATGATTCTGAACACATTTCTCTACTGCACCACCCGCATAAACATAGCAATCAAGCCTCTTAGCTTTTACAAAACTAAAATAAACGTTTAGTGGTACTCCTAAATAGTGTTGAGAATTTCTTATATCTGAAGCAATTGTTATTCCTTCTTCTGAATTATTATAGGTCCCATCATATCTTCTAGTTAGAAGAGTATAATTGAGCCCAGTACCAAGAGCTACTCTCTTAGTAAGATTAAGCTTTAAACCCAAAGCAACTGAAAAAGGAAGGTTATATTGTGAGTTAGAACTATTTTCTATTACACCTGTTGTTGCAAGTATTTGGTAAGCAGAACTTCTCTTTGGAGCCAAATTAAATTCTGCAACATTACTTTTCCCTACATTTCCAGCAGTTAAGCCAGACAAACTGACTGTAACCTTATTTTTCTTCGATTTCTCTACCTCTTCTTCTTGGAAATATGAATCATCTTCAAACTTTAGGTCTTGGCTTTCGACAGGGTCGCCTGTAAACTCTTCTGCAACTTTCGTTTCACTCGGCTCCTCTGCTTTTTCCTGAACTACATTCTCTGTATGAGATACCTGTTCCGATTTTTCAATTACTTGACTTTCCTTAACTGGTTTATGTTCTTTAGCAATAATCTTTTCAACGATATGCGCTATATCTTGCTCTTGAACCTCAGCTATTAAGACTGGAGTTGCAGTAGTATCCTGTTCAACAACTGCTATCATTTCTTGTTGAGGTGGTTTCGACATTTGTCTAATACCAATAACTGTTCCTACTGTAACAACTGCCGCTGCTGAAACTCCTGCAACCGCATATTTCCACCAAGATGTTGCAAACTTCTTGACAATAGAGGCTGTAGCAACAACTGAAGCTGTTGCAACAGTAGCCTTACCTAGACGTGCAGAGACCTTATCCCAGATATGAGCGGGAACTTCTTCCTGACCATTCTCTAGCATATTCTTGATCATCAAATCATTTTCTCTATTATCTATCATATCCTAGTGACTGTAATTTTTTTTGTAACCAAACACGCGCTCTACTCAATTGAGTTCTAGAGGTTGTCTCCGAAATATTCAGGATTTCTCCTATTTCTCTATGCGAATAGCCTTCTACTATATACATATTGAAGACCGTCCTAAATCCTGCTGGCATATCTACCATCGCATCCATTAAATTTTTATATGCTAAATTTTGAATTTGTGTCGTAACAGGAGCTTGAAGATTTCGTATTTCTGAAATATCTTGGCTCATTGATAAAGCATCTTTCTTACGCAATTGCATCAAAGCTGTATTAACAAAAATTCTTCTTGCCCATCCTTCAAAAGAACCAGTACCTCTGTAAGTATCTAATTTAGAAAACAAGGTAACAAATCCATCCTGTAAAATATCTTCCGCCGAATCTCTATCTCCCATATACCTTATACAAACAGAAAACATTCGCGCTGCTAACAAGTCATATAACTTCTTTTGCGCACTCCTGTCTCCCTCTATACAAAGCTTTATGAGTCTATCGTAAACGGATTCTGCCATTAATACTTACTACTAGCCCCATCCGACTTTTTGTTTAGCATAAAAAAGATGCAACATGGGGCATTAATGTTGCATCTTGACAACAATTTACCAAAAGTAAGACTTTTTTCTGATATTAAAATGCTATTTTTGTGACTTCTATGTTCTTTTTAACAGATTTAAACATTTAAATGAGACAATATGAACCATTATATATTAAAATTTTTACTCTTTCTACTTCCTTTTAGCGCAATAACACTTCGGGCTCAAACTCCTAAAAGTACTCCTGAGGAAGAGAATGAAGTAATGGCTGCAGTTGAGGATTTCACACAAGGTAGATACGATACTGCTTATAAAAAGCTTTCTTTACTTTCAGTTAAATATCCCCAAAATGATGCTGTGTATTATTATCTGGGGCAGTACCATGCTCAAAGGCAACAATTTGCTGAAGCAGAAGATTTCCATAAACTTGCAGTAAAATATGACTCAACAAATTATTGGTATAGATATTCTCTTGCCAGCCTATATGAGGCTCAAAAGAAAATAAAAGAGGCAATGGAGACCTATGAGGCTATGTTAGAGGATTTCCCTGACAAAGTTGACCTTTACTATAACCTTGTACAGGTTTATGTTAATCTTGAAAAATATAAAGAAGCTTTAGAAGTTATAGATAAAATTGAGACTGTTTTTGGTATGACGGAGCAAGTTGCAATCTATCGCTTCCATTTATTACTGTCAATATATAATGATGAAGATGCTATTAATTCATTGTTAGAATATAATGAAAAATATTCTTCGCCAAATGTCTTAATGAGCCTAGCTCAATATTATCAGAATAAACTTGATTTTGAAACAAGCATAAAATATTATAATGAGGCATTGGAGCTTTTCCCTGATTATACACCAGCATTTGTTGGCAAGGCGAATATTTTCTATAAGACAAATAGGTTTGAGGAGTATTTTAGTCACATCAATTCTTTGGCGAAATCTAATATTGTTCCAGTACTTGATAAAAAAGATTATATATGGTTTATTTTAGACAAGAGGAATAGAACTATCAATGATAGTAATATTCAGAACTATAATGAATTCATAGATAATTGCCTAGCAACACATCCTGGCGATAGCTTAATTGGACAAAGCGCAAGCATTTATTATTATTACACTAAACAAAACGAAAAGGCTGTTTCTGCGATGGAGGAACTAGTGGAACTTTATCCTGATAGTTTTGGTATTCGTGCAGGTTATCTTGAAACTCTAATGTATACAGATCAATGGGAAACATTGTCGAAAGAAGGCAGAAAAGCATTCGAAAAATATCCACACGAACTTGGCTTTTTAGAAATGGCAAGCGTTGGTGATTATCGTTTAAAAAGAATAGATAAGGTGATTGAAGCTTGTGAGACAGTTATTAAAACAGCTCCAACTGATAGTGCGCATACTTTGAGGGCTTATTCTACTCTAGGGGATTCATATTTTTCTATTGGCAAATCAAAACTTGCTTTCAAAGCATATAAAAAAGCATTGAAAATTAACCCTGACTATGTTTATGTCTTAAATAATTACGCTTATTATCTAAGCGTTAAGAAAAAATCTCTTAAGAAAGCTGCTGCGATGAGTCTTAAGACGATAACTGCAGAACCAGATAATCCAACCTACCTAGATACATATGGTTGGATTTTATTCCTCCAAGGTAAGCCGCAAGAAGCAAAGCCACATTTCCAAAGGGCTATGATTTATGGGGGCAAGGAAAGCGCGGTTATTATGGACCACTATGCAGAGGTTTTGTATGCATTGAAGGAATATGATTTGGCTTTTCTTTATTGGAATAGGGCCAAGGAAGAAGATGTAGATGGGAGCATAATAGATCTGGAAGAAAGGATAGCAGCGCGTAAAGCAGCAATGAAAAAACGTAGAAAGTAATGTCAATGAAAAAGTTTATTTACATAGTTATTTTTACTCTTTTTTCTAATGTGATTTTTGGGCAGGATATATCAAAACAAGAAGCTCAAAAAGCAAGACTTGAAAAGGAAATTCTTCTCATTGACAAACAGTTACGAGAGACAGAATCTAAAAGTTCAAATGCTCTAAATCAATTAAGTTTAATCAATAAAAAGGTTGATAATCGAAAACAGTTAATCTCCGTTGCGGACAAAGAAATTCGCTCAATTGATGATAAAATTTATAGTAAGCAAAGAGAAATTAATAAGCTTTCCGCTAGGGTTGATACCTTGACTAATCATTATCATAGACTTGTAAGGAGTGCTTATAAGAATAGAGATTCAAGAATATGGTATATGTATCTACTTGCTAGTGAGGACTTTTCACAGGCTTATAGAAGATATGGGTATTTTAAAAATCTTTCTGACCAGATAAAAACTGAAGCCGTAAAGATTCGCGAAACAAGGAATGAGCTTGAGAAACAAAGGCAGGAATTGAGAGCAATGAAAGCCGAGCAGGAAAAGGTTAGAAGTCAAAGACAAAAGGAATTGAACGCCTTGAGTAAAGAACAAAAAGATGCTTCTACTGTTGTTAACCAGCTAAATAGAAATAAAACTAAATATCAAAAAGAGCTTGCGGCAAAACGTAAAGAGGTAGAGGCTCTTAATCGTGAAATTAAACGACTTGTTGAAGCTGCAATTGCTAGCAAAAGCAAGGGCAAGGAGCCGGCTAAAATTGACTATAAGCTTGATGCAGAGTTTGCTAAAAATAAGGGTAAATTACCTTGGCCTGCTGAAGGACCTGTTGTGGACAGATTTGGGCAACACTACCACCCGGTATATAAAACGCTTAAACTTCCTTTTAACAATGGCGTTAGTATAGCTCTATCTAAAAACGCACCTATTAAAGCTGTTTTTAATGGTGTAGTTAAGCAAATTGTTGTTATGCCTGGTTATAATCAATGTATCTTGATTCAACATGGGAACTATTTTACTTTCTATTGCAAGCTAAAAAGCACGAGTGTGAAAGCGGGAGATGTTGTAAAAACTGGAGATATAATAGGTAGGATTGATACTATAGACTCTACTACTCAGCTTCATTTCCAGGTATGGCAAGGTACAACACCGCAAAACCCTGAAATTTGGCTTAGATAATCTTAATCAGTAGACAAGAAAAACTATAATTGGGTCACAAACCACAAAACAAGGTTAAAATAGATATTTCAATATGAAAAAAACAGTTTTCTTAACAGGTGGCACCGGCAATATGGGCTGGGCAGGATTCCAAGAACTATATAAAAAGAGGGATAGATTTGATATTAAGCTTCTTGCCCGTCCAAGTAAAAAAAATAAAAAACTCCTAGCAAAATATATGGATGACCAAGCAGTAACAATCGTTTGGGGAGATTTAACATCTTATTCAGATGTATTAGCAGGTGTAAGTGGTTCTGATTTTGTTTTACATGTAGGCGGTATGGTATCCCCTGCTGCAGACTATTATCCAGAGAAAACCTTGCAAGTGAATGTTTTATCAGCAGAAAATGTTGTTAAAGCAGTTCTAGCACAACCTAATAAAGATGAAATCAAAGTTGTTTATATTGGTTCTGTGGCAGAATATGGTAACAGAATGGGAGAAATAAAATGGGGACGAGCTGGAGACCCTATGAGAGCTTCACAGTATGATATGTATTCAGTATCTAAGTGTAAGGCGGAAAAAATTGTAGTCGATTCTGGTTTAAAAAGTTGGGTTGTGCTCCGTCAAAGCGGTATTTTATATGCAGAAATCCTAGGAGTTGTTAACCCGACTGCTTTCCACGTGCCCGTACAAGGAGTTCTTGAGTGGGCTACTATAGAAGATTCTGGTAGAGTTTTGGGAAATATTGTCGAACCAACTGTACCTGCTGAGTTTTGGAATAGAGTTTACAATATTAGTAGTGGTGAGCAATATAGAATGACAAACTATGAGTTCGAAACAAGGCTATTAAAAATGCTGGGGCTACCTAGTCCAGAAAAAGTCTTTGAACCACAATGGTTTGCAACACAAAACTTTCACGGTATGTGGTACACTGATGCTGATATTTTGGAGGAATATTTACATTTTAGAGAAAACCTTACGATTGATGAATATTTTACCAGAATGAAATCCCAACTCCCTTGGTATTTTTCCCTAGCCTTCCTTGCACCAGCTTTTGCAGTGAAATTATTTATGAAACCCCACGCGTTTGCTAAAGATATGGGTACTCAAGACTGGGTAAAGAATGACCGCAAAAAACTCATTGCATATTACGGCTCTGAAGAGGCATATAGGTCTATACGGACATGGGACGACATCAGACCAGAGTATATGGAAAAGAATTTGGAAAAAGCTGTAGCAAATGGAGATGTTGCCGTTTTAGATCACGGATACGACGAATCCAAATCAATCTACGACCTCACTCTGGAAGAAATCCAAGCTGCAGCTGCCTTCAGAGGTGGAAAATTCTTGGGAATTGCGGAAATTGAAAACAAACAAAGCACCATATACGAATGGGAATGCGAACATGGTCACCGCTTCACTGCATCATTAGAATTTGTTTTACTAGCAGGAGGTTGGTGCACCCACTGCGACCTCGACAAATTCGAAACCCACATCACCCCCGCAAACAAATTCTCCTCACAGATAATCTAGCTTTTAGTTAAATTAAATCTAACCGTAATGTGATTCCTAATGCCTCTGCTATCCTCAGAAAAGAAGAGAGCTGTAAGTCGGTCTCACCTTTCTCTATGCGATTAATGTAGGTACGCTCCCTTCCAATTTGTTCTGCTAACTCCTTTTGAGTTAATCCCAACTCTTTACGGCGTTCACGAAGCAACTCACCATAATACCAAGCTTGAGCCCAAATATAGGTTTTGTCAAGGGGAAATCAAATAAAAGGTTATGCAAAAGAAGATATTTTGAATAAAAAAGAGCCCCTGGCGAGGAGCTCTTTTAATATTTATTGATGGATACGTTGGCGTTGCTGAGGTTTTTGGAAGTTGTGTTTGCCGAGCCTTTGAATTTGCATATGTCTAAACCTCTCTTCAGAGACATAGAGTTTCGCTAGTTTTTGACTGCCTAAAATTTTCTTAAGTTTTTTAGTATAAGTCTCTTCTATATCTCTAAGTTCTGACTGAGCATCGAGGTAGTCTTCTAAAAGTTTTTCTACTTCCTTCTCAGATTTAAGATCTTTAAGAGCCTGGCTTAAGGCACGATAGGCTTTAATCTTTTTTGTTGTTAATAGGTCTCTATCTTTTTCAAGTTGGTTATAAACTGGCCAAAACGCCTTGTCTTCTTTTGCTGTTAATTCAAGTTGTTTTTTCAAAAAAGCTGTTTTCTCTGCCTTTACTTTTTTCTTCCAATCGGCACGTTTTTTTGCCATTTCTTGCTTATCAACCCTTGGTCTTTGTGCTGAACCTTGGTTAGGTTGAGCGAATATTGGTGACATTAATAACATCATAGATGCCACGCATAGTATTAATTTCTGTTTCATAACCATCAAATTTATTCAATCATCGCTATTGTATTCATTGATACACCGGTATATATCAAATATTCTATAATTTCCTCATCATCAAGATCCTCTGTTAAAACATTGTAATCGTCTTCAGTAACTATCTCTGTATAAAAGTCCTCTTGCGATTTTTGCTTTTGTACTAATCCAAATGTTGCCAAAGCCAAGATTAATAAAGAAGCTGCAATTGCCAAATAAGGAAGGTACTTCCTAATATTCCTTGAGTTTAACGTAGGCTGATTTGATTTTAAATGAGTTGCTTGAGTTGAAGTTACCTCCATTAGCTTCTCATTAAGCTCATTAAAATAACCTGCTGGTACGCCATAAGGCATCTCCTTTAATTCTTTTTTTTCTTTTAATATGTCTCTATTTTTATTCATATAGTTCTCTAACTCATTTTTGCTTCCAATATATTAGACAGTTAATTTAATGAAAAGTAAAATCCCATTAAGATTTATCTTTAATGTCTTAAAATTTCTTCTGTAATTCCTCCTTGATTTTTTTATAAGCGTGGTGATAAGAAGCCTTTAATGCTCCTTCTGATGTTGATAGAATTTCTGCTATTTCCTTATAGCTAAGCTCATCAAAATATCTAAGATTAAAAACTGCCTTTTGCTTATCTGGTAATCTTTGTATGGCTTTATGGAGTTCTCTCTGGATCTCGTTCCCATTGAAATATACATCTTCATCTATTTTCTTTTCCATAAGGGAAGGAAGCGAGTCAAAGCTTAGGGTTGCTCTTAATTTTTGCTTGCGGAGATAATTCAAGCTTTCATTGGTTGCTATCCTATAAATCCACGTATATAAAGTAGAGTCTCCCCTAAAAGAAGGTAGCGATGTCCATATTTTAAGATACACATCCTGAAGAAGATCATTTGTAACATCGTGAGAAACAACAAAACGCCTTATATGCCAATACAATCGCTCAGAATATAGCTGAACAAGATGCTTAAAGGCGAGCTCTGTATCCCCCGCATTGTATAAAACCAATATTTCTTGATCTTTCATTATAAAGTAGTAACAATATCATTTAGCACACTCAACTTAATGCTTAATGAATTACTCTTGTTCTTATCTTCAAAGATAACAAGAGCAGCACTAAAATTGGACACAAATTAGATGCAAAAGTTTAATTCGCCTATTTCGGTTGGATAAAGTGGGAAGTGATACCTGAGATTGAATCGTCTTCTCTAGGAGTTAGGTAGATGACACGCTGGTTAGAGCTACCACGAAAATACAATTCGGTATCTCTTAGTGAATCAACATAAGGCCCATCCACTAAAACATCAATGTATGGCAGAATTTGAGACAAATGAGGGTCTGCTTTGATTTGTTCTAAAGTGTAACCTGTGTAGCACCAAATGGTTTTCCTCGAAGTCTCTTTAATACGACGCGCAAGTTCCGTAAAGGCATCAACTTGACACAAGGGGTCACCACCAGAAAATGTCACATTACTAAATTCGTCGTCATTAATTATTCGTAACAACTCATCTATCGTCATATCATAACCACCAGCGAAATCCCATGATTCTGGATTATGACAGCCTTGGCAATGATGGCAGCAACCAGCACTATATATAGCAGTACGAAGACCAGGCCCGTCTGCCATAGTCTGCTCTACTATATCTAATATTCTAATTTTACTCATTTGATGATGCTGTTTTTATATCAAGACGGAGAAAAATGCCGTGATTTTTCTCCGTCGCTACAGACTAGTAATGAAGTACCTTGTAAAGGCAATTAATTGTCACAACAACCATACTGATGGATAACGCGGTCTTTTAACTCGCTTAGTTTTGCATTATTCCATCTGTTGGTTGTACCAACGAGATAACCAGTTATTCTTTGTAACTTATCAATATTTGTACTTCCGCACTTAGGACAAACTGTTAATTCTTTGTCTGCATTTTCAAAACCGCAATTCATACAGCGATTGCGGTTGTGATTAACAGAGCCGTAGCCCATGTTATATTTATCCATTAGGTCCACAATAGCCATAATTGCCTCTGGGTTATGAGTTGCATCGCCGTCTATTTCCACATAGAAAATATGACCACCACCAGTAAGTGCGTGATAAGGAGCCTCAACCTTAGCTTTATGCTGTGGCGTACAGTTATAATATACAGGAACATGGTTTGAATTTGTATAATAATCCCTGTCTGTTACACCAGGAATAATACCAAATTTCTTTTTGTCTAATCTTGTAAATCTACCTGATAAACCTTCTGCAGGAGTTGCTAGAACGCTGAAATTATGTTGGTATTTTTCAGAGAACTCTGTTATCTTATCTCTCATATAATTAACTATTCTCAAACCAAGTTCTTGTGCCTCTTCCGACTCGCCGTGATGTTTTCCAGTAAGTGCCACTAGTGTCTCTGCAAGACCAATAAAGCCAATACCAAGAGTTCCTTGATTGATAACACTCTCAATGCTATCATTTTCATCTAGATTTTCGCTACCAAGCCATAGAGAAGCCATTAGGAGTGGGAATTGTTTCTTTAGAGCCGTCTTTTGGAAATCAAATCTTTCACATAATTGCTTAGCTGTAAGTTCCAAAGCCCAGTCTAGTTTCAAGAAGAACTTGTGAATTCTCTTTTCAAGATCTGGTTCTTTCATGGTCTCAATAGCAATTCTTACGATATTTATTGTAGAGAAAGAGATATTACCCCTAGCAATTGATGTTTTAGGACCAAATCTATTTTCAAAGACTCTAGTACGACAACCCATTGTTGCCACCTCATAATTAAATCTTTCAGGGTCATCTGCTCTCCAAAGCTCGTGGTGGTTAAATGTAGCATCAAGATTCAAGAAATTAGGGAAGAATCTCCTAGCAGAAACCTTGCAAGCATATTTATATAAATCATAGTTCTTATCTTCTGGCAAATAATTCACACCCCTCTTCTTTTTCCAAATCTGAATAGGGAAAATTGCTGTTGAACTATTTCCAACTCCTTCATAAGTTGTATTAAGAAGCTCACGAATTACACAACGTCCCTCAGCAGAAGTATCTGTACCGTAGTTAATTGATGAGAACACTACCTGGTTACCACCTCTCGAATGAATAGAGTTCATATTGTGTACGAAAGCCTCCATTGACTGGTGCACTCTACCTACTGTCATATTCATCGCGTGCTGAATAACTCTCTCTTCTCCTTGAAGACCAACTAATTTTCTGTTTAGATAATCATCAATTTCTACATTATATAGATGTGAAAAATCTTCACCATAAATTTCTGCTAATACATCTAACTCTTCTTTGAAAGTTCTTCTTACAAATGGAGCCATATAAAAGTCAAAGGCAGGAATTGCCTGACCACCGTGCATTTCATTTTGCACTGTCTCCATAGAAATACAGCCTAAAATACTTGCTGTCTCAATCCTCTTCGCTGGTCTCGACTCGCCATGTCCTGCAAAGAAACCATTCTTAAGAATCTTATCAAGCGGATGCTGTACACAAGTAAGACTCTTTGTAGGATAGTAGTCCTTATCGTGAATGTGAATATAGCCCCCCTTAACTGCTGCTTTCACGTCCTCTGATAAAAGAGTATCATCAACAAAAGATTTTGCAGACTCCGAAGCAAACTTCATCATCATACCAGCAGGAGTGTCTGCATTCATATTTGCATTCTCCCTAGTAATATCATTCGCCTGTGCATCGATGATATCTTGGAAAATCTCTCTTGACTTAGCAGATCTTGCTAAATTTCTCTGATTTCTATACGCTATGTATTTTTTTGCAACTTCTTTACGAGGACTTTTCATAAGCTCCATTTCCACTTGGTCCTGGATTTCCTCAACACTCATTTTTGGCTTGTCTATTTTAGCTATAACAGAGGCAATCTCGGCAGCAAGAACTATATCTTCTCCTTCTTCTGTTACGTTCATAGCTTTAAGAACAGCATCTACAATTTTTCTTTGATCAAAGATGACAACTCTCCCGTCTCTTTTAATGACATGTTTTACCATAGCAGTATAAATATTTTATGAGGTATATTATTATAAAATTTTGACCAAAAAGATTTTTGGCGCTGAGAACAAAGATAAATTAATACACAAGATGTTGCAAGGATTTAAAAAGAAAAAG
Organism: uncultured Muribaculaceae bacterium; assembly: GCA_964344225.1. Lineage (GTDB taxonomy): Bacteria > Bacteroidota > Bacteroidia > Bacteroidales > UBA932 > Cryptobacteroides. Next base: position 1,001 of record CAYFMO010000032.1, on the reverse strand, counting down.
TTATCAACAATGCACAGAAAAGGCCTGTTAACTCATTGAGCAACAGGCCATTATCGCGGTCTCTAAATTAGATTTTTTCTAAATTGGCTAACATTTATGTTACCCAACCAACCAAACCATTACGTGATTATCAAATGTCATATATTCTAGCTCAAAATCCTCCTCATAGCCGTCCTTATGGATGAAAGTAGCCTCTAGTTCTCCTTCTCCCCTCGGTGTAAATTTCTCTACCTCAATCTGTTCTGCAAAGTCTACTCTGTTTTGAGACATTCTTTTAAATATTGCTTCTTTTGCACACCAATAAATTGCCAATTGTTCGTGTTTTTTATCATCTGTTAAATCATCAATTTCTTCTTCAGACAAAGCCTTTTTCTCAACTGCAGAAAAATCTCTTGCTAAAGACTCTATGTCTATACCAACTTCTTCTTCATCGTGTGTGATTATAGCAACATAATGGTCGTTATGGGTTATGCTAATATTAGTTACGCAGTTTTCAAGGAAAGGCTTACCATTATCGTGGTGATTTAGGTACATCTTTTCATCGAACAACTCATTAAGAAGTGCTCGCACGGCTAGCTTTTGCTTGCGTTGCGATTCGTTTCTTATTAACGAGATTTCTTCCATCTCGTCGGTAGGGACTGAAGTCATATTTCTCAACTCTTCTTCAGTCTCTGTTATTTGCCAAACAGCTATTTCTGCTTTGTTGTCAAATTTCTTTGTAAAATATAGTGCCATGTTTATTAAGAAATATCTATTCCTGTTCTCCCTATATATGACAAACCTGTACGAGCACTGTATGCACATACAATAAAACCGTCTAGTTCTTCGCCAGACTCTTCATTTAATATAATAAAAATGCAATTAGAAAACGGATCCTCAGATACGGGCTCCGTGGCATTACTTAGATTTGTCAATATTTGACTGGGAGGTTCCACTTTTTGTCTCAATTTATTAACGGGCGCAAGATAGTTATTTTTTTGATAGAAAGAAAATTTATTATC
>CAYFMO010000031.1:0-12938 GCA_964344225.1 uncultured Muribaculaceae bacterium | reverse complement strand
CATTACTCAATGTATCAAATGCTCTGTCAGTAACCCTTAGAAAAATATATGGACCCACCCCATCCTTCCTTTGTTGTTCACGGAAAGTCTTTAAGGTAGTCTGAATTGTTTCCACCCAAACCTCACCGAAGATAGAAGCATCACCAGACGCTTTCCAATACTCATATGCCAACCTTATTGGATAACAATGCGAGTCAATTTCCCATTTCCTTTCGTGAACACCAGGTTTCATATCAGTATAGTCCGAAGCCCAATGGCCAACTTTATCTGGCTCTTTATAAAATGCATTAGCATATGGATCCAGAAGTATACATTTAAATTGACGTAGAATCACCCCAGCAATCATTTTCTGCAACTCTGGATCCTCATTTATCAACTGTAAATAAGGCCAAACCTGTGCCCCCGAATCACGCAACCACATTGCATGTATATCTCCTGTATAAACAAAGGTATCATACTCCCCATTAGGATGAACCGTAGTATCCAAAGTATTAGGAAAACAATTCGAGAACATCCAAGCCAATCTCTTATTAGTAAGCAGCTTAGTAACTTCTACGATTTTTGCCTCTACTGCCGGAGAAACAAAAAGCCTATCACCCTCCGCCGGACGTTGAGATTTAAAATTACACGCATCAGCCACAAAGAAAACTGACTGGAATAAAATCAAAAATGTAACAATTATTTTTTTCATATATCTATTTTTTATGGCACATCTATTTCGATAGGTTCAGAATAGTTCCACCTTCGTGTTCCGCTACCAACAGGTGTATCATAATTTATTCTTGCTGCTGCACGGATAAAAACTTTTCTTCCTGAAGGAATAGTGCCATTTGTTTTAATACTAATTGGTTGTCCGAGAAAATCATCAAAAGACCTTCCTGAATATTTTACTTCACTCGACCATCTCGTATCACGAGCCCTATAACCCACATCTGAAGAATAACTCACAAACAGCTGAATGTCTGTCACATTTGCATTCGCATCAGAGTAAGTGCCAGTAGGTTCAAGGACTTCTAATAATTCTGTTCTGGTCGTTGCACGAGTAACTTTTACTCTAGCTGTGATCTTTCCTGCACTCACCATAGGAGAACCAACAAATTCTACATTCAGGAAAGGTTGAACCTCAAAAGTAAGTTCTTTTGTACCCTTGAGATGAATATTTTGTGACTCATCAGATAAAATAGTTCCTGTTTCTGTTTCTCTCACAATTGGCACAAATGGACCATCCACCCTAACATTATAGTCTGCTTCAAACAGCTTAGTATTTTGAAAAGTACCATCTGGCTTACAATTGAAGTCTAAAGGAGTAACATTTCCATCCCAACTCGTTTCAATTAGTCTAACTCGGATACCTTCTGCTCCCTGATCTGTAAGTACAGGATTTCCTGTTTTAACATCTACAACACGTCCCTTGAGGGTCTCTTTGGGTGCATCATAGTTGTCAAGCTGAAAGAGAGCACATGAAGATAAAATAAATACAGACAATATGTATAATGTAATTTTTTTCATATTATTATCTATTTGGTTGCTGATCAATTACTGGGCTCTTTGCCACCTCATTACGAGGAATTTCAAAATAGTAATCAATTGCATTATATTGTAATTCTTTTTCTCTAGCAATTTGATGATTAGCATCGAAGAAATACTTACCTGCTTTAGAAGAGTAAAATGGATATAAGCCACGAAGACGATATCCACTCATTTGGGTCATATTATCAGATGTTCGTTGTTCTCCCCAAAATCCTTCACGGTTTTCATAGTGCTGAACTCTCCAACGTCTAATATCCCATTTAGATTTATGTTCAAAAGCCAGTTCTTTGCGGCGTTCTTTACGTACAATATCGCGACTTTGATTGTCTCCAAGAAGGTTTCCTGTTAAAAGATCGGCGCCTGCTCTTTCACGTATATCGTTAATAGCTTGTGTCGCTACTGCAAGCATATCATCTCCACCTATAGGACAAGATGCACCTGCTATAGAGAGCTCTACTGCTGACTCAGCTGCAGCTAAAAGAACATCTGCATATCTCATAAGAATGAACGGTTGCGCAGACTTGCCTTCTCCTCCAACACAGCTTGGATCTGGATTTAAGTATTTTCTTAAATATAAGCCTGAAAGTGTAGCTTCATTATTATCAGCCTCATAGAAAGGTCCATTTAAACCAGCAGCAGTCCATTGTACTCCATCAATTTCAACTATTTCTTGGCTATTTTCTGAATACTGACTTAAATAAAGCAGTTTTGGATTAGATGAATACATTTCATGCTTTTGATAAAGGTTCTCAGTTGCTCTACCATAAGAATAATCATTCCATAGAGGTTTTATAGGAGTATTGCCCACATATATGCCTGCTCTTACTTCAATCTCTTTTGCTCTAAAAATATCGCCTGGAAATATCACATATGCTCTTAAACGAGGCTCTGCATTTTTAAAGAAATCCATTGTAGTATCAAATAAGAGGTAATGCCCTTCTGAATTGGTATTACCATCAGTAACCCTTATACTACCATCGGGATAACGATCAAAGCCGTCAAATAACTCAAGAAAATCCAAAGTAGGACAACTGCCTGAACTTAGAGGGTTTCTAAAAATAAAAGGCGAACTAAAGCCATCAAGACTATGTGTACTTGATGGGTACTGATACTCTTTAACAAAAATATTTTCAGGACTAGTGAGATCACTAAACATATCTACCATATTTTGATATTGCGCCTTTTTATCCCCAGCGACCCATTTCTTCTTATATAACGAATAGCCTCCATCTTTCATTACTTCCCTTGCTGCCTTATAAGCTTCTGAGAAATATCGTACAGAAGCGTCTGCTGATGTTCCACTATCAAAACCAATCACTCTTACGCCTGTTTTGTCTCCAAGCCCAGTTAAACGACCAGTTACTGTCTCATTGTATTTTGCAACAGAACCAGCATATAGCATAGCCTCTGCCTTGAATGCTAGAGCCGCATATTTATCCACTAAACCCTTATTAATAGATTGTCTAGGTAGGAGTCTTGCAGCCTCATCAAAATCTGAACATATATGATTCCAAGTATCTTCCTCTGTTGCTCTTGGAATCTCTAATTGATCTGAATGTGCTGGATAAGCAATGGTTTTAGTTACAAGAGGAATACCGCCAAAACGTCTTGCCATTTGATAAAATGTATAGGCGCGAACAAAATAAGCCTGACCTATATAATAATTATACTCATCCTCAGTAAAATTATTTTTATAAGATGGGAGCGTTTCCATTAGATAATTAGCATCTCTTATAAGCTCAAAAGCTTGACTCCAATATGGTGTACTTTCACTTCTGAAAGTTTGAAAAGTACCATCTCTATTCATTGCTTCTCCGCAACCATCAATACCTAAGGCTCCAAGCCAACCGTTAAAGTTAAAGCCCCATTCTGCCATGTATTTAAAATCCTCGAAAGGCATACGGCTATAGAGTCTTGCCATATAAATGGACATACCTTTAGGTGATCCCATCAAATCCTCATCTGTTACTGTATTCTTAGGTGGAAGATACATTTCTACGCAAGAACTAAGTAATAATGATGATATTATTGCATATAATATTTTTTTCATTTTCTTGTGTTTTTAGAATGATAAGCTAAAGCCTAAAGTTACAGTCTTATTCAAAGGATACATACGTCCATAATCTGTGTCTGGATGCTCTGGATCTACATATTTAATACCCGACAAAGTTAACAAGTTATACGCATTAGCAAAGACTCTTAAGCCAAAACTTGAGTTTTTAAATGCAGGAATAGTATAACCTAACTCAATACTTTTTAGACGAAGGTAAGCAGTACTCACACGATTGAATTGTGAATTCTTATGAGGAGTATGACCAGTAAAAGCATAGTATCCAGGGGTCCATTCTAAGCTTTGATTATAAACATCATTGTATTCTCCTGCAGGATGCCATCTGTCGAGGAACTGTTCAAGAGCTCCACCACCATTTGCTCCCCAAATCGAATATAGTGGTTCATCATACATGTAAGAACCCATTGCAGAACCTTGGAGCAAGAGATTAAAATCAAGCCCATTCCAATCAAAGCCGAAACTAAGAGAATAGTTCATCCATGGCGTTTGGTCATACGCATAAGGATGCTCATCAAGCCCATTGATTTCACCATCTCCATTCCAATCCAGATATTTATAATCGCCTGGAAGAGTATTACCTTCCTTGTAAACATCATTATAGGCCCATATATCCTCCCAGCTTTCATATCGCCCAGCAGCCTCATACCCAAATTGAACACCTTGATTCCTATTGGTAAGATTATCATAGCGCCATTTTTCGTATGAATTACCATAAGGACCTTGACCAAAAGCCTTGAGATTTTGTTTACGTGTAATTGTCATCATACCAGTAATGTTATAATGAAAATCATTAATTCTATTTCTATGATAAAGTTCTATCTCAAGACCAAAGTTTCTATCGCTATTAAGATTTTCGACGGGAGCTGAAGAACCGACAATTGTAGGAAGTGAAGAGGTGTTTTGTCCAAATACACCATCTCTAATCCTCTCAAAATAGTCAAAGGTAAGCCCAAGTTGACCATTCCAAGCCTCGAAATCCAATCCAAGATTGAATGTTCTTGATGTCAACCATGTTATATTTCTATTTGGAAGTGGATAAGTATCTACTCCATATACAAACTCGTCATCAATTATATAGCCTGGTGCATAAGAGTTATTATATCCATTTTCTGCATTATTGCCCCATGCTGGATATTTATAACCAGTTATCCACTCATAATTCAATCCGCTATCATCTCCAAGAGAACCATAGCTAACACGAAGTTTTAACTGATTAATGAAATTAAGTGCTGCTGTATTTTTAAAGAAAGGCTCTTCTGACACCCTCCACCCTATTGAAGCAGAAGGGAAAAAGCCCCATTGATGCCCAGGGGCAAATTTTGAAGAACCATCATATCTAAATTGGAATTCGGCTAAGTAGCGATTGTTATAACCATAATTTATACGACCCATAACTGCCTGATAAGCAAGATCGTAGAAGGCCCAATTACCAGAATTTATACCTAAAAAGGTTGAAGTTGTATTATCTTTAAGAGCTGTAAAATATGGAGAACTAAATGCTAAATATCCAATGGCATAATAATTATCTCCATCTCTTTTTTGAGCCTCATAGCCTAAAGTGGCGCTAACATCATGCTTTTCTGCAAATGTTCGATTATAGTTAATAAGTATCTGACCAAGAATCTGCTGCTTAGAATAACTCTCTTTTGTCAATCTGTCCTCATGGTCAGGAAAATCTTTTGATATATAATCTCCTGTCACAGGATGTTTTGTATAAAGCTTATATGATTTCTGGAAAAATTCGTTATTATCCATTGTATAATCATAACTAGCCATACCCTTAATTGACAATCCTTTAAGAGCGTCAGCTAATGTCCCAAAATCATATTCTAGAGAAGCTGAGCCAAGGAATTGCTTCTGCTTATACTCTTTATAACCAGAAACCTCACGAGTCATCATTGCCACTGTATTCTGCATAAGATCAAGACCTTCATAATTTAACATTGTCTGTTCTTTATCTACATAGGCAGGGAAAAGAACTCCTTGCTTCCAAAGATTTCGAATAATGGTTACAGCATCTGAATCTGGAGTATTTCTATTATCAACATGTCCACTAATATTTAGATTAAAATTTAAACCCTTTGCTATTTCTGCTGTAATATTAGAACGGATATTATATTTAGAATAGTTTAAATCTCGAGAACGGAAGAAACCTTCTTGATACAGATAGCTCATACTAGTATAATATTGGAACTTATCTGTTCCGCCACTAATACTAAGGTCATGTTGAGTTTGTGGAGCCATTTTACCAAAAACAAGAGAATTCCAGTCCGCCGACTGTCTTGTGCCATTTCTATATTGCTCCATAAATTCATCAGTATAGGTTATTACACCACTACCATCAGCCTCATTCATAGACATCTCATTGTAGAGAGTCATTGCCCCAATGGGGTCAGCAAGCTGTGGCATAGTTGATGGCATTTGAAAAGTAAAAGAACCATTATAATTAACCTCTGACTTACCACTAGAGCCTTTCCTTGTTGTAACAAGTATTACTCCATTACCTCCACGAACTCCATAAATAGCTGCCGAAGCATCTTTTAAGACAGATACATTCTCAATATCCGTTGGATTAAGCCTTTGGAATTCTGCTGTTGAGCGAGGGACTCCATCAATAACAACTAGGGGTTCCCCTAATCCTCGAATATCCATGGCATTACTATAGGTACCAGGTTCAGCACTTTTTTGCCACACACGTACACCAGGAACTCGACCTGTAAGCATGTTTTGTGGATTTTCACTTTTTGTACGAAGCATCTTATCACCGTCTATTCCTGCAACCGAGCCAGTAACAGAACCTCTTTTCTGAGTACCATAACCAACAACAACGACTGTTTCAAGATAAGTATTATCTGTAGTCATGACTACATTAATATTTGTTCTCCCATTAACAGCAATAGTTTGTGTCGCAAAACCCAGATAAGAAAACTCAAGCTCTCCATTAGGAGAAACTTCTATTTCATAGTTCCCATCCAAGTCAGTAGGTACTCCAATAGTCGAACCCTTAACCATAACACTGGCACCTATAATAGATAAACCTGAATCATCGACAACTGTTCCTCCTACCTTTATAGTATTCTGCGCCTCTATGATAAGGGCAGGCATTGTGAATATGACAAGAGCTAATATATATTGTTTTATACTCTGTTTCATATTGATTTTATTTATTGAGATGATATTTTGCTAAAACAGCATATTCTGCTGCATAAGCAAAAGTAAACATTGCTTCCACTTTATTTTTACTATGGTCCGTGTTCCAGCCAAATAACAAACTATTAGGAAGCATATTAGATTTTAGATAATTCTCATACGCATAATCGAGATTAGCTTGAAAAGAATTAACATTTACTCCAACATTAGAATAATGAAAAGAAACATCCACCCAGCCTCTCAATAATACTCCATTAAACCAATTATTAAATCCATCTACAGCATATTCGTATAAGCCTTCTTTAGAAGATGTTTTTGCGAAATATCTAAAAGCTGTGGTTGATAGACTCGTCATATCATTGAGATATACTTGATCTTTAGTTATTCGATATAAATCCGCAGCACCAGAAAGCATTGTACCTGTGTTGTATGAATATGCTCTACCTACAGGTCTCTGAATCTTATTGTGAGCTCTGTATTTTATTCCATCCACAGTTTCATAGGCAATATTATCACCATTGAAACCATCTGCTCCAAGCATATCGAAGTAGACTCCATCACTCTTATTGTATAGATGTTTTTTTTGAAAATCATACACTTTCTTTGCAAACATTAAATAATATTCGCCTTTATCCATGGTCTTGGTCAAGCGCTTCTTGTCAGCACCGATATATCTATATTCTATATTCTCATTTTTGTCAGCATAATATTCTGCTAAAGTAACCAAAGGACTAATAAATGGACCATTACTGCATGAATGCTTCGTATAATAACCTGGACCCCATACAATGCCACCATTTTCCTTACCTTCAACATCTAATGTACAGTCCCAACCATCGAGAACATATTCTGCTAAGTACTCTGCTTTATCAAAGTATTTCTTTTCACCTGTAATTTTATAGGCCTCAAGTAATTCCTTAATAAGCCATTGTTGATCATCATATACATTTTCAATACCTGCAACTTTTGCTTGCCCTGGAGCATTACCACGATTTACACCATAAACTGTCCATTCTTTAGTTTGAGTATATGATATAAGAGTATAGGTGCCAGCATAGTATTCTAGATTATCTACTAAACTAGATAGTAAGTCAACATAGTTGCCGAAATAATTATCATATAGAATACTACTTCCTGCCTCCTTTAATTCTATCATACCATGTAGCAAAGCATTTACCGCTTCAATTGCACTAGTATACATCCAGACGCTGCCTTTCTCGTGTGATTTTACGTTTCCAAAAGGATTGTAGTAGCGAGACATTGCCATACCTTGATTCTCAGCAAAGTAATTTTTCTTAGCATTACTAATAAGATTCATCGATCGCCTAAGATTTTCTTCAGCAAGTTGTACAGCAGTAAGTTCTGTATCATCTTCCCGTGGAGGTTCTGTCTCGTTATTACCTATGCAAGAAATGCTGCTGGCACAAAACACCAGCAGCATAATTAGCATAAAATATCGTTTCATTATTTAAGTGTAATACTATGGATACTTAATTTATTCTCATCTCCATTGTCATCACCCTTGAATACAGCGAGCGCAATAACTACTTTTTTACCATTGAACTTAGCGAGGTCATATTTGAAATGTGCATAAGCCTCAGGATTATCCTTGTCACCTCCTTCGTGGGTAAATTTCCAGCTACCGTTTGTCGCAGCTTGCGCAAATTGTGCTCCGTGATCAGCAGCAGGTTGTAGATGCTCTACTGTACCATCTTCAGTGATTGCAGTAACCTTGAAGTAAGTTGCATGAGTTGAATGGAAGTTACGACAATTGAGTGTAAGCTTATTGCTACCTTCTGCAATATCAAACTTGGCATAAAAATATGATTCTGGTTCCTCTGTACTTACACGTGTTCCGCCACCGCGAGTTTTTATTACATAACCCCCATTAGCAAATGGTTCAGCGTCCTTCTTAATTGGCATACACGACCACCATGCAGCGAAATGCCCTGCTGGTCTCCATGTCTTATAAGCATCGCGATATCTTTCTGGTCCATCAATATCTTGAGGTTGTACTTCTGAAATACCAGTAAAAGCATTGAATTCAGTTACAGGCATCGTAGAGCGCACCATTTCCATTGTCATCTTATAACCTTCATGTAGACCAGCTACTGGAGTGCCAGGTAGGTAACCCCACTCAGAAGGTTGTTCTTTTGCAAAAGCAATACGGCGAAGACATAATTGTTTCCAATAGTCACCTGTTTGAGCTCGATAGATACCAATTGCAATTACAACTTCCTTGTTGTTGTATTTACTAAGGTTAAATTCAAAATCAGGATTTGAATAACGATCATTTCCATATGTACGAATATCACCTATTAACTCTGCCTCAGGATTTGCTGAAGCTAGATCAATTACCATAACTCCAAAATGTACTGGATTAGCATCGTCTGCTCCATGTGTACGAACCTTAAGACTCATAACATTATTGTCTGCTGTAATATATTTACGTCCTACTAAATAAGAGTCAAATTTTTCTAAATCAGCAGGATTTGATTGATGCTCATTAGCATCATTTCTAATCTGTAATGTTGTACCTTCATTTTGCTCTTCCCACCAACCATACCAGCTAGTAAATGTACCCATATAGTCTGAAGACCAGTCAAAATGAGGATAATCATCTGCATTCTTTCCTCCCCTATATTCATTATAATGCCATACATCTACATCGGCTAAGTCCTCAGCGGTAGCTCCAGGAAGAAGTTCTTTTCCACCCATTCTTACATCATCAAGAGTTACAACATAGTTTCCTGTGAATTGCTCAGCTGTTACTTCTCTAGTAACGTCCACACAGCCTGTCCTTGTGAAAACAAGTGTGTAGTTATCAATTGTTAAATCCTCAAATCTATAAAGTCCTTCAGAATCTGTTGTCTGTGATGTTGCCCCATTTAGAGTTACTTTTACACCAGCCAATGGCGCATTATCATTAGAAGCATCAACACATCTACCAGTTATGACAGCTCCCGAAATTTCAAGAATCGCATCTGCTATAGCTTTGTTATTTGCATCAAATGACTTTTCTGTTAAAAGCACTGTTGTTGTTGCATAGCCTTCTTTTGCAAAATTGATAGTTTGTTTAGCGACTGGAACATTGTTGATAAGATATCTTCCATCAGCTCCAGTGACTGCAGAAAGTTCTGTTCCTTGAACAGTTACATCTACATCAATAATAGGAGAACCTAAATTATCTGTTACAACACCTTGGATTGTTCCATAAACAACTTTTGATGTTTCTTCTTTAGGTTCACAAGAAACTGCCAATACACCTATTGTAAGTAGCATTAACATCGATCGAAATAAATTTTTCATACTGTGGTTATTAAAGTGAATAAATAATTTTGTTGTTAAATTTTGTACAAATAAAACATTGATGGATTAATTTATAGGTTAACCAGAGATTAAATATAAAAAAAGTTTTTTAATCTGGCTAATTTTAATGTGGAATTTTGGAAAATTTACCTTAAATTGTAGAAAAATCTAAGACTTAAACCATGAAAAAGGTTAAAACAAGGGTTAAATCCCGCCTATTCATCTTACTGCTTATATTGTGCAGTATCAGCACTCCTGAGAGCGTGGCTCAAGGCTTAAAATTTACAGGAAATCTAAGTGCAATTGACAAGCGCACATCTTGCAATGTTTTTGGTAAGCATACTAAAAATTTTAAAGATTCATTTACTATAAAGTTTAAGCTTTCGCTCTATCCTCCATATAGCTTTGGTTATATTTTTAGAATATGCGATGGGGCTTCAGGTAGAATTTGGAACTTCTCATATCAAGATCAAGGAGATACCCTAATGTTTCGTCTCAATGAAGAAGGGAGATATAGCTTGATTAAAGCAGAAATTCCACAAAATGATATGCAATATTTACATTGGCATGACATCTCTATAAGTTTTGATTTAAAAACAAGTCAAGTCATTCTCTCCATAGCAGGGAAAAGCTTTGATACTCAAGCAGATGAATTGCCAAATAAAATGAAACTTAAGGTAGTTTTTGGAAAAAGCGATCACATAATTGACGTTCCAACTTTTGCAATTCGTGATCTCAAGATTAGTGATAGTTATCATTGCTATGAATTTCCTTTAGACGAAAATAAAGGCAATAGAATTCATGATAAAAATCGTATTATCACTGGATTTGTTGAAAATCCGTATTGGCTAATTAATGAATCAACGGATTGGAATCAATTTTTAAAATTTTCTAGTGAAGATATTGCTGGAGCAGCTTATAACCGTAAGCTGAAAGAATTTTATTATTATGATAGAAAGCATTTTTGGAAGCACTCCCTCGTATTAGGAACTTCAGAAAATAACATTTTCATTAACGAGTGCCCCGTGCAGTTAAAGTTAGGACTTAACTTTATTGACCAAAACGGAGACTTTTTGTATACATATGAAATCTACGACGATCTTAGCCCAGAAGGTTCTCCTACAATAGCTAAACTTAATTTAAAGCCTCTTGAATGGGAGGTTTATTCTACTAGTCATCTGCACATGCCTATGCACCACCATGCAACATTTTTTGAGCCTAATAAAAATGAGTTTATGATTTTTGGTGGATTTGGAAACATGCTATATAATGGAAATTTTTACGCATTAAATCCTGACACAAAAAGATGGGAAAAAAGATGGGAAAATTCACGAAGAGAACTGTATCCTAGATATTTTACTTCTGCTGGTGTAGATGGAAATTACCTTTATGTTTTCGGTGGAATGGGGAACCAATGCGGAGAACAAGTAGTAGGGCGACAATATTTTTACGATTTGCATAGAATAAATATGCTTACAGGTGAAGGTGAAACACTTTGGAGCTTAAAATGGGAGGGAGACAATGTGGTTCCTGTAAGAAATCTCATCGTAGATGATGAATATTTTTTCACGCTTTGTTATCCAGAATATAAAAGTTCTTCAGAACTTTATTTATACAAATTTTCTATCAAAGATGGCTCATACAAAAAATTATGTAATAGTATCCCTATTGTCTCAGATAAAATGAGAACTAATGCTAACATTTATCTAGATAAAGATTTAAATACATTTTTCACAACAGTACAAGTGTTTGAAGATGACATCAGTTCAACCTTAGAAGTTTATTCTCTTGCATATCCTCCTATTGACGCTGATACTCTAAATAGAGGTTTTATGTACTTCTGGCCAAAATGGATGAGATTAGTATTTTTTCTTTCTCTTATTCTTTTTTTGGGGCTAATAGCCATTTTAATTATAAACATCAATAGGAAAAAGCAAAAAGTAAGAGAATATATTTCAGGGACAAAAAGGGTGTTTAAAACACATGCAGAACCTAATTCAATATCACTGTTTGGAGATTTTAGAGTTATAGATAAATACGGAAATTTAATTTCTACAACTTTCTCTCATCAACAAAAACAAATTCTCTGTTTATTGATTCAAAGATTTTACTCTAATGGGATTTCTTCAAGAAGGCTCAGCAATATTTTATGGCCTGACAAAGATGAAGATAAGGTTAAAAATTCTAGAGGTGTTGCTATAAATAGTCTTAGAAAATCTCTTAGTGAACTTGATGGGGTCAATGTAGTATATAGAGAAGGAAGATATTATTTAGAAACAGAAGCTGTATTTTATTGTGACTATCTCAAAATGATAGACTTGCTTAATGCAAAGGAAATGGATATTAAAGCAATACTAGATATTTTTTCTCAGGGTAAATTTCTTAATTTTATGAATGACCCTATTTTTGATGAGTTTAAAGAAAACATAGAAAATAAGTTACTTCCAATACTTTATGCGGAACTTGAAAGAAGGTTTGGAGCCAAAGATGTAAAAGCTACTGTAGAAATCTCAGACATGCTTTTATCAATAGATCCTTTAGATGAAAAAGCCTTAAAATTTTCAGTAAATGCCTTAAAAATATATAAGAGGACAGAAGAATCCTTAGTGAGATATGCTACTTTCGTAGCAGAATACAAAAAGATTTATGGTTCTGATTACCCTATACCTTTTGCAAAAATATAGTAAATTCTCCCTAAGAGCCACTTGCTTCTGGGGTTAGGAGGCAGGTCATTTGATGGATGACATTACTTTTCCAGGAAGATAGGAATTCGGGGCTGAGGCTGTTAATATTGAAGATATGGGTGGCGAGAGGATGTGCTAGGAATGGAGTCATCATGAGTCCATAGAAGGTGTAACCAACTTGAATCAGAGGAAGT
>CAYFMO010000030.1:0-13313 GCA_964344225.1 uncultured Muribaculaceae bacterium | reverse complement strand
GAACTACGCCTTTTGCATTACCAGTTGTGCCAGATGTATATATAATAGTAGCAATGTCCTCAGGCATTGGTTCCTGAACTCTTCCATCACAGGTGAACGCGTTGTCGTCTTTATGTATTGGTTCAAAAGTTTCAATGTCAATAATTAAAACCATTGAGTCATAAAGCTCCTTTTTGAGTTTTGGAAGCATTCTTTTAGAAATGAAAAGAGCTTTGCTGTCGGAGTGAGTAAGGATATTTGTAACCTCATTTTCTGAACTATCAGGAAGTATGGGTACGGCAATACGTCCAAACGGAACAAGACTAAAGAGTGCAACTGTCCAATTTGGCATATTCTGAGATAGAATAGCTACTTTATCCCCAGCGCCAATACCATATTGAGTTAACTTTTTTGATAGAAAATCACATTGATTCTTAAATTCCTTATATGTATAGCCACCTCCCTTTTGATCTGCCCATCTAGAGTGGATTTTTTTCGCATGGAAAGTGGTACAATATTCATATAATTTATAGAGGGTATCAATGTAGTTTTCCCTCATTCTTCTAAATTTAAAATATAAGCTTCTCATAGTAAGTTTGGTTATTTTCAGTTTTTAACCAGTAATGTAATTTTTAGGATATTTTGCTGTAAGCTTCATATCCTCATATATTTTTTGGATGCGTTCCATATCTGCTTTAGGATCATCCGTTAATTCTACCTTTTGTCCTCTACCTATTGTTTTAGTACCCCAGTCAAAATATCCAAGGTATACAGGGCAACCAACATTTTTTGCAATAGTATGGAAGCCTGTTTTCCATCTTTTTATTGGTTTGCGAGTTCCTTCTGGTGCGATTGCAAGATGTAAAACTTCTTTTGAGTTCATTTCATTTATTACACTACGCACTAGAGATGAGGCATTTTTTCTATCTACTGGCACACCTCCTATTTTTCTAAGTATCCAGCCAAGAGGCCACCAAAAAAGTTCTTTCTTTATCATAACATAGGCCTTGCCACCCACTGAAGTATAGTAAAGATAAGAAATTATAAAATCCCAAATAGAGGTGTGGGGTACTCCTAGGATTATACATTTATTGTCTGGAGCAGGTGGTTCGCCCGCCTTCCATCCCAATGCCTTAAGTAAAAAGGCGGTTAACTTTCTCATAATATTTAAATATTAATATCTTCAAGTTCTTCTTCACTACGAAGGTTCTCTCTGATAAAATTCTGTCTCTCCACTGTATTATCACCCATATAGAACTCTAAGATTTCAGCAATAGATTCTTCATCGCTTATCTTAACAGTATCTAATCTCATATCTTCTCCGATGAAATTTACAAACTCCTCAGGTGAAATCTCTCCAAGGCCTTTAAAACGTGTGATTTCAACACCTGTTTTCAAAGCTTTTACTGCATCTTCTTTCTCTATTGAACTATAGCAATATCTTATTTCCTTCTTATTTTTTACTCTAAATAAAGGAGTTTGAAGAATGAAAACGTGACCGCGACGAATAAGGTCAGGGTAATATTTCATAAAGAAAGTAAGAACCAGCATACGAATATGCATTCCATCATCATCTGCGTCCGTTGCAATAATAATATTATTATATCTTAGATCATCTGTCTCTTCTTCAACACCGAGTGCGTGTACGAGTAAATTTAACTCCTCATTCTCCGCAACTCTTCTTCTACTTTCTTTATAGCAGTTTATTGGCTTGCCACGAAGGCTAAACACTGCCTGAGTTTCAGCATTCCTAGCTTTTGTTATAGTTCCACTAGCAGAGTCACCCTCAGTAATAAAAATACTTGTTTCCTCAGCCAAATCTTTTTTATCTGCTGGTAACTTATCATTATAATGGTACTTGCAGTCGCGAAGTTTCTTGTTATAGACGTTTGTTCTTTTATTTCTTTCTCTTGTCTTTTTTTGAATGCCAGAGATTTCCTTTCTCTCCTTTTCTGAAGCGGTAATTTTCTCTAGCATTGCAGGTACAATATCCTTATTAATATGAAGATAGTTGTCAAGATTTGTCTTTACAAAATCATTAACGAAACTTCTAATTGTAGGGCCTTGTTCATAGGTCTGTGTGCCGTCTTTATGTGTGATAGTAGACTCCCACATATAGTTAGAGCCAAGTTTTGTCTTTGTCTGACCTTCAAAGTTTGGTTCTTGAATTTGGATACTCACAGCACCAATAATACCTTGACGTATATCTTCTGGGGCAAAATCTTTCTTGGAGTTTGTTTTAAAGAACTCTCTCAATGTTTTAGAAATTGCTTCTCTCATTGCAGAAAGGTGGGTACCACCGTCACGAGTGTTTTGTCCATTTACAAATGATGCAATGTTTTCACCATAACTATTCCCATGGGTCATTACAATCTCTATATCTTCACCAATTATATGGATTGGTTCATATAGGGGAGTCTCAGAAATATTCTCTCTTACAAGGTCTAGTAGTCCATTTTCAGACTTATAGTCAACACCATTAAGCCTAAGAGTTAAGCCTTTTTTAAGGTATGAGTAGTTCTTAATAAGACTTTCAACGAATTCAAAATGGAAATTATAATCTACGAAAAGATGGCTGTCAGGAGTAAATCTAACATAAGTTCCATTTTTCTCCTTAGTTTCCTTCATACCTGAGTCTAGGAGTTTTCCTTGACTAAACTCAGCATATGAACATTGTCCTTCACGATAAGACTCTACATAAAAATGAGTTGACAAAGCATTTACTGCTTTTAACCCCACACCATTAAGACCTACTGACTTTTTAAAAACTTTATCATCATATTTTGCACCAGTATTTAGCATACTAGTAACTTTAACAACGGAGTTCAAGGGAATACCACGTCCGAAGTCCCTCACGGATGCTTCTTTTTCATTGAACTCAACGTGTATAATTTTCCCAAAACCCATAGTGAACTCATCAATGGAGTTGTCCATAACTTCTTTTAAAAGGACATAAATACCATCCCCTTGATCATCACCGTTTCCTAAACGACCAATATACATACCCGGTCTTTTTCGGATATGTTCTACGTCTTCTAGCTTTTTAATATTGTCGTCTGTATAATTTGTAATTTCTGCCATATTTAGTTTTATCAATAACACGCAAAAGTACCGATTTTTTCGGAATAAGCAAAGTCATATTTTACCACAAAACTAGCAGTACTCACCCCTAAGTTTTGTATTTGTAATAAAAATTCTACCTTTGCAAGTTGATTTTTAAACTTTTTCGATAGAAAAATGAAGTATTTTAAAATTAAATTATTCATTGTAGTTGCACTGTTAAGTGCTTGTAATGAATCAGTTACGGAGAATTTTTTGACTGAAGAAGGTGAGGTTCTTTTATCTCTGACTAGAGCGGAGGATAGAAACCTAATCCAGACTAAAGGAAATGAATTTATACCTAACGTAGAAGATTTTGAAGTCGAGATCTATAGTGAAACTGGAAAGCGTAGATATCGCAGTACCTTTGCCGAGACAATAGGTAAAAAAATCAGATTGAACGCAGGAAAGCACCGACTCCTAGCTCAATGGGGCGACTCTTTAGGAGTAGGCTTTAACTCAATTTATTATGCTGCAGACACTGTTTTTGACGTTGTTGGACAACAAGTAAAAGAGTTAAATGCAGTAGCAAGAATGTCAAAAGTACAGGTTGCCGTTACTTACGGAGATATGATGAAAATTGAACATCAGGAATACTGTGCTACTGTCAAGACAGCTGCAGGAAAAGGTCTTCACTTTTCTCAAACAGAGACAAGGGCAGGCTATATGCCAGTAGGAGACTTATATCTTGAGGTTTATGCTAAGATTGATGGTAAGTGGATGATGTATCAGCATGATCCAATATATTGTAATCCAAATGATTTCATCACTTTTAATATTGATAAAGACCCTAAGTATGGCCAGATAATTTTAACGATTACCTTGGATAATACAGTGGAAAATATCAATAAAGAGTGGACAGTACCAGCAGCATTCGCAGTCCAAAATGAGCCATTTATAGTAGTTTCAGGTTTTGACTCTGCTAATGGAGTAGAGGTTGTTGAGGCGGTATCAATGGATATCCCTTCTGCTACTTATAAGGCAGATATTGTTACAATGGGAGGTATGGAAAATTGTTATTTAGAATTAGTTTCTCCTTATTTCCCTCAATTGTCAACTGTGGACCTTACTAATTTAGATGATACAACGACACAACTTCTTAAGTCAATTGGATTTAAATGGGTTGCAATTAAGAATCAGCGTTTGGCACTTGTTGATTTCTCTGGTTTTGTATCATATTTAAGCGAGAACGCTGCTTACCATTTGAGTTACCCAGAAACTATTGCAACTTTAAAGGTAACAGCAGTTGATAAATTTGGCAAGCAAGGTATTACAGAGACATATAATATTAAGCTCATCCCTGCTCAAGCAAATCTTTCTATTGAGAATTATCAAGTGTGGGCAACTAATGTAAAAGGACCTAAAGCTACTGTTACACAAGGAGATCCTTCAAAATATCGTCTTCAATATAAGAGTAGTATTTTAGAATCTTGGACAACTGTAGAGCCTAAAGAGATTCAAGGTGGCAATATTCTTTTTGAGGATATTAAAAATCTTTTTTCAAGTCATAATTACAACTTTAGACTCATATATAATAATAATGAGCAAAATGTAAGTCCAGTTTTAACCCTAACAACTGAAGGAGCTCAGCAAGTTGGAAACTCTAATTTTGATCAGTGGACAACAGCAGTCTTCAAATATAATATAATATTAGGAGGAACAGGGTCTAGAACTTGGTGGTTACCTTGGGCTAATGAAGCAGATGCTTGGTGGGCTGTAAATAGTAAAAAGAGAATATTGAGTGAGGTAACTGCAGCATACCAAGAATATAAAGTAATGCCAACTATCTCATATTCAACAACGAATGTGGCTTCAGGTTATTCTGCTCAAATTGCAGTTATTGCAACAGGAGCCTGGGCATCAGAAATATCATCAGGTGAGGCAACCGCAGGTGAGATATGGATAGGTACAGCAGATAATGGAGGAAACCACTCTTCAGATGGTCACGCTTTCGCTTCAAGACCTTCTAAGGTTTCATTCTGGCGTCAATATGTACCAAAATCAGGTGAAAAGTATCAATTTGTACTTCAACTTAAAGATGCAGGTGGAAATGTTATCGCATCAGTAAATGTTCAGGATGGTACTTATGATAATACAGGTACAGTTGTGACATATGATATTGTTTATACGGATCTTACTAAAAAGGCTGCCTCTATTTATATGTCATACTTAGCATCGACATCTTCAGACCCTGCTGTTTCAAGAGGAACATTTGAGATGGCTGGGGGCAATCAAAAATGTTGGCATGGGTCAATTCTAAGAGTTGATAACCTTACATTGCATTATTAAAAATCAAAAGAAGAATAAAAAGTTTTCTAAATATGAGAAAGAATTTTGTAAAATTAATTACTGTTTTTACAGTTGCCCTTGTAGCTTTAAGTTGTGTTAAAACACCAAAGCAGGGGAAGACAGGCCTTACTTTAAGCCTTAAAGCAGAAGGCGAGTATGTCGTCGTTAAATCAGGGCCAGTTAATGTCGCTGATTTTGATGTTAAGATTGAGAAATCAACAGGCGAATTTAGTAATACATGGAAATATTCAGAATTACCTGCACTTATTGAATTGTCAGAAGGTAATTATAGGATAGAAGTTAAGTCACCAACAGAAGATATTGTAGCTTGGGACAATCCAGTTTATGCTGTAGAAAAAACATTTGCAATTGTAGATGGCGCTATTACTGCATTAGACCTAGTTTGTACTCTTCAAAATATGAAAGTTACTGTGGTTCCAACTACTAATTTTAAAACAGAAGTTGTTGACTATTCTATTACAGTTAGTTATACTGATGCTAACGAAGAAGGCACTTTCTTAACTTGGGCATCTGAAGATTTTGTGGAGAATGCTCCAGTAAAAGAGGCATATTTCCCTGTTAGACCTTTAAGAGTAACAGTTAAAGGATATAGAAGTATTGATAATTCTATTTTTGCAGAGGTTACCCATAGAATTCCTGTTGTTGCAGCAGCGGATCATCATGTTATACATGTTGATGCACAATTAACAGGTAAAACGAGTGTGCTTTCTCTTATTATTGATACATCAGTTAATGAAGTAAACCAAGATGTGTTGGTGCCAGGTTTTGAGGAAGAGGTTCCAGGTGGAGTTACTCCAGGTACAGGCGTTGGTGGAGACACAGGTGAAGGAGGAGAAACAGGGGATACCACTCCTACTCTTGAGTGGCCTGCTCATCCAGATTTCCCAGTACTAGATATCGTGGAAGGTATTGATGTCAACCTAATAGTTAAGGCACCAGAGGGAATTGCAGGTTTCATTGTATATGTAAGTGAAAACTTCCAGCCGCTAATCACAGTAGTTACTGATAATAAGCCTTATATAGACCTTATTAATGACCCAGTAGCTATTGAAAACTTGGGTTCAATGCTTCCAGCAGGAGATGCTCTTGTTGGTAAAACAGAGGTAGATTTCCCACTATCTAATCTAATTCCTCTTATTGCACAAGTAGGAAATCCAGGAGAAGACTATGTGTTTACTCTTGAAGTTACTGATGCAAAAGGACAAGTATTAGAAAAATCATTGACCTTCCATTTACCACAATAATTATGAAATTTTACCTAAGAAATATATTAATAGTACTTTCTCTTGGCTTTTTTGTGACATCTTGTCTTAGAACAAAAGACCAAGCGGTGGGCTACCTTACCCTTAATCTTAGTATGGATGAGAGCGTTGAGCTTGTTTCTACTAAAGGGGGCGAGGAGCCAATCTTCCAGATAAGTATTAAAAATACCTTCGGTAATGTGGTTTATACTACTGAAGATCATAGAAATTTAGCACTTGAACCACTTCAATTACTTATCGGAAAGTACACAATGACAGCAACTTCTTCTATGCAAGGGGCGGCTGCGTTTGATGCACCAGCGTATTCTGGACAAACAACTTTTACAATTTCAGAGAATATACTTTTACCTATAGAGTTAACCTGCTCATTGACAAATGTTAAGGTTACTACCCAGGTGTCTGAAAAAATAAAAACAAACTTTAAAGAGTATACGCTAACTGTAACAAATGGTGAAGGAACACTTGTATATAGCTCTTTAACAGGGACTTATGAAAAGGAGGGTTTCTTCTCAGTTACAGGTAATCTATCTTGGACTTTGAGAATGGTTAATCATGACAATGTCATTTATGAAGCTGTTTCAGAAGCCTATACCAATGTTAAAGCAAAACAACATTATAATTTCTCTTTTGATTTAGCAGAACAAGAGACCTTCGGAGGCGGAGCATTCGAGGTAGTAGTAAGCGACTCCTTAAATGAAAAAACATATAACGTTGTTTTAGACTTCTTAGCAATGGGTAAGCCAATGATTTATAGTAACACATACGAACTTACTGGAACATTTGAGTTTGGTAAGGGTGAAGCTATAGATGGGGTCGTATATTTTAACGCTTCCAAAGGCTTTAAGCATATAGGTTTACACCATACTAGTTTAGAGCTTTCTGCAGCAGGTTTAGATAGAAATGTTCTTCTTGTAAATGCTTCTGCTGAAACTATTGCAGCGCTTGCAAATGCAGGTATTATTGTGCCGAATATTACTGTAGGAACAGTACAAACAAGTGTGGATTTCTCTACTTTCTTTGCTAAGCTTCCTATGGGCCTATATGATATCGAAGTTGAGATGACTGACGTTGAGAATAACACTAGGGTTCAACATATTAAATTTGATGTTAAGCCTTCTACTCCATTCGATTCAGTTAATCCTAAGGTCTTTGATATTTGGGCAACATTTGCTAAGGTTTCAGGTCAATGGTTCTCAGCAGAAATGCCAGAAGCTTTGACTTTCCAATATCGTAAATTTGGAAATCCTGATTGGCAAAATGTAGATCCTGCTACAGTTAAAAAGGATGCTACAACCAGAACATTTAGTACTTATATTTCTGGTCTACAACCATCTACAATGTATGAATTCCGTGCTGTGAACCCAGAGAACTTAGAGACAGAAGCTCGTACTTTCACTACTGAGGTGGCAGCTGTTGTACCTAATATGGGCTTCGATAGTTGGTATAAATCTGGAAATATTTGGTTCCCGAATGCTGATGCAAACAATTTCTATTGGGATACAGCAAATAAGGGTTCTGATGCTGTTGGTGTATATCCGACTAGTCCAGAATATAACCATTTAGTGGCTTCAGGTAGTGGTAAAGCAGCTGCTAAACTTGAAAGTAAAGAGGTTGCAATGGTAGGACTTGCAGCTGGTAATATTTACACAGGTAAATTCCTTAAAGCTATTGTGAGCATTACAAATCCAGGTGCAGAGCTTAATTGGGGTGTTCCATTTAGTTCTCGCCCATTAGCCTTAAAAGGTTGGGTGGATTATGCTCCAGGTACTATCAATAAGACTAAAGCTCCGTACGGAAGTATGAGTGGTAAACCAGACATAGCTCAAGTACAAGTACTTATAACCTCTTGGTCTCAACCATTCTTAATTAGTACACAGCAGCAACTCTTTGTGGACGTAGAGAATGACCCTGCCATCATTGCTTATGGTACTTTAGACTTTAACGCAACGAATGGTTATGTGGACTTTACAATTCCTTTAGTATATAGAAACACTAGCGCAAGGCCAACTTATATTGTCATTGTTGCTTCTTCAAGTAAGTATGGTGACTACTTTACTGGCTCTACATCGAGTGTTATGTATGTTGATGAGTTCTCTCTTGTTTATAATATGAATGAGCTCACACCGGAACAATTAGAACAAACAAATTATAATAAATAATGCGTAAATTACTTTTTACGATATCACTTTTAATCTGTGGAGTCTCTGCCCTTTCGGCAGAGACTGAAACAGAAAAGCCAAAGTTCAATAGAGGTATTGAAAGAGCTACTTCGTGTTTTATCCCAAAGGGGACTTTGGGGGCAGGTGTCTCTTTCGCTTATAATAACTTTAATATTGGAAATAGCCATGGAGACTCAGGTTATGCTTTGCTCTTTTCTGTTGTGAAGGATGTTAATGCTTATATGCAAACTTGGAGTGTGTCTCCTTATGCTTCCTATTTTATAAGAGATAACCTTGCTTTAGGTGCACGTTTCAATTACGGAAGAACCTCTTTAAGCCTGGGCGGAGCAAACCTTGCTTTGTCGGAAAGTATGTCCTTTGGTATTAGCGACTACAATTATTTCAAACAGGCATATGAAGGAGCTTTAACAGCTCGTTATTATATGGCAATTGCTAATAGCAAACGTTTTGGAATGTTTGTAGAACTAAGAGCAACAGGTGGATATGGTCAGTCCGAAACCTATAGATGGCAAGAAATTCTAACTCCTGGTAGTAATTTGCCAACAGGCAAATATGAAAAAGTCGGGACATATCAAGATTTATATAATTTTGAAATAGGGCTTGTACCAGGTCTTGCTGTTTTTGTAACTAATGAAGTAGCTCTTGAGGTTTCAGTAGGAGTCTTAGGACTTAGCTATGAGAAAGCTGTTCAAACTACTAATCAGGTGAATGTAAGTGTTATGGAAAATAGTGGTGCAAACTTTAAGATCAATCTATTTTCAATAGGTTTAGGCTTATCTTACTACATACCTGTTAAATCTTCTAAGATTAAAAAATCATAGATAATCCCAGAAAACTCAGTAGATATGAAGATTTTAAAATATATATTAGCTATCCTTCCTTTAATTTCACTTAATTCCTGCCTTATTAAAAATGATATGGCTTATCCACGCATTTTTGCTGGTTTCTTGGAATTTGAAGTGGAGGGTCAGGTGGAAAAACCAGAGATTAACAATACCACTATGACAGTTAATGTGGTATTAGATGAGGTTTCTGATATTGAAAAGGTCAAACTCCTTAAATATGCTTATACAGAAGGTTCTAAAGGACCAGAGTTAGGGACATATATGAATTTGTCTGCTCCTATTGATCTTACTCTAACAAATTACCACGAGTATAAATGGCAAATAAAGGCAATCCAACCTATAGAGCGATATGTGGATTGTTCTAGTTTTGCTTCAGTGGATTGGAAGTTAAATAGCAAGGAGGCTCAGGTTTATCTTACTAGAGACCAAAATCTTAAAGAGGTTAGGATAGACGAAATGAAATTAGAGGCCATAGGTTCAACTATTGTTAGAACTATTGGTAAAGAAGAGCTAGGTTCAGATATAGTCGAGATAGAGAGAGAAGTTGATTTTCCTATGACCTTAGATTGTACTCTACCGCGAAAGTTCGTTGTTGAACATAAAGGAAAGGAAATAACTTGGACTCTTAATTTCGTCCACTTGGATATCGAGCCTAGTGTTAAGTTTGTGAATCCATGGTGTTATCAGGCTGAAATTGAAGCAGAGTATGATGGCACTGGTACTCCAAGACTTGAGTATAAGAGACTTGTTGCAAAAGAATGGATAGTCGTACAAGATGCTACAATTACAGGCATAAAAGTTAAAGCTGACATTAAGAAGCTAAAAATGGAAACGGACTATCTCGTAAGATTAGTTGTAAATAAAGATGGGGACAATGAGGTAGTAAGTGAGGAGTATAGTTTTAGAACAGAAACACCAGCTCAACTTGCAAATATGGGCTTCAATAATTGGAGTAGTGAGGGGAAAAACTGGTTCCCATATGCACAAGCAGATCCAGTAAAGGTATGGGATACAGCAAATAAAGGTGTAACTGTGGCTGGAGATGCTACTACAGTTCCAGAGTATAGTCTTGTGAAAGAGGGTAGGGCAGCTGCTAGGATGGAAACAAAAACTGCTTTTGGAGTTTTAGCAGCAGGCAATTTATTTACAGGAGAATTTCTAAGATTTGATGGTAATGCTCACCTGCTTTGGGGAACTCCATTTACTTCTCGCCCAGAAAAACTTGCAGGTTGGTACCATTATTTACCACAAGTAATAAACACTGCACCAACTACTTTAAAACTTGCTGGAAATATTACAAATCCTTATTCTTATATGTTGAATAAGATGGATAATATGCAGGTCTTAGCAGTGCTTTTTGCTGAAGGAGAAGGTGACAATATGGGGCCTTTCCTAGTAGCAAGTAATAATCCAGGTACTCCAGATTTAAAAAATGATCCAAGAGTTATTGCTTATGGAGAGTTTATAAGTGATGTTGGTACGACTGATTATAAATATTTTGAATTACCATTAGTTTATAAAGATAATAGAAAACCAGCTTACGTTATTGTCGTAGCCTGTGCTAGTTATTATGGAAATTATTATACAGGTGCAGTTGGTTCTGTACTGTATGTAGATGACTTTGCTTTTTTGTATAAATAGTTTTTACTTAAAAAAGTTTTTCGTATTTTTAGAGCTGTTGAATAAAAATTTTAATCATTATGAATAAGTTAAGACCTTTTATTTTGGCTCTTACGATTGCTGTAGCTGCTGTTTTAGCTGCTGGAATATTTACTAGGCCATCCTCAAAACCAGCTGAGTCAGATGGATTTTCATCTGAACGTGTTTATCAAGACTTAAAAATAATAGCACAAGAACCACATTCCGTGGCGCAACCAGAAGCTAAAGCAAAAGTTAGGGATTATCTTGTCTCTCGTCTTAATGATTTAGGTTCAGATACAACAGTTATTTATACATACGATACAACCACTGCGAAAGGCTATACATTTGTTCCAGAAAATATATTTGCTGTTTTTCATCCAGAAAAAGAGTTAGATGATACAACATATCTTTTGTTAATAGCTCACTATGATTCTAGGTATGCTCAGCCAGTACTTAAAGATACAGTTTGGTCTTTTGGTGCAGCAGATGATGGCTATGGAGTTGGAGTTATTCTGGAGCTTGTTAACCAGGTGAAGAAAGTTAAAAATCAGTGGTATCAAGGAATCAAGGTCTTGTTTACAGATGCTGAAGAAGTAGGTATGGAAGGTGCTTATGCTATGTTTGAGCATAACGCAGATGACGTACGAGATGTTGGACTTTTTATTAATCTAGAAGCGAGAGGCCCAATGGGACCAGCTCTTTTATTTGAGAGTTCTGATGGAAATAGCAAGTTGATGGAATTATATGGCAAAACTGCAAAGTACCCAAGTACTTATTCTTTGACAACAGTTGTATATAAGTTTATGCCAAATTTTACTGACTTCACTGTTGTAAGAGAGAAAAGTGAAATCCCTGGTCTTAACTTCTCTACTATAGTAGATATTAATCATTATCATACTGATTTAGATAATATTGATAACGTATCTCAAAAGTCTATACAGCATTTTGGAGAACAACTTACACCATTAGTTGGGGAGTATTTGACTGTAGAAGCTTATGCAGATAAGGATTATTTTAAATCAGATGAAGATTCTACGAATTTTACTATACCGTTGTTAGGATTTTTTAATTTTTCAAAGCTTACATACCTAATTATAAGCCTAGTTTTAGCAATTCTATTTTTAGGCCTATTTGTATTTGAAATCTTAAGAGGAAGATTGGATGCCAAACGTGCTTTTAGGCATAGTTTATATGTAATTCTAGGAGCACTCGCAGCTTTAATCTTAGGTGAAATTATAGCTTATCTATGTGCAATATCAGTAGGAGCCAATTTTAAGGCATTTGGTACAGTGAGGGGCATTAGTTTTGATAACGTCGCAATGTTTGTAATGGCAGTCTTGATGGTGGTTATAGCAGTATTGCTTTATGTTAGATCTAGGTCCGAAGCTCATAGAAAATCTCATTCATCAATGAGGGCTTCTGCATCTTTCAATGCATTGTCAAAAAATGCAATGAATACTTTAATGGGGACATTATTTGTAATGATGGTGCTATCATTAGTTTTAGTTTTTGCTCTAGGTGAAAATCTAATGTTCTTTATACCATTGGCTTTTGCAACTGTTGGAGTTTTGCTATGGCGTATTACAAATTTGAAGGTATGGCTTCTTGCAGCAATTTTCTGTACGTTACTCCATACACTTTCCTTTTACTACGCCCTTGCGATGGCTCTAACAATTGGAGCTATTGGAGCAATCCTCTTCCTAGCATTCTTTGATTTAATAATGCTCATAGCACTTTCAGACCTCTATTTATTACATAAAAATTAACTAGTAAGGTTTTTAATGATATTAAACAATTTTTTAGGGATAACGAGATTTTTAGTTATCCCTTTTATATTTTTTAAAAGTAGCAAGCATAAAATATAGTAGTTAAACCTCATTGAATTATGAGAAAAATAGGTTAAATTTGATGTACCTCTTAGGGGGACCTGAGTGGGCTAATCTAGAGAATCACGAAGAGAACACTATTTAAAACTAATAATATGGTAGAAACAAAGA